>NZ_JBICLH010000063.1:0-14892 GCF_043105125.1 Acinetobacter sp. TYF_19
GCTTTGCATTTCAAATCTTTGTGCAACAAAGCCGTTCTACAGCAGGATACGTTGTAAAAAAAGGGGATACTCTAGAAAAAATTGCTAAATCTAATGCTACAACTGTAAATAGAATTATAGAAGATAATAATATTCAAGATAAGAACAAGATAAAGGTTGGTCAGATTCTATTTTTTGGTGTGAGTGAAAGCTATAGTGTGAAATCGGGTGACACCTTAGCAGGAATTGCTAAAAAATTCGGCACTACTATAGAGGAAATAGCAAAAGATAATAAGATAAGTAACATAAATAATATTGCAATTGGGAAGAAACTAAAGATAAATAAATACTTGAGGCACAAACCATCTAATAGTGCTTTAAACCAAATTTTTAACAATATTGGTTTAGGTAATTTAAATTTAGATATTCTTGAGTTTTCGAAGAATCACACAGCGAAGCCGACCGGTAGTATTAGTAACAGTGCTCAACAATTTAATAATATGATTGAGTTGAGTACTCCAGTAGCAAAAGAAGCTGTTAATAATCAAAAGGTAAAAGAGCCTCCAAAAATTGATAAAAATAAAACGCAATTGAATGGGAATACAAAGGATGTGAAAGTGAAAATATCTGATGGGATGGCTGTTATTTATACATTTCAAGATATGGATTATGGCCCGTTTGAAGAGCCCAAAGAAGGATATACTGTTTTCTATGATCATTTAGGTAACAAACTTTTTAGCTTCAAATCAGGAAGTAGAGTGTCTAGTAAAGCTAAAAGTAACGCTGATGGGATGTTCACTGGATTTTATACAATTATTTCCGGTGGCACTAGGACAAGTCAATTGGGGGCAGCATATGGAACTACAAAAATTCGTAGTACTGATACAAGGGCTCGTTGGGTTCATGGAGGAGGCTCTGGCTTAAAAGATCCTTACGCTGAAAAGCAGGGCTGGCGCGTTACAATGGGTTGTACTCGTGCGCAGAACAAGGATGTTGAAAATTTGGCAGAAAAAATCATAAACTTTCAGCGTCAATATCCTAATATAAAAATTAAATACATTCGCGATAAAAAAGGAACTTACCCTAAATGAGAAAAAATAAAATGAATTATATCTTTTTTCCTTTTTTAATGACAATTAGTACTTGTATTTATGCTGATTTTGGATTGATTCAAGATAAAGACGGCTATGTTAATGTTCGTGAATCGGCAGATTTGAGCTCTAAGGTTATATCTAAACAGAAGAATGGAGAAATAGTTTCATGTGTGGATGATATTGTGAATAATTTCTGTTTTATTAACTCATCGTCTGGTGTGAATGGTTATATTTATAATAATAGAATTAATAGATTTGATAGTTATAACAAAATAAAATTAAAAAAATATGATGTTAAAACTGTTTTATATAGGAATTCTTTATATACAGTTGAGATCTCATCGAAGGATGCGGATTTGAATTCAAAAAATTATTCCAAAAGCCTAAAGGGGAGCGAGTTATATAGTTTGTATAAAGGGAAGGCTTTTTATGGTACGGATGGTGACCTCCCTACTGTAAACTTTCTTCAGTTGAACAGAATTGTAGTTAAGATCCAAGAGCAAAAAATCATTATTAATTCAGATCAATTGGAAAACTATTTTTTTCCAAAAGATGGGCTCAGTAGTAAGAATGAACTTGCTGATTTTCAGATTTATCAGAAAAACAATGATTTATACATAATCAACTCATTAAGTAGTGGTGGGGCTGCTCAATATAATATTGCATTACATATTAAAGATGGGAAGTTAGTGAAAAATAGCGTATGGAAAGCCGAATTGTAAAAGATTAGCTTAACTACAGTAGGCCATTACTGTAGTTAAGCATGGCTTTGTTGCACAAAGATTTTATAACTATATGATTTTAAAAGTTTTGATTATTTTTTGATCTAAAATTAAATTTATTTAAATCAGATGCTTACATATTTATGCAACAAAGCCGTTAAGCATTAAAAAATCACCCTTCCAAAACTTCTTCCAACAGCTCCTCACTCGGCGCAAAATAATAAGCACCATCCACAGGAGTCACAAAATGAAGCATACGGTCATGGATTCCATCACCACTGGTGCCAAACATTCGCAGTAACATCGCATCAATAATGCTTAAGTCTTTCGTATAGGCAATAAAAAATAAACCTTGCTCACCTTTACCATCGCCATAAGGAAGCGAGTGACGTAGGATTTCCATTTCCTCGCCTTCATCATCTTCAACCACGACGCGTGCAACGTGAGAATTTTCAGGCTTAACGTCATCATCTAGTTCAATACTTTCAAGTTTTGTCCTTCCAAAGACTTGCTCTTGAGCATCAACTTTTAATTTTTTCCACTTTTCCAAATCATGGCAATAGCGTTGCGCAAAGATAAAAGAGCCATCTGCGAATACTCCTGCATCTTCACTTAATAAGGTCGTTGCAGCACGATCATCAGGAAACTGCGGGTTTTCAGTACCATCAATAAAACCAGTCAAATCTCGACCATCAAAATTGCGGAAACAGACTCGTTCATCTAAAACATCAACTTTATCTTGGATACCTTCAAAGAACGATTGACTAAGGGCAAAACAAAGATCGGTACGCTGAGCCGCAATATGAATTAAAACATCCGCAGGTGAAACAGGCATATTGAAAGAGCCATAAATGGGCTCTAGCTGTTTAAACCCTGCAGGCGCTGTAGGATGAAGTTGTGCCCAAAGTTCAGGACCAAAAGCAACAGCCGTTTTAATTTGCGCATTTGGATGTTGGGTAATAAGACGATCACGGGTGGAAAATAAATCTTCTAATTTTTCTTTCAGTTCTTCAATACTTAAATCTTTTAAACGTAAAACAATAAAACGGGCATGATCTGAAGGTAATGGCAGAATTACAGATTGGGCGGTCATTCATGGCTCCTAAAAAAATTGTTATTTCTATTGGCTGCACTTATTGTGCCTTATGCAGTTTCAGCTTCATAGCCTTAAGTGATAAATTCATTGATGAATAATAAACCCTAAAAGCATGAAAGATCATATAATCTAAAGGTCATTTTTTTCTCAATACCACTATGTCATTTCAAATTTGGCTTGGCTTTGTACTTGCATGTTGGATCATTAGTATTTCTCCAGGGGCAGGGGCTATTGCGTCCATGTCGAGTGGCCTCAACTACGGTTTTCGGCATGGTTATTGGAATGCGTTGGGTTTACAACTCGCCTTGTTGGTGCAAATCGGTATTGTGGCGGCTGGGGTAGGGGTGCTCTTTGCCACAACGCCTTGGGCATTTTGGGCCGTGAAGTGGTTTGGTGTGGCTTATTTATTGTATTTGGCTTATTTACAATGGATGGCACCCATCCAATCGATTGAAATTCAACAAGAACAACCGACTAAATCACGCTCTAAATTGGTGATGTATGGCTTTTTGATCAATATGAGCAATCCCAAAGCAATCGTATTTTTATTGGCAGTTTTACCGCAATTTTTAGATTTGTCTAAGCCGCAGTGGAGTCAATATGCGGTGATGGCCGTCACGATGGTTACGATTGATTTGATTGTGATGGCAGGATATACGGGATTGGCAGCGAAAGTTTTAAAACTCTTAAAATCCCCGCGACAGCAAAAATATCTAAATCGTACTTTTGCAGTGTTGTTTGCCTGTGCTGCAAGTTTATTGAGTTTAGTGCATCAGTAATTTTGTTTAAATAAATCTTCTATAGTTTGATACAGAAACTCAGTTAATTTGTATAACTCTTGCAGATCGGTAAGATGATTATGATTTTCTGCATTTTCATATGCATATCGAGTATGTTCGAAAAGTTTTCGATTTCGCTCAAGAAGAGTTCTTGGATCTCTACTAAATTGATTTGAATATTGATTATTTATATATTGATATAGTTCGGAATCTTTTTTTGAAAAATAATCGAATAAACTGTATAAGTCATGCCCATTTTTATTATTGGTTTGAATTTGTCTATAGGTGGGTAATATTAAAAAAGGTTCATCATTATTAGGGTGGTTAGACCTTTGGGTTTTATTTTCAGTGTCTAAGCTTTTAAAAAAATGTTCTATAGCTAATGCTAATAGCGTTAATATTGGATACGGCTTAAATTCTTTTGAGTTATATGCTAGTTGAGCTATCTGAAAATAATCTCTTCCATGTGTAAATATATCGCTATCCTGAAAAATATAACGATTTTTTAAACTATTTTTTAACTGTTCATCAGACATAATTATTTTCTCAGTATTGGGGTTTACATTTTTTATATAATTTGAATGTTTACGAGTAAAGCCATGCGATTTCATGGCTTTAATTCATGCCCAATTTTTTAAGTGATCTTTTTAAACTTCTGCGCGATAAAAATCAGCGCAAACAGAATCGACATGGTTAAGACAATGCTGAGTCCTGTAGAAGTATTTAGCCCTGCACTGGACCATAAACCAACTGTCACCCCAATTTGCGCAATCACAAAGGCCCAAATCACCATTTGTTTTGGAGAGTGGGCAAGCAGTCGAGCGGTGAGTGCTGGAATGACAAGCAAGGCACCCATCAGTAAAGAACCCACTGCACGAAGTGCTAAAATGGTAAATAAAGCCAGTAGCAACATAAAAATCAAACGTTGCCATTTCGCACTGACACCTTCACTGACGGCCATATCAGGATCGATCGCGATCTGAATTTGAGCTTGCCAACTTTTATAAAGCACTGCGAGTGCAACAACAATAACGGTCGCAAAAACGGGCAGGTCTGTCCAAGTGATCGTGAGTAAATCACCAAATAAATAGCTGAGTAATTCAGGTCTTAAGCTTGGAATATGTTGAATAAACATCAGACCCGAGCAGAGCAAGGTTGCAGAACAGAGTGCGAGTAATGCGTCATTAGGTAAACGTGGATCATGCAAAACCCAAAGGATCGCCACCAACAAGCCCGCAATAAAAGCCACACCCATCCACAAGGGCAACGCCATTGCTCCTGCAATCGCGACACCCAGTAACGTGCCATGTGCCATGGTGTCGGCAAAGAATGACATGCGACGCCATAGCATCAAACAACCTAGTGGCGCAGTTAAAAAGACCAGAAGCGTGCCCATAATCCATGCAGGCAACAGCAGTTGTAACCATTCCATCATGAGTTAAGCTTCCGGTTCAGGGTGAATGTGTGGGCGAGCGTCATGCTGACAAGGCGTTGCACTATCACCATGTGCGCAGTGATCATGATGATGTTGATAGAACACGCGGTTGGTACCAAAAATGGCTTGATACTCAGGGTGTTGTTGCACACTTTCAGGCAGGCCACTACAACAAATGTGTTTATTCAAACACACCACACGATGAGTTCCTTGCATGACCCACTGCAAATCATGTGAAACCATGAGCACAGCACAACCATATTTGGCGGGTAAACTGCGCACATAGTCGTACAACTCAGCCTCAGACTGAATGTCTAAGCCTTGCATGGGTTCATCGAGAACCAAAATATCTGGTTGACGTAACAGCGCACGAGCCAGTAAAACGCGTTGACGCTCTCCACCTGAAAGCTGCTGTACTTTGGAGTTTTCAAGTTTGCTGATCCCCGTATCGTGGATAATTTCTTGCTTGATTGCAGGATCGCATTTTTCCAAAGCCAAAAGGTCTTTCACCCTAAGCGGTAGGCTATGTGAGGGATTAAATTTTTGTGGTACATAAGAAAACTTGAGTGGCTTTGTTGTTTTAATGTCGCCAGCATTAGGGTGCACAATACCCAACAGCACTTTAATGAGCGTGGATTTCCCTGCACCATTTGGGCCAATCAGGGTCACAATTTCCCGTTCATGTAAGACAAAATCGACATGCTTTAAAATGTCGCGTTCATCGATACGAACACTAATTTGGGAGAGTTCGACCAGAACAGGATCGAGGCTTATTTGTGGCGACACTGCTGACAAATTCCTGAAATTTCGATAATGCTGTGTTGTGCCGTAAAACCATCGGCTGCGGAAAGTGCATCGAGTTGTTGTAATAATCCTTGTGCAGAGGCTTCTGTCACTGATTTGCAATCAGTGCAAATGAGAAAGGCTGCTTGATGGCCTTCACGGGGATGGCAACACGGAATATAGGCATTAATCGAGGTGAGTCGGTGAATGAGGCCTTTTTCTAATAAAAAGTCTAAGGTGCGGTACACCGTCGGTGGGGCAGCAGGGCGGTCGGCATTGCTTTTAATTTTAGCCAACAAATCATACGCACCCATCGGGCCTGTCGCATTTAGGATCAGTGCCAAAACTTCTTTTCTTAAGGGGGTTAAGCGCGCACCAGTTGCTGCGCACAAGACTTCTGCTTCAGCCAAACGCGTCTCAACGTTGTGATGACCATGCACATCATGTAAAGCATGGTGGTGTTCGTGAGAACAAGCGCTCATAACAAACCTCAAGTGCAAAATTTATAAAAGAAAAACGACATTAAATCTTAACATGAAGCGCAGAGAGTTTCGATTAGGCATAGGTATTTTTGTCGATTTGTTATATTATAACACTAATTGTATTTCTAGTGATTGCTCCCATGTCCCGTTTCTTGGCTTTTTTTGCGTTTGCGCTGTTTAGTAGTGTTGCTTGGACGCAAGACTTGGTTGTTTCTACACAGCCGATTTACTTGATTGCACAGGAAGTGACGAAAGGCATTGAAAAACCAACCTTATTGTTGGCAGATCAATCTGGACATGATGTGAGTTTGACCCCAATGCATCGTAAAATCATTCAGGATGCAGGTTTGGTTATTTGGTTGGGACGAGCACATGAAGCACCGCTGGATAAACTCCTGACCCCCAATGATAAAGCAGTTTCTATTTTAGATTCAGGCATTATCAATGCTTTACCACTGCGCAATACTCGTGGTGATGCCTTAAAAAATACCATCGATACCCATGTTTGGCTTGACCCAAACAATGCGGTACGCATTGGTTTCTTTATTGCGGGCCTGCGTTCACAGCAGATGCCTGAGTATAAGGAGCGCTACTGGAATAATGCCAAAATCTTTGCTCAGAAAATGTTGCAAGCCTCAGCTATATATAGTCAAAGTACCCAAGCTCGCCCGTATTGGTCTTTTCATGATGCCTATCAATACATTGAGCGACCTTTAAACTTACGCTTTGCAGGCGCCTTGACAGATGACCCACATATTGCCCCTACGGTTGCGCAAATCAAATACTTAAATGACAGCCGCCCTTATTCAAAGATGTGCCTTTTGGCCGAAGTGCATGCCAGTCAAGCACAATATCAAAAGTTGAACCCATTGGTTTTCCAAGCGGTTGATGAAAGCATGACTGGGGCAGGGGATTTTGTCAGCGCGTGGAAGCAATTGGCCGATCATGTGCATAAATGTGTGCTAAATGCGCGAAAGTGACGCAAAAATTAAACAATAATTGATTAGTTTAAAAGCAATTTAAACATAGAAAAAAACTCGACTTAGGTCGGGAAAAGATTGCATGTTCAGGGGTGTAACTCTATAATGCCTGCGATTAAAAATAATCATCAGCTAAACTTGTCAAGCATGATTGTTGTGAGTGAATAAATAATGAGCCGAACTAGTCGCTTGATTGACCGACGATTAGCGAAAGCTTTAGTCCTCTTACAAGCATGTATGATTCCTGTTTCAGCCTTGATCGGCTGGGTCGTGAAAGACTCAACCGCAGCCCTGAGTGCAGCATTAGGTGCGCTCGTGTGTTGGCTTGCGACTTGCTATTTTTCATGGCAGTCGTTTCGAGCAGCAGGAGCTCGCGCTTCTAAACAAGTTCTTGCGAACATGTATAAAGGCATGATGGGTAAGTTTGCAATTGTGATTGTTGGTTTCATTTTAATTTTAAGCAATGTCAAACCGTTGTCAGCGGTGGCGTTGTTTTGTGGTTTTATGCTCGTTCAAACCATGACGTGGGTTGCTCCATTTTGGGTGTCGCGTCAACAAAAACGAGTTTAATAAGCACTACAAAAAATTGAAAAGTTTTTTAGGAGATGAACGAGATATCAAGCAGCACGCGATGTTCGTTCTCTCTATTTGTATTTGACATTGACCAGGTGTGATTTATGGCTGCTGAAGAACATGCCCTTACTTCGACCGAGTATATCAAGCATCACTTGACGAATATGACTTATGGCAAAATGCCAGACGGTTCATGGAAGTTGGCTGAGACTGCTGAAGAAGCTCAACAGATGGGGTTCACTGCTATTCACTTGGATTCAATGGGTTGGTCTATCACTCTTGGTGTGATTTTCTGTTTGTTGTTCTGGTGCGTAGCGAAAGCTGCAAACTCTGGTGTTCCAACCAAGTTCCAGTCTGCAATTGAAATGATCATTGAGTTTGTGGACTCAAGTGTTCGCGACACTTTCCATGGCAAATCACGCTTAATTGCGCCACTTGCATTGACCATTTTCGTGTGGATTTTCCTCATGAACGCAATGGACTTAATCCCAGTTGACTTTATTCCGTATACAGCTCAACTGATTGGTGCAAGTGTATTTGGTATGGATCCTCATCACGTCTACTTCAAGGTTGTACCTTCTACAGATCCAAACATTACCCTAGGTATGTCTTTATCTGTATTTGTACTGATCTTGTTCTACAGTATTCGCGAAAAGGGGATTGGTGGTTTCGTTGGCGAATTAGCACTTAACCCATTTAACCCAAGTAACCCAGTTGCAAAAGCGTTATTGATTCCAGTGAACTTAATTCTTGAATTAGTAACATTCCTTGCACGTCCAGTTTCATTGGCTCTGCGACTTTTCGGTAACATGTATGCAGGTGAGTTAATCTTCATCCTTATCGCATTATTACCGTTCTGGATCCAATGGGCGTTGTCTGTGCCTTGGGCGATCTTCCACATTCTTGTTATCACGCTACAAGCATTCATTTTTATGATGCTGACTATCGTATACTTGAGCATGGCAAGCGAAAAGCATTAATGGTAATGCTCAACTATCACTGGATGGTTGGGCGCACAATTTTTTAATTTAATTTGGTATAAACCTAACCTCTGAGGAATTATCATGGAACTCACTTTAGGTCTAGTTGCAATTGCATCTGCTATCTTGATCGCTTTTGGTGCTTTAGGTACTGCGATTGGTTTTGGTCTTTTAGGCGGTCGCTTCCTTGAAGCTGTTGCACGTCAACCAGAATTGGCTCCACAACTTCAAACTCGCATGTTCTTAATCGCGGGTCTTCTTGATGCTGTGCCTATGATCGGTGTTGGTATTGGCTTGTTCTTCATCTTTGCTAATCCATTTGTAGGTTAATCGGCTTAATTCCTAAATTAAACTATTGAGGAATAGCAATGAATATCAACCTCACATTGATTGGCCAAGCGATTGCATTTGCGATGTTTGTCGCATTCTGCATGAAATTTGTATGGCCACCACTAATCAATGCGATTAGTGAGCGTCAGCGTAAAATCGCTGATGGCTTAAACGCTGCTGAAAAAGCAAAAGCTGATCTTGCGGATGCGCAAGCTCAAGTGAAAGCTGAATTAGATGCAGCGAAAGCGCAAGCGGCTCAATTGATCGAACAAGCGAACCGCCGCGGTGCACAATTGGTAGAAGAAGCTCGTACTCAAGCGTCAGCTGAAGGTGAGCGTATTCGTCAACAAGCAAAAGAAGCTGTTGATACAGAAATCAATTCTGCTCGTGAAGAATTACGTCAACAAGTTGCTGATCTTGCAGTAACAGGCGCTGAGAAAATTCTTAGCCAAAAAGTTGATGCTGAAGCTCACAATGCCATGCTGACTCAGCTGGCTGCTAAACTTTAAGAGAGGCGGATTATGGCTGAACTCTTGACGTTGGCACGCCCGTACGCTAAAGCAGCATTTGCTTACGCTTCTGAGCAAAATGCAACTGACTCTTGGTCATCTGCATTGAACTTGCTCAGTGCTGCGGTGCAAGACGAAGCATTTTCAGCTTTCTTAACTCGCCCTGAGCTTACTCCTGCTGAGCAGGTAAGTCTTTTTGCAAAAGTATTAGGCGAAGACCAAACTGCAGCAGTGTCAAACTTTTTGACATTGCTTGCTGAAAACAACCGTTTGGCGCTTCTTCCTGAAATTTCTGCTGAATACGAGCAGCTCAAATCACAGAATAACAATACTGTGGATGTAGTGATTGAATCTGCATTCCCATTGACTTCTGTACAAGAACAATTACTTGCACATGCTTTAGAGAAAAAATTCGAAGCTGCGGTAAATGTTTCTGTAGAAGTTAAACCAGAGCTTATTGCTGGTGTTGTTATTCGTGCAGGCGACCAAGTGATAGATGATTCTGCGCTTAACAAGCTAGAAAAAATGCGGACTCGTCTTCTTGCTTAATTGCATATGAAGACTGAACTTTAAAAAGATTGAGGTATAGCGCAATGCAACAACTGAATCCATCCGAGATCAGTGCGCTCATTAAACAGCGTATCGGCGATCTGGACACCAGCGCGACCGCTAAAAACGAAGGGACCATTGTTATGGTTTCCGACGGTATTGTGCGTATTCACGGCCTTGCTGATGCAATGTACGGTGAAATGATCGAATTCGACGGCGGCTTATACGGTATGGCACTGAACCTAGAACAGGATTCAGTGGGCGTCGTTGTTTTAGGTAACTACTTAAGCCTTCAAGAAGGTCAAAAAGCTCGTTGCACAGGTCGTGTATTAGAAGTTCCGGTTGGTCCAGAACTTTTAGGCCGTGTCGTAGATGCTTTGGGTAACCCAATTGATGGTAAAGGCCCAATTGATGCAAAATTAACTGATGCTGTTGAAAAAGTAGCACCAGGTGTAATTTGGCGTCAATCAGTGGATCAACCTGTACAAACTGGTTATAAATCAGTAGATACAATGATCCCTGTAGGCCGTGGTCAGCGTGAGTTGATCATTGGTGACCGTCAAACTGGTAAAACAGCGATGGCGATCGATGCGATCATCGCTCAGAAAAACTCTGGCATTAAATGTGTATACGTAGCTATTGGTCAAAAACAATCGACTATTGCTAACGTTGTGCGCAAGCTAGAAGAAACTGGCGCTATGGCGTATACCACTGTTGTAGCAGCAGCTGCAGCCGATCCAGCAGCAATGTTGTACTTGGCTCCATACTCTGGCTGTACAATGGGTGAATACTTCCGTGACCGCGGTGAAGATGCACTAATCATTTATGATGATTTGTCTAAGCAAGCTGTTGCTTACCGTCAAATTTCATTGTTATTACGTCGTCCACCAGGTCGTGAAGCGTATCCAGGTGACGTATTCTATCTTCACTCTCGTCTTCTTGAGCGTGCTTCGCGCGTTTCTGCTGACTATGTTGAGAAATTCACGAATGGTGAAGTTAAAGGCCAAACTGGTTCATTAACTGCATTACCAATCATTGAAACTCAAGCGGGTGACGTATCTGCATTCGTACCAACGAACGTAATTTCGATCACTGACGGTCAGATCTTCCTTGAAACATCATTATTCAACGCAGGTATTCGTCCTGCTGTGAACGCGGGTATCTCTGTATCTCGTGTTGGTGGTTCAGCGCAGACTAAGATCATCAAAAAATTGTCTGGTGGTATCCGTACTGCTTTGGCGCAATACCGTGAATTGGCAGCGTTTGCTCAGTTCGCTTCTGACCTTGATGAAGCAACTCGTAAGCAACTTGAACATGGTCAACGTGTAACTGAATTAATGAAGCAAAAACAATATGCTCCATATTCAATTGCTGACCAAGCTGTTTCAATTTATGCATCTAACGAAGGCTATATGGCTGACGTTGAAGTGAAGAAAATCGTAGACTTTGATGCTGCGTTAATCTCTTACTTCCGTTCAGAAAATGCTGCGTTAATGCAAAACATCGATGAAACTGGTGATTACAACAAAGACATCGAAGCTGCAATCAAAGCAGGTATTGAAAGCTTTAAAGCGACTCAAACTTACTAATTTCAACTTCAGTTGGATTTAGTTTTGGTTTGGTTCACGGATCAACCTTCGAGGGCTCGAAAGGGCCTTCGAATACTAGGTTAAGCGTATGGCAAATTTAAAAGAAATTCGCGCCAAAGTAGCTAGTATCAAAAGCACGCAGAAAATTACTCGCGCGATGCAGATGGTAGCAGCTTCTAAGATGCGTCGTGCGCAAGAGCGCATGGCTCAAGGCCGTCCGTATGCCGAAAATATGCACCGTGTAATTGCTCACTTGGTTCAAGCGAATCCTGAATACAAACACCGTTATATGGTTGAACGCCCTGTGAAGCGCGTTGGCTATATCATTGTGTCTTCAGATCGTGGCCTTGCTGGTGGTTTGAACATTAACTTGTTCAAAAAAGTGGTTAAACACGTACAACAGCAACAAGAGCAGTCAATTGAAGTTCAATTTGCTTTAATTGGTCAAAAAGCGGTTTCGTTTTTTAAAAACTACGGCGGTAAAGTGCTGGGTGCTACGACAAATGTCGGTGATACACCAAGCCTTGAACAGTTATCTGGTTCTGTACAGGTGATGTTAGACGCATTTGATAAAGGCGAGTTAGATCGTATTTATCTTGTGTCAAACGGCTTTGTCAATGCCATGACTCAAAATCAAAAAATCGAACAACTTGTTCCTTTAGCAACTGCTGAAGAAAACAAGACCCTTAACCGTCAATACGGTTGGGACTATCTCTATGAGCCTGAAGCTGAAGAGCTTTTAAATGGCTTATTGGTTCGTTATATCGAGTCTGTGGTATATCAAGGCGTGATCGAAAACATCGCGTGTGAGCAGTCAGCTCGTATGGTTGCAATGAAAGCTGCAACGGACAACGCAGGTGATTTGATCAAGAGCCTACAACTTATTTATAACAAGCTGCGTCAAGCCGCGATTACTCAGGAGATTTCTGAGATCGTTGGTGGTGCCGCTGCCGTTTAACATTATTTTGAATTGAGGAGACAGCAATGAGTAGCGGTCGTATCATTCAGATCATCGGCGCGGTTATCGACGTCGAGTTTGAACGTAACAGCGTTCCTAAGATCTATGACGCTCTCCACGTTGATGGCACTGAAACTACATTAGAAGTTCAGCAACAACTTGGTGATGGCGTAGTTCGTACTATTGCAATGGGTTCTACTGAAGGCCTTAAGCGTGGTTTGAACGTAACGAATACTAACGCTCCAATCTCTGTACCAGTGGGTACAGCGACTTTGGGTCGTATCATGGACGTTCTTGGTCGCCCAATCGACGAAGCTGGTCCAGTTGCGACGGAAGCGCGTTTGCCGATTCACCGTCAAGCACCTTCTTATGCTGAACAAGCAGCTTCTACTGACCTTTTAGAAACTGGTATTAAAGTCATCGACTTACTATGCCCGTTCGCTAAAGGTGGTAAAGTTGGTCTGTTCGGTGGTGCCGGTGTTGGTAAAACTGTAAACATGATGGAGTTGATCAACAACATCGCTAAAGCGCACTCAGGTTTATCTGTGTTCGCTGGTGTTGGTGAGCGTACTCGTGAAGGTAACGACTTCTATCACGAGATGAAAGACTCAAACGTTCTAGACAAAGTAGCAATGGTCTACGGTCAGATGAACGAGCCACCGGGTAACCGTTTACGCGTAGCGTTGACTGGTTTGACCATGGCTGAGTACTTCCGTGACGAGAAAGACGAAAACGGCAAAGGTCGTGACGTACTATTGTTCGTAGACAACATCTACCGTTATACACTAGCAGGTACTGAAGTATCAGCACTTCTAGGTCGTATGCCATCTGCAGTAGGTTACCAACCGACACTTGCAGAAGAGATGGGTGTTCTTCAAGAACGTATTACATCGACTAAGTCTGGTTCTATTACGTCAATCCAAGCGGTATACGTACCTGCCGATGACTTAACAGATCCATCGCCTGCAACGACATTTGCTCACTTAGATGCAACTGTAGTATTGAGCCGTGACATCGCATCTTCTGGTATTTACCCAGCGATCGATCCACTTGACTCAACTTCACGTCAGTTAGATCCACTCGTAGTGGGTGCTGAGCATTACGAGATTGCTCGTTCAGTTCAAAACGTTCTTCAACGTTATAAAGAATTGAAAGACATCATCGCGATTCTTGGTATGGACGAACTTGCAGAAGAAGATAAGTTGACTGTTTACCGTGCGCGTAAAATCCAACGTTTCTTCTCTCAACCGTTCCACGTAGCTGAAGTGTTTACTGGTGCTCCTGGTAAACTTGTACCGCTTAAAGAAACGATTCGTGGCTTTAAAGGTCTTTTAGCTGGTGAATATGACCACATTCCAGAACAAGCGTTCTATATGGTTGGTGGTATTGACGAAGTAATTGCTAAAGCTGAGAAACTTTAATTAGTTACCTAATTTAGGAGATTCTCATGTCGACTATGCAGTGTGATGTTGTAAGTGTCCAAGAGTCTTTGTACTCTGGCGCTGTAACGATGCTAATTGCTAAAGGTGCTGGTGGTGAATTAGGTATTATGCCTGGTCACGCGCCACTAGTAACTTTACTCAAGCCGGGTACAATCCGTGTTCTGCTTGAAAACGGTACAGAAGAGTTAATCTATGTATCTGGTGGTGTTCTAGAAGTTCAACCGCATGTTGTTACGGTTCTTGCAGATACTGCAGTCCGTGCAGAAAACTTAGATGAAGCAGCAATTCTTGAAGCGCGTAAACACGCTGAACAATTGCTTGCAAATCAAAAGAGCGACTTGGACTCGGCTGCTGCTTTGGCTGCTCTTGCAGAAACTGCTGCTCAGTTGGAAACCATCCGCAAAATCAAAAACCGCGCTCAATAAGAGACGGTTTGAGATAAAAAAAGCCACCGAAAGGTGGCTTTTTTTATGTCTGATGATAAAAATGCGTCAATTGCTTATTTCATGATGAGTTTCTTAGTTTCTTAGTTGTCATTGTTCAAATAGACTGGAGCGGTCTGTTGCATAGGCGCAATCTTTATTTTGCATGATAGTGCTTCGTCTTTTAACT
>NZ_JBICLH010000064.1:0-13275 GCF_043105125.1 Acinetobacter sp. TYF_19
GGTAGCAAGCTACCCTTCCCCGCTCGACTTGCATGTGTTAAGCCTGCCGCCAGCGTTCAATCTGAGCCATGATCAAACTCTTCAGTTAAAAATCATTAGTAGCTTATGGCTACAAATCTTGGCTCATCAATTTTCTGACAAATATTTCTCAAATAAACTTCGAGTAATTTTTACCATCAATCAATGAAATATTTTCGATCGATCAATCAGTAAAAATCCACACAAGTTGTTCTTCATAATCTCTTAATGATCTTCTTACTGATTCGTCATCAGCAAGCTAGGTCGGCTATACTACTCTCTTTCAAGAAGAAGTCAACTGGTTTTGTTAATTATTTTTAAACTTATTCAAGACTTCCAGATTCCACCGCTTGGGCTAAATCTTTGTTTCTTAACAAGTT
This sequence comes from Acinetobacter sp. TYF_19, assembly GCF_043105125.1. Classification (NCBI taxonomy): domain Bacteria; kingdom Pseudomonadati; phylum Pseudomonadota; class Gammaproteobacteria; order Moraxellales; family Moraxellaceae; genus Acinetobacter; species Acinetobacter sp. TYF_19. The sequence goes on from NZ_JBICLH010000064.1 coordinate 399, forward strand.
TTAATCAACATCACCGCCGATGGATGTGCATTCTACAGCATTTCCAAACCAACACAACCCCCTTTACTCAATAAATATTCTGCATGTTTATTTTTCAAACTCATAAAATTATAAGTATCTGTTATTTATATAAAATATTTTTTAATAAATTTATCTACTTCCTAGTTAGCGCCTTAAACCGCTCCATCACATTCGGACAAATTAAACTTAATACATTGTTTTAATTAATTTAAATAAAAATAAATCAAAATAATATTTAAATATTTTATCTAAATAGCTGTTTCTTTCTACTTTTTATGGTGAATATCCACTCACAATGCTGTTTTCTCAGTCAACTTCTATCTTAGAACCAAAAACAGCCATTCTATTTCTAAAATGGCTGTTTTCGATAATCACATATATTTAGAACTTCATACTGATACGCGCCCAATAATTACGTCCAATATTATTGAATTGTTCTGTTGCAGCATAACCAAAACCTGAACTTCCAAGTTTATTCAAATGCTCGGCATAGTTTTTATTCAGCACATTATCTATTCCGACTGAAAGGTCTAGATCTTTTTGGATATTATAAGTCCCATTTAAAGACAGAGTTCCAAAACCTTTACTGTCTTCTAAATCGTATCCAATGATATTACCTTCTCGATAGCTGGTACGATCTTGTGCTGCCACCACACGCCATAACAAACCGAGATTATACTTCTCTTGCACATAGCGTAGATTGAAACGTCCTTCTAATGGTGCAATTTGCGGTAAAGCGGTGTGATCCGTCGTATTTTCACCCCATGCATACATGGCACTGATGTCCGCTTGAATTTGATCCGTCAACTGGTAAGCCACACCTGCTTCAGCACCTGCAATGGTTGCATCGACATTTCGGCTTTTGGCTTCCAACCGCCCCATTGAGCCTGTCGGAGTATATGCCACTAATATATAGTCTTGAATCAAACCTGCATAAACTGAAGCCCAAGATTTAAATGCACCCTGTTCATATTGATAGCCTGCATCAAACTGCGCGGTTTTTTCATTCTCTAAATCAGCAAAGGTCGTACCTGTACTTTGATGGTATTTGGTACTAAATAATTCCCAATAATCAGGCACACGCTCTACATAACCCAAACCTGCGTAAGTTTTAACATGTTCCGCAAGTTCACTTTCAATTCGAACAAAACCACTTGGCAGGGTTTCTTTACGTTCTGTATCAGTAGCTAAGTTATCGATCTTCGCTTGATCGACGCGTGCACCTGTCACCAGTTTATGCTGATCATTGAATGCATAACTCAGTTCACCGAAAGCCCCATAAGACTCAAATTCCATATTGGTTTTAAAGGGAGAATTCATACTCGGCATTGCATACATAATCATATTGCCGCCATGCTTATTGCGCTGTGAGTCTATTCCTGTCATCAGGCTGACTTTGTCCCATTCAGAAGTCATTGCAGCACGCGCATTCAAAGTACGGCGCGTTACTTCCATTTCCATCTTATTCGGCACAGCTATCTGCATACCATGCATCGTCATGGTCATTGTCGGTGGCGTTCTTAAGCGAAAATTATCCATGACATGATCGTTATAGCTATAGTCCACTTGCGCTTCGACTTTTTTGATCACCTCACTAATGTTTTTCTTTTCAACATGTAAACCCAGACTTTCGCGAGCAAACTTAGAACCATCCATACTACGTCCAGCATAGACTGCCTCACCATCACTCTTCCCACCTTTCAGCTCTATCCATGTGTCCTCATTCGGAGTCCAACCCAACGCGAGATCTGCATTCCACTTTTCCCAATCGGACGGAACCGTATTGCCAGCTCCATCTTGATAGCTATCTGCAATCGAACGGTTGGCATTTAAACGTGCGTATTTCGTTTCATCACCAACGGCGGCTTCAACATTCTGATCCAAACGACCATAAGAACCAAGCATGACACTGGCTTGCCCACGATAAGGTTTCGCCGAAGTGAGCTGTTCAGGCTCACGTTCAAAAATAACGGTTGCGGCTGAACCCGTATGCGCATATTGAACAGTTTGTGGCCCTTTCACGACTGTGATTTTGTCATAGCTTTCAGGAGAAACATAAGAAGCAGGATTATCCATACGGCTTGGGCATGCGCCTAAATTTTCCGTACCATCTGTGAGGATTTTAATACGTGAGCCAAACATACCACGGAAGGTGACATCACCATTCGCCCCGCCATTTTTGATTTGGTTAAAACCCACAATACTTTGTAGGTAGGCTGCACCATCAACCGCAGGAATTGGCTGAGTGGGTTGCTTAGGGTCAGCATGTACAATCAGACCATGGGCATCATTACCCTGCTGAGCCGTCACCACGATAGGCGCTAAAATGTGTGCGCTGTCTGCTTCAGCGGCAAATACTACGCTTGAAAAACAAGCAAGAGAAATCGCAGCCGCAAGAGGCTGTAAAAAGAATGTAGGCTGAGCCATTTTTATTCTCACTGAATCTATAAATACAACTAGGCTAGAGTCCGTTAAGACCCGAAAAAAATATGTCTAGGTTTATGCAAACAGTGGCGGTGCACGCCCTTGAGGCAGTAAGAAGAGTTGTTGCAGTGCAAACCAAACATGCGCAAAGGCTTTTTGGAATGCAATTAAACGGACTTGAATACGGTCAAGTACCGCTTTTAACTCTAAATCAGGCGGCAACACGAGATTGCCATATACCGTACAGTATTGGCATTGATGACTTGCATCATGATGATTATGTTCGGCAGGTTGTGAACTGAGTTCATGCTGAGCCTGCATTTCATGATGATGTGTGGAATGCTTTTCAGCATGAGAACTGAGATGTTCAACTGGTTTGAGTAAAAGCGCACGCGAAATGGTTTCACAGACCGGCGCAATTTGATATTGCGTCGGTAGTAAAGGCTGTAAAAAAACAGCAATCTGTAAAAACACGGCTACACAAGAGAGTAGCAACGCAGCTCTAAAAAACAATCCATTCCATCCGAATTGAGAACGCGGCCAGTATAACAAAGCCCAATCGAAATTGGGCTCACTTTAAAGATGATTTTTAAGCAAAAAAACTTAACCGCGTTTTACAGCCACTTTGTCTTTTTGGCGCTGACGGGTCAATTTTTCCACTTTTTCACGTGCACGTTGACGCTTCAGTGGTGACAAATAGTCGACGAACAATTTGCCATTTAAGTGATCCATTTCATGTTGAATGCAAACAGCGAGAAGTTCGTCAGCTTCGATCTCAAATGCTTGACCTTCAAGGTTAATTGCTTCGATCTTTACGCGTGACGGGCGCTCAACTTTGTCGTATATTTGGGGAACTGATAGGCAGCCTTCTTCATAGGGCTGCGTTTCTTCAGTCAATGGGGTAACTTTGGGGTTAATGAATACCAAAGGTTGATCTTTATGTTCAGATAAGTCCATGACAATCAACTGAATATGGCGATCAACTTGTGTCGCGGCAAGTCCAATGCCTGGCGCTTCATACATGGTTTCAAACATATCTGCAGCCAGCTGACGAATTTCATCAGTAACTTCTTCGACGGGTTCTGCAATGGTACGAAGACGGGGATCAGGAAAACTTAAAATAGGTAATAAGGCCATACTGCGTCCTCAATTATGCCATTGATCAAAAAACCAAATGAAGGGAATGCTTGATCAAAAAAATGTGTGTAATATCGTTATTATAACGCAACTACATACATAATTTTAGGAATTATGATAATGAAAAAGGTTTTTATGGGCATGCCATCTTTTAGTGCCTTGGGGTTTAAGCAACACATGTTAGCACTTGCTGTTTGCGTAAGTGTTGGCGCTGGCGTCACTTCAACAGCTCAAGCTGCACCTACACGAAATTACAATCCTCCTGCTTTAAAAGCCAATGCACCAAATGTTTACGTGGTGAAAAAAGGCGATACCCTTTGGGATATTTCTAAACGTTTCCTAAACAATCCTGTGCGTTGGCCTGAAATTTGGGCCAGCAATAGACACGTCAAAAATCCGCATTGGATTTTCCCAGGTGACCGTTTATTGATGTGTACTCATGAAGGCCGTCCAATTATTGGTAAAGATGAAGGTGATGGCTGTGAAGGGATTATTCGTCGTTATACAGGCGGCACTAAACTTCAACCTCAAGCACGCGTTGAGTCTTTAAACAATGCCATTCCTGTCATTCCACTGGAATACATTAAAAACTGGCTTGAACACAGCACTATTCTTTCAGAGGAATCTTTGGAAGGTACACCGTATATCGTTGGCGCTGCCGATCAGCGTGTCATTGCAGGTAAAGGGCAAACCGTTTATGCACGTGGCCAAGGCATTGAAGTCGGTCAACGCTACGCGATTTACCGTGAAGGCGAACCGTACATTGTGACGGATGCAGAGGGCAAAAAACAAAATCTAGGTCTAGAATTGACTCAGGTTGGCTCAGCCATTGCCATTCGTGGTGAAAATGACATGTCCACTTTAGAAATCACAGATTCGTATAATTCTGAAGTACGTCGTGGTTATCGCGTACTGCCTGAATACGATGCCATGCTTCCAACCTTGTTCTACCCAACACATGCACAAGATGTGACTAGGGGTGGACAAGTGATTCGTGTTCAAGGTTCGATTGGTCTAGCTGCGAAGCATTCAGTTGTAACCATTGACCGTGGCACAGTGGATGGCGTTCAATCGGGTTATGTGTTCTCGGTTAGTCAAAAGGGTCAAGAAATTCGTGATCCAAAAACCAATGAAAAACTGACCCTTCCAACGGAGCGTATCGGTAATATCATGGTATTTAAAACCTTTGACCGTGTCAGCTATGCTTATGTGCTCGACAGCGAACTACCAATGAACTTGGGCGCGAAAATTTCTCCCTCTGTAGTGGATAAATAATCCGTTGCCTTAAGGTGTATATATGCTGAACTCTTTATCACATGAACAGATTGCAACAATCACCCTGTGGTATTTAGTTCAGCATTCTTTATCGAGCTTTCAAAAGCTACAGCAGCATTTTGGCACAAGCACAAAAGCTGTTGCTGCCTCCAATCTTCAGATCTGGCCAAATCTCGGCTTACACAAAAGTCATCTACAACGTGTCATAGAAATTCAAACACCTGCCGGCCAAACCAAATTACAAACTTTACTACAGGACGTCCAAGCTAGTTGTGATTTTATTTTGCTTGATAGTGAAAGTCATTATCCCTCGCAGTTGCTGCCCTATTCTGACCGGCCACCAATTTTATTTGGTCAGGGTAATCCACAAAGCCTATTACAACCTCAAGTTGCTATCGTCGGCAGTCGAAAACCCAGTCCATACGGCAAACAAGTGGCTTATGACTTTGCCTATTACCTCGCCGAAAAGGGCTTTTATATTTGCAGTGGTTTAGCTGAAGGTATTGATGAAGCGGCACATCAGGGTGGCTTAAAACATCAACGCACTATTGCGGTGATGGGCACGGGCTTAGATCTCACTTACCCCTCCCAACATCAAACACTGCGTAAGCAAATATTAGAGAATAATGGCTGTATTATTAGTGAATTTTTACCACATACACCGCCTTTACAGCATAATTTTCCACGGCGCAACCGCATCGTCAGTGCATTGAGTTTAGGCGTCGTGGTTGCAGAAGCCGCACTCAAAAGTGGCTCTCTTGGCACAGCCAAATCTGCTGCTGAACAAGGGAAAACCATTTTTGCGATTCCCGGTCATATTTATAGTGAACACCATCAAGGTTGTCATCAACTAATCCGAGAAGGGGCCATTTTGGTCGATCATCCTGAGCAAATCATTGAAGACCTGGCACTCCCCACTCAATGGCATAGCCAATCCCAGTCACAAGAAAATACACCAAGCATTAGTATTGATATCCCATCTAATTTACTCGAACTTTATAATCAACTGGATTGGGTGGGACAAAATATGGATCAACTTAATTTCAAACTTAACACCGATATTGCCACACTCACTAGCCAGTTAATGGAACTGGAGATTTTGGGGCTCGCACAACAACAGGCTGGCAATTATCTGCGTTGCCGTTCCAGCCAATAAGGTTCACAATAACCCTTTATGAACCAATAAAAGGTACAAAGTGTAATGATTACCACCTCTGTGACTGAAGCGGCGCAATGTTTAAAACAAGGTCAAGTTTTAGCATATCCAACAGAAGCAGTATGGGGTTTAGGCTGTGATCCGTATAACGAACAGGCCTTTCTAGATATTTTGCAGATTAAGCAACGCCCGATTGAAAAAGGGGTAATTTTACTGGCTGGGCAAATTGCTCAAGTTGAACCGCTTTTAGAACATTTAGATCCCCACATCCGTCAACAAGTGATCGAGAGTTGGAGTGATCGCAGTCCATCAGAACGCGCAACCACGTGGTTACTACCAGCGAATGAACACATTCCGACATGGATTAAAGGCAATCATCCTAAAGTTGCTGTACGGGTAACCACACATCCGATTTGTGTGGCGCTTTGCAATGCCTTTCAAGGCTTTATTGTTTCCACCAGTGCCAACCCCGCTGGATTATCACCTGCCCGTTCACTACAAGATGCTAACCAATACTTTGCGCAACAGGTCAATTATCTGAATGGCGATCTAGGCTTGAGCCAAGAACCGAGTCGCATACTCGATGCCGAAACTGGCGCAGTGATTCGTGCTTAAAAGCGTGCTCTTTCTCAGGATTTTTACTGAAAAATAGACAAAAAAAAGCTCAGCCATATAGGGATGGCTGAGCATAAAAAAGGATGTGTAATCACATCCAGAGGGTCTGAAAACTGATGAGCAAACACTTAATACCCGTTTTGACATTGGCCTAAGTTTGCAATGCGCGTATTATGTAGCAAATTGCTTTTCTAAACAAATAGATTTTTTATATTAAAAACAGCATTAAAACGCTGATTAATGGAGATAATTAAATTATAATTCAAATTATCTACCTATTTTTAATCAGCTTTTGCATACATTAAATACATTCATCATCTAAAATAGCATTAATAAATTAACTTATTAATGAATTATTCTATTAAAAAAAGAATTTAAATGATCGTTTTTTAACCAAAATCAATCCATCGAGTTTGCTAAAGGTGCCGTTTTTAACGCTGTTTTACGCTGTGCCAGTAAAATACCACAGATAATGACCACACCACCGACTGTATGATAAACCGTCCACGCCTCTTTCAACCAGACATAGGCAATCACTGCGGTAAACACAGGCATCAAGTTCATGAAAATACTGGTTCGATTCGGCCCTAAATGGGTAATGGCCAACATCCATAGTAAAGGGGCAACTAAGGAAGGGAAAATGCTGGCATACATAACACTTGCCGCATTTTGACTATTGATTAAATCGAGACCGAAATAGGCAATAAAAGGTAAATGGTAAAGCAGTGCAAAAAAGATCTGCACATAGAGGCTCAACATCAAGGGAATTTGCCATTGCCACTTTTTCAAAAATACCCCATAAAAAGCATAGAAGAATACCGCAACCACCATCAGGACATCACCCAAATGCCCACCCGATTGAACTAGCCCTGCAAGATTGCCCTGCCCAATGATATAAACCAAACCTGCAAAAGATAAAATACTCCCGATCATCGCAAAACGATTTGGAATATCTTTTAAAATCAGCAGAGAAACAAAAATGGTAAAGATCGGAATAAAGGCATTAATCAGTCCCATATTGGTCGCAGTCGTATAGTGCGCAGCGGTATAGGCTAAGCCCTGATACAACACCAGACCAAATGCACTTAGCACTGCCAACTGACCCAAATGCGCTCGGATTAATGCCCACTGCCGACATAAAGGTCGCACGACAAAAGGTGTTAACAGAATGAAGGCAAAGAACCACCGATAAAAACTAATACTGACTGGCGAAATGAAATCTGCTACATAACGCGTAACGACAATATTGATCGACCAAATGAGTACGGCAATGATAGGGAGACTCAAAGCCCAATACATACGTTGTGGTGTGGTACTCATTCTTTTTCCCGTTTAGCTTTTGTTTGCAAAATTTAAATGAATGGTAAAACATTTTTATGATTTATTCGAATATCAATTGGGTATCACACATAATTGATACATTTATCTTAAAATATAAAATTCATAAAAAACATAATATTAAGATAATATAAAACTATACATTTCAATAAATTGATGCATTTCAGCAGCTTCACTCTACAAAAACACCATAGAACAATGTCAACGATCTCTGCATCGTATTGATGCTGTTCTAGCGAACGTATTTTTTAATTGATTGGTCATTGCTCTTAGACTCTGGCCTACAAAAACATATTTCCCGATAGAAGGATGTCGTTATGAAAAAGTTACTTTTAACCACAGTTTGTATGGCCACACTTACTTTGGCTGCGTGCGAAAAAAAAGGAACTGAGCCAGCCGTTGAACAAACGACGTCTGCATCTGAAGCGACCTCAACCGAAGCAACCACTATCGTTGCTAATCACAGCAATAACAATATTGCCGATATTCAAGCCGATTTGTTAGCCGTACAAACGCTATCGAATGCCAAAGCTCAAGAAGCCGCCGCATTTCAAAAAGAAGTGAGTGCAACCTTAGAGAAAAAGGATCCCGCTCAAATTAAAAATATGGTTGAAAAAACAGAAACCTATGTGAAGCAATTTAATGATGAATTAGATGCCTTAACCTTAAAAAGTGCTGAAGTAGATGCCTTACGTGAAAAAATGCAGGACGCCAATGATCTGGGTGTCGAGCTCACCAAAGAAAGTACAAAAACAACGCCAGATAGCGCGAAAATCACCGAACTTCAAAACAAAGCCACTGAATTGCAGAAATCGATCATTGCTGACGTAACGGCTTTGGAAGCGAAAGTCAAAGCGGCTCCAGCGTCTTAATGACCTCCCTACCCTTTAAAGCAAGCCTTGGCTTGCTTTTTTGTTGCGATCAATCCACAAATGGGCGTGACTTTGTCGAACGCTTCCAACACAATAAAATGCACATCGTATAAGGACACGCAAATGAGCACTTCGATTTATAATATTCCAGTCAAATCCATTCAGGGCGAAGACATCAACTTAAACCAATACCAAGGTAAAGTTCTCTTGGTGGTGAATGTGGCATCTAAATGTGGCCTCACACCGCAGTACGAAGGCTTAGAAAAACTCTATCAAGACAAAAAATCACAGGGTTTAGAGATTCTAGGTTTTCCTGCCAACAATTTCTTGGCACAAGAACCGGGTTCAGATGCTGAAATTCAAGAATTCTGCTCTTTAAACTATCAAGTGGATTTCCCGCTTTTTTCAAAAATCTCGGTTGCTGGGGATGATAAGCATCCGTTATATGAAACGCTCACCCAATCGGTGCCTGAACGCATTGGTGAAGGCCCTTGGTGGAAAGACTTGGTGGACTATGGTTTAACACCGAACGAACCACCTGAAGTGCTGTGGAACTTTGAGAAATTCTTAATCAATAAAAATGGCGAAGTGGTTGCGCGTTTTGCACCAGACATTACGGCCAATGATCCGCGTATTGTCGATGCCATCAATGCTGAATTGGCCAAATAAGCCGGAAGCTGTTTATAAGCAGTCGAATTTAACGGCTGCTTATATTTTATTCTTTTAAATGAGTAATGACACTCGAATCGGTTCGATCTTCATGATTTCTTCTTTATTTTTATGATTTTACAACACTTCATTCACGATCAATCAAACACTTCACTCTATGATGCATCTATCCGCTCAAGACAACCAAAAGTGAAGCTCATGAAAACCTTTATAAAAGCAGCTATTTTATCTATCTCAACCGCATTGATTGCCCTTCCTGCACTAGCAGCACCACAAGAACAACATCAGCAACATCAAACCGCTCAGTCACATGGACATGCGCAACAGCACACATCGAATGGACATCAACAGCCAACTCAAGCCACTGTAAAGAAAGCCAAGCGTCCATCTCAAGATTGGAAAGCAGGTCAAAAACTCCCAAACGCTTACCATAGCAATGCCTATAAAGTAGATCACCAAAAATACAAAAAACTCAGCAAACCTGGTAAAAACCAACAGTGGATTAAAGTGAATGGCGACTATGTACTGACAGACATTCGCAATCATTCCATTATTAAAATCATTGCTGGATAAACTACTGTAAATGAAGAGTGCTCAGGCACTCTTTTTTATTTTAAAAAGTTTTGTAATGACTTTGAAACCCAGCATTTTATCTACACATTTTGCCCTTATATTAAAAAACACATAGCCCAATATTGATTTGATGATGAAAAAGCTTTTACAAAACTTAGTTCTTCCTTTTGCACTGTTTAGTTCAGGCATCCTACTCATTGGCTGTGAGCAAGCAACAGAGCCGAATCAGCAAGACATCCAGACTGAGTCATCTGAGCAACACCAATCAGCGAATACACAAAGCCCTGAAAAAGCTGAACTGAAAAGTGGCAACATGCTCTATATCGTGCGTGATGTTGCAGATATGCAATTAAAAGCAGGCGAATATGTCACTCAGCTGCAAGAAACCCAAAGTGACTTGCAGTCCGCAATTGAACAGCACGATCAGCAACAGTTGCAACACGCCGCGACAGCTTTACAACAACAGCTCACAGGTTTCAATAATGCCTTGAATAGTCTGAATCTTAAAACCCAAGAAATCAATGATATCCGTGAAAAATTACTGTCTGCCAACCAACAAGTCTTAGCTTCACCTTTTTTAAATGGACAGGTGGATTTTAGCCAAGTCGACTTTAAAAAGATGCAACAGCAAATGGGCACGATCCAATCTGAAATGTTGAAACTGGCTGCAATGATGATTCCTCAGCAAGCTGAGAATGATAGTTCAAACACAAACCAATCTTAAAACATGTAAATAGTGGTGCTTTCAACAATAGAGTAGGAGAAAATGACTGCAACCATTTTCTCCTAATTTGATTGAGGCACGATTTCACACATGCAGCTGATTATTTTTATGGGTATCCAAGCTTCGGGAAAATCGAGCTATTATCTGCTGAATTTGGCACATAGCCATTTGCGCATCAACCTCGATATGCTGAAAACACGGCATCGTGAAAAAATCATTTTTGAAGCAGGACTGGCCTCAAAAACCAAAATGGTGGTTGATAATACCAATCCTACGCCAGCCGATCGTGCCCGTTATATTGCCAGTGCTCAGACCGCAGGCTTTGAAATTGTTGGCTACCTCTTTGAGACTGAGCTTAAAAGTGCGCTGCAACGCAACCGCCTACGTGAAGGCAAAGCCCGTATTCCTGAAGTCGGAATCAGAGCCACCGCCCAAAAATTTGAACCTCCACACTATGCTGAAGGCTTTGATACACTGTATAAAGTTCGTATTCTCGGGCAAGGTGAATTTTCAATTTCGCCCATACCGATTTGAAGCGTTAATGAAAAAACTTTAACTATTTCTCATTTTTAAGCTACTATGTACAAATAAGAAACACAGAAAAACATTTTTATAATGAAAAAAGTCATTCTTGTGATCGCCTGTTTAGCAATCATCATCTTTGGCGGGATGCACTTTTTAATGCCTGAAAAAACCACGCCACACTTAACCCAGTTTTTTTCTAAAGAGCATAAAGAAGTTCAACGTATTCAGGACTGGCTCAAATACAAACAACAGCAGAGGTTACTTTTAGTCGATGTTGCAAGCCCTGTCAGCCCCAAACAACAAGGCGCTTATGCTGAATACATCAAACAAAAAATTGAGCTCAACCAGCAAAATATTCAACGCCTTCGGCTCACTCGCTATCAAAGCAAAGCGTTTAAAGAGCTACAACAGCTCGAAATTCATGCGCTAGAACAATGGAATACCTTATTCCAAACGCATATTGTAGATGCCTTCATTGAACAACAACATTTCACTGAAATTCCAGCCGAAGAATACCAACAATTTGATGCTGAAGCGCGCTATGCCTTACAAAAGCAAGAAGTTTTGGTTCTCGAACACTTACAACAATTGCTGCAACACAACAGCCCATATCTGTCTGACATCGATCATAGCCTACTCAGCGATTGGCTTTATTACCAACTGATGCAACATGAAATTCATCCCGTTATCTCTGAATGGTTGGAAGTCGAAACAGATATGCCTCGACGAAGCCGTCAAGATGCAATGCAAGACTTAAGAATTTATAAACGGTTTAACCCAAACACTGATGAATATAAGTACATCATGTCACTCGAAACACAGCTTTGGCATGCCGAACATCCATCTTCAAATTTGCTTGCACAACCATCCAATACCATGTCCAATTCGGATATCGAAATCGACCCAGAGATTGTGATTCCTGAAGATGAACCTCAAGTTGAGCAAATCAAAAAGTTGATTGAGACTCAACACAATAGCGTTAGCCGCATGATGTTCAGCCAATTGCGTCAAAGCTTTTTGCAATAAATTTAAAATAATGCTTTGAGCTCACACCTCATCAAAACGAAGACTGTTCCTGAGTTTTGCTCTGTGCTAACCAATCTTTAAAGGCCTTTTGCATAGCGTGACGCTCATATGGCTTGGCTAAACGTGCTTCCATCATTGAGAAATCACCTTTGTAAGCTGCCTCAATCATGGCTTTGGTCAGCTCCTGAATGCTCGCGCGACCCCGATGTTCATATTGTAATATTTCTTCTGAAGTCAGCACCAAGTCCCAACACGACACCACTGAGCTCATATCGACTGCAATACTCAGATAATAATGCTCAAAATCTTGGTAAAGTTCCCAAAAGTGGGATTCATGCGCAATCAGGTTCATCTTCATCTTCGCTTACAGAGAAGCGTTTAAAATATAACTTCTGTTGAATAAAAGATATGCAACTTTAGATAGCTATGTCCTTGCTTAACGAAATATATCAAGCATAGGAGCATTGATTCAGATGAATTTTAAAAATTGTGTATTCAAAATATTTTACAAACCAGCGTACA
>NZ_JBICLH010000065.1:0-11580 GCF_043105125.1 Acinetobacter sp. TYF_19
TAAATCACGCGTATAACTTATAATAAACTATAATTTTTCATTCAGATTTTCTCATCTTTCCTGTGTAATTAATTCTATGCCATATATTGATATACATAAGCAGGCTGAATCTCAATTCAAACATCTGACGTGAATAACTGGGTCTTTTTTTCGAATAATAATTGATGTACTTAACTTATATTTATCCTGCATAAGGTGATGATCTAAACTTTCTGTCGATAGCAGATCAATTGCTACTATGTATAAGCTATTGGTAGTAGCCTACTGTATCATCTATTGGGGAATGCCTATATTTCCTGATAAGCAACAGCTTCAAGAATTGCGGGTTATGTAGAAGGCTGTAATTGTTAACGGGTTAAATGAAAGTTGAGCAAATTGCAAACCAGTATGAAAAAAATAAAATTTTAGTGGTTTGGTATTAACTGAAAAACTTTAATATTTCTAGAGTGGATAAAGGAATGAATTTGGTTAAGGCTGAATATGACTGGGATAATATCAAAACTATAAAAATAGAAACTTACAGATGGATCGGTCATTTATTGAAAAAAGCTCTGAAACTTAAAAATTCTATTAAAGTTACAAAAAATTAAAGAAATTTTTTGAGACTTTTGTACAATCAGCCACAACTTAAAATTTAATAATAACGATGCCCAATAATATTTACGCTGCAATAGAGCAACTTGGACTTAGTGCACAAAAACGTGCTATTCATATTCAGTTCAGCAATACCTCGCTTAACGAACAAGTATTCCTTCAGCGCATAGATGGAACGCATGAACTGAATGTAGGTATAGAGTTACAGCTCCTTTGCTTATCTACATCCGCTCATATTCCGTTAAAGCAATTTATTGGTAGTCAGGTGGCTGTCGATATTGTCACTGATAAATCAGAACTCAATCGTATTTCAGGCATCATCACCAAGGCGGATGTGGGGGCAAGCGATGGCGCTTTAACCATATACCGTTTAACCGTGGAAGACCCGACAGCCTTATGGAAGCATCGACGTAATTCTAGAGTTTTCATGGCGAAGTCTGTTGTTGATGTGGTTCAAACTATTTTTGCCGAGTGGCAGCAACGTAGTCCCTTATTTGCTTCGAGTCTGACTTTGGATAAAAGTGGTTTAAGCAAAGAATATGATGTGCGCCCATTCATGATGCAAGCGAATGAGTTGGACAGTGAATTTATTCAAAGGCTGCTCTCTTCAGAGGGGATTAACTGGCTTATTGATGAGTCTCAGCTCAAAGTGTCCAGTTCAAGTGAACCTATTCAACCACAAAAACTTAGACTGATTGATGACAATGCCCAATATCAAAGTTTAGAACGTCAGAATATTCGCTTCCATCGTAGCAGTGCTGTAGAAAGCAGTGATTCGATTACAAATTTGGTCGGGCAGCGTTCTATACAACCAACATCTGTCCATATTCAACATTGGCAAGCAAATACTTTAGAAGTAGAAGAAGGTGCGGGTTCAGTTCAAAGCAAACATAACCATAGTGATAATCAAGACAACGCCAGCCTAGGTTTAGAGCAAGCATGGCATTTTTCACCTGCATGGATACAAGACCTTAAAGGTGAAGATGGAACGACCAAATCAGGCAATGGTCAGATTGAAAAGTTTAACCAAAATCTTGGTCACTATTACGACTTACAAGCCAAGCAATTCATGGCTACCTCGACCGTACGAGATGCACAAGTGGGTTACTGGTTTGAGCTCAACGAGCACCCTGAAATTGATCAGCATAGTGGTTCAGACAAAGAATTTTTAATCACATCTAAAAAATTCTATAATCAGAATAACTTACCTAAAGATTTAACCGATCAAATCACAGCTTTGCTGAAACAAACCAATTGGCAACAGGCTGAAATTAAAACAAATAATAAAGACGAACGCCAAGCCAATCACCTCGTCTTACAACGACGTAATATCACTATTGTTCCAGAATACAATCCTCTGCGACAACGGCCTATTGCATCACCACAACGTGCGAAAGTGGTTGGACCAAGTGGTGATGAAATTCACGTGGATGAATGGGGGCGTATTAAAGTCCGTTTCCTGTTCACGCGTAATGAAGACAATACTCACGATGGCGGTGCAGGTTCAAATGATAATGACACAGATTCTGCTTGGGTTGATGTGCTCACACCTTGGGCTGGTGAAGGTTATGGTGCACGCTTCTTACCGCGTATTGGTGAAATTGTGGTTATCGACTTCTTTGATGGCAATATCGACAGACCATTTGTCGTGGGGCGCATCCATGAAGCACAACGTCATCCAAGCAAATTTGACAATACAGGCAAACTGCCTGATACCAAAAAACTTGCAGGGATTCGATCAAAAGAGTATCAAGGAGAGGGCTTCGGGCAACTACGTTTTGATGACACGACGGGTCAGATCAGCACCCAACTACAAAGCAGTCATGGTGCGACACAACTGAATTTAGGAAATCTGAGTCATCCTAAAGAAACGGACACGAGTGAAGGGCGAGGTGAAGGTTTTGAACTGCGTACTGACCAGTGGGGAGCTGTCCGTGCTGGACAAGGCTTACTTGTTTCCACGTATAAACAAGATCAAGCCAAAGGTGAGCATCTAGATGCTGAAGTTGCCAAGAAACAACTAGAAGCCAGTCAGACAAATAGTAAAGCTTTAAGTGATATTGCCAAAAATCAAAAGACTGATGAAATTGAATCGCTTGAGCAGCTTAAAGAATTTGCAGAACAACTCGAACAAAAAATTGCAAAATTCAAAAAGGCAGTTTTATTGCTCAATTCACCTGACGGAATTGCGCTAAGTACAGCTGAAGATATTCATTTCTCTGCTGATTCACAAATTAATCAGATTGCAGGCGATAGCATCAACTTCAGCACTCAAAAGAACTGGATTGCTCAGGCGCAAAACAAACTGAGCTTGTTTGCTGCACAAGGTGGGATCAAAGCAGTAGCAGCACAGAGTAAAGTTGAGATCCAAGCCCAATCGGATGCATTGGATATACTTGCTAAAAAAGGCATCATTATTTCCTCGACTGAGGACCGTATCGAAATTAGCAGTCCTAAAGAGATTGTCATCACAGGGGCTACATCACAAATCACCTTAAATGGTTCTGGAATTTTCCCGAAAACAGGAGGTGAATTTAGAGTGAATGCAGCACAGCATGTGTTCCAAAGTGGAGCGACAGCAAGTACTAAATCAAGTTTACCGCCACCACCCAAGCGTGGTCAGGGTGTACTTGAGTTATTACATGATTATGCACATGGCGATTTTGTCAAACAGGGCGGCTATACCGTTACTGATTCACTTGGTAAGCAATTTAAAGGGCAACTGGATGATAAAGGCTTTGTCCGTGTTTCAGGATTAGCGACAGGCGCAGCCAAAGTTGTATTTGAAGAAGATCAACGTAATCCATGGGATGAAGCGAGTGACTTTAAACGACCACCTATGTGGCCAAATGAAAATGATCCTGATGCACAAAGTTTAATGGGGAAGGCTGAATCTGTACTAAAAAATGCAGTAAGTGAAGCGAAGAAAACATTAGGTCAAGCATTTACCAATCCTGAGACAATTAAGAAAACAATTGGAGCAGCCAGCATGTTGAAAGATGGAGGGGCAAAGACATTGCTCCCAATGCTAAAACAAGGTGCTGAAACGCAGTTGACCAATCAAATCGCCAGCTTTGTACCCAAAGCACTTGGACAAAATTCTAAAGGGCAAAGTATAGCCAATGGGGTGCAAGGAGTTGTTGCTAGCAATAGCCTAGAACCAATCAAAAATCCATTAAGACAAAAAGCTTCAAATACCACGGGTCAAAGCACAACTTTGATCAATAGTAACCCGATGAACGCTATGAATTTAACATTTAAGTAAGAATTGAGAATTAGAAGAATGGCTAATCCACCAAAAACAGCGCAGAAACAACAAACGAAAGTAAGTACGAGAAGTAATACTGGAAAAGCAGCAGTTGCACCAATTAATACAATTAAAATGGCAGATGTGAATGCTGGGACAAAAAAAATTAATCAATGGCTAAAGCAAAATACAGGGGGTGTTGTTGATTTAGATACTCTTAAAAATGTTGCAGGAAGCTTACCAGTAATAGGAAATATTATTTCATTAACAGATGCTGTTTATGATGTCATTGAAATTACGAAGAAGCCAAATCCAGGATTCCCCGATTGGCTAAACCTAGGAATTGATTTAGTTGGAGTGATTCCTTTACCTCCCGGGATGGCCGCAGCTCGCACAGCGCTTAGACCAGCATTGAAAACACTGAAATCCAAAAATTTAACTAAACAAATACCTGATGTTATTATTGAATTATTAACTAATCATGTTAATGAGCGTGTAGCAGGGGAGCTGGATAAATTTGCAGATAAGGCACAGCCTTTAGTTAAAAAGACAGTTAATGATTGTGGTGGCAAAGCTAAAGAGCTTGGCAATAATTTTGCTGATGGTATGAGCAAAATTTTAACTGGAAAAGTTTTTAATTCAAGGAGTGACATTAAAAATGCAAAAGCCAGTTTATCTAAAGCTGGTGACAATATTTTTCGTGATACTGGAAAAGCATTTTCACATGGTATTTCTTTCTTAGCGAGTGGTCTTTCTGCTGTTGGAAAAGAGTATGGAAATTTAGGAGCTGGTACTGCAACCTATTTCATAGGATCAGATACAAAAGCCTTGCTTAACAAGCAAATTGGAGTTTTCAGAAAATTTAGTAATACTGTACCGTCAAAATTAGCGCCTTTGGCCGATCCAAATACAGCTATGAGTTTTTCTTGGTTATTACAAAAACTTTCGATAGCTGCAAAAAAATTTAAACTGAAGAAGGCAAAAAAGACGGTTGCAATTAAACCGAATCAAACTTCACAGAAAGATAAAAAAAGACCAAGTGGGGAATTGGAAACTATTCAAAATCAGAAGGGTGCCAATAACAATCCGAATGATAGTTGTCCACTGAATACAACTGGTGTAAATGGAAGTAAAACCAAGCCAGTGACTAAAACTAAAAGAAGTATCAGTTATGCTTTAGGAACTGAATTCTTAACTCATGTAGATGCATATGAATTTGCTTTGTCTAGCTTTGTTCTCTCTAGAACCTACGCTTCAAATTTGTATCAACTGGATGATGGTGAGTTTGGAGCGCGTTGGTTTACGCCATTTATGTCACGCATTATTAATAAAACAGAATATATAGAAGAAACAGAACAGAAAGAAGGACATATCCGTCAATTAAAAGGGTTGCAGTATATTGGGGCAGATGCGCGCCCAATTGCTTTAGCGGATATTAATGTTGGGGAAAGTATTCATGATCAACAGGAAGGATTTTATTACAGTGTGATTTCTGAAAATGTACAAATGATTTCATTTGGTACAGATGAGAAGCACATCTTTGAAAAATATAATGATGAATACCGATTATCAATAATTGAGTATAAAAATGGAATGACGGCAGCAGTTCGTTATGACCATAAGATCAATAATAAGTCTTATATTTCAGATATTTTAATTAAACATAAATCCCAATTGTTGCTACACATCGCATTTAGCATAAATAGTCAAGGTAAGGTTGAAGATGTTTGGGCAATTGAAAAGGGAGAATTAAAACGTCCACTAGCAAGCTATAACTACAATGACAAAGGCGATTTAATTGAAGCCATTACTGAAAATGGCGCAAGTTATTATTACCAATATCATCATCATCTTATAACACGTTATACCGATCTTACAGGTCGCGGTATGAATTTAGAATACGATGGCATTGCACCGACTTCTAAGGCATACCATGAATGGGCAGATGATGGTAGCTCTGAGGTTCGCTTAGAGTGGGATGAGAATATTCGTCTTACCTATGTTATTGATGCATATGGTAATGAAACAGAATATTACTATGATATTGATGGTTATACCTACCGTATTGTTTACCCAGATGGGCTGGAAGAATGGTATTTCAGAGATGAATGTAGTCGTGTAGTTAGACATATTGATACTGACGCAGCTGTCAATGAATATGAATTTGATGAGAATGGCAACTTAACCACAATTACCCAACCTGATGGGGCGACCATCCACTATGACTATGATGATCAGGATCAACTCATTGGTATGGTAGATGCTGAACAAGGTCGTTGGTTTAAAGAATATGATGGTTCAGGAAACATAATAAAAGAAATTGATCCGTTAAAAAGAGAAACAAAGTACAACTACAATGCTATGGGTCTTCCTATACAAATCACAGATGCGAAAGGTGGAAGCAAACAATTAAAATATGATGACCAAGGGAACTTAATCAGTTATACCGACTGTTCAGGTAAAGAAACAAAATGGGAGTATGACCTCAGAGGGCGAGTGACTTCAGTAGAGAATGCTTTAAAAAATAAAGTTGAATATTTTTATAGTGATTTTACGGCTGAAACAAGAGAACCTCTTGAACAAGGTTTACCATTAAACTCGTTTGGTCAACTAGAAAAGATTAAATATAGCGATGTATTAGAAGAACATTTTATTCATGATGCCGAAGGCCGACTGTTGGTGTATATCGATCCAACTGGGAAAAAAATACGTTATGACTATGACCCAGCAGGTCTAATTTCTTATCGTATTGACCCTCTGGGGTATAAGATTAAATATGAGTGGGATAAGTTGAGCCGACTCAAACGATTAATCAATGAAAATGGTGCGGCCTTTGAGTTCTTTTATGATGTAGCTGGTCGTTTAATCAAAGAAATTGATTTTGATGGAAAAGAAACCCTGTATGAATATGACGAGACAAATGGTCAACTTCAAACCAGTATCGAAGTTGCAATGCTTCAAGGGCAAAACTTGTCTGGAAAGCTGGCACCAAAAGATCGTATTCAGCACTTCGTTATCGATAGTATGGGGCGGCTTGAACAACGTACTTCTGGTTTTGGATACAAAGGTCAAAATGAATTAGAAGAACAGCAGTTAGAAGAGTTTGCCTATAACAGCCATGGTCAAATTTTATTGGCAAAAAATGCAGAGAGTAAGGTTGAGTGGTTCTATGATGTTGTGGGTAATTTAGTCCGAGAGCATATTCAAGACAACAAAACTCATAAGACAGCAGTGTGGAAACATGGCTACGATGAAATCAATGACCGTATTAAAACGATACGCCCAGATGGACAAGATATTGATTGGTTGACTTATGGAACGGGTCATGTCCATAGCTTAATTTTAAATGGACAAGATATTGTCAGCTTCGAACGCGATGATTTGCATCGCGAAATTGCACGACACTATGCAAACGGTTTAAGCCAATTTGAACACTTTGATGAACAGGGGCGGTTGAGTCAGCAACAAATCGTACAAGGCCATGAAAATGGCTATGCAAATGCGCAATTGCAACAAGAACAAAATGCTGTTCAAGACACTACAAGTCTATTATCACGTGTCTATCGTTATGATAAATCTGGTCAGCTTGCTCAAATTCAGGACAGCCGTCGTGGTGATATTCATTATAAATATGATCCACTTGGACGTTTACTTGAAGCAACGTCGAAATTATGTAAAGAAAAATTTAGTTTTGACCCTGCGAGTAATTTAATAGATCGACATCTGGAACAGCAAAATCAAATTCACGAACGTAGAACAGATGAAAACCAGTATGGCTATTTGAAATTGGTCAATAATGTTGTTCGTCAATATTTAGATCAACAATATCAATATGATGCTTATGGACAGTTGACTGCTCAAAAATCAAATCAAGGGGATTTAAACTTATCTTGGGATGTTTTAGGTCGTTTGGTTCGAAGTCGTAATACTGAATATACTACTGAATATCGTTACGATGCGATGGGGCGACGTTTAGCAAAAAGAAGTAAGCACCATCATACAGGTCAAGAGCTGGATTTTGTTTATGGATGGGATGGTGACACGTTAGCATATGAGTCAAATGAGTCATATACCAAGCATTATCTTTATGAAAAAGACAGCTTTATTCCCTTAATTCAAGCTGTTTATCAAACGCCTATACAGATACATACAACACCTGTTTGGGACGATAAATACAGTTTTACTCGTGATTTACTTTGGAAAAAGACTCAGAGTAGTCAAGGCTTTGATGATGTTTGGTTCTATCACTGTGACCATTTGGGGACTCCACAAGAGATGAGTGATCTTAGTGGTCAGATCATTTGGAAGGCACAATATAAAGCTTGGGGTGAATGTAAAGCAGAGAAAGTGAAATCAAACTTCTTTGAAAATAGTGAAATCATTTCAAATAATATTCGCTTCCAAGGGCAGTATTTTGATGAAGAAACAGGGTTTCACTATAACCGTCATCGTTACTACTCGCCTTACGTAGGGCGCTTTATTTCTAAAGATCCCATTGGGCTTTTAGGTGGGCATAATGTTTATGCTTATGCACCGAACCCAGTTGAGTGGGTTGACCCGAGAGGGTTAGCACGAGGAAAAGGTTCGAAAGGAAGTAGTGGGAAGGGAGGAGGGGTTTCACCTAAGAAAAAACCTTGTCCAGGTAATCCTTGTGAGGGGAGAAATCCAGCAGCTGAAGCTAAGGCTTTTCAAGGACAAAAACCTGGTCAGCCTTATAATTCTTATGATGGAGTAGATTCTTATACAAATGTGGTTATAAAAAAGGGCACAGTACTTTATGCTTTAGAACCTGGGGGGTTAGGTTATGGTGTAACTATTGCAACTGTTAACCAATCTAAAGGTAGTGCTCAAAAATATCATGATTTAGTACAAGTAACACCTGGATGGAATTGGGCTGAAAGTAAACCAAGAGATATGAGAACTAAAGTTAAAGCATTTATTCTTCAAAAAGATTTATGTGTAGCAAAAGGTAAAGCTCAGGCTAATTCTAATTTTACATTTAAGGATGATGATGGAAATACCGTATGGAAAGATCCACATACATATTCTGGTGGTGGGACACAGTTTTATGTTGAAAAAGCTGAGCGTAAAAATTTTAAAGAGGGTAAAGTGAGAAAAATATGAAAATTGGAAATAAAGAAGTACATATCTGTGAATGTCTAAAAGAAATCATGGTAAAAGAAATAGATTTAGGAAATTCTATTAGATCTTATAATGAAACTCCTGAATGGCCAGAACAAGACAGCAGATTTGTTTTTTTAGAAAACAAAATAAATATAACATCTTTGAATGATTTACCTGAATGGATTTCAGTGAGGGTGAATAATGATATGCATTATACTTGGTATAATGAAATTTATTGCAAAAAGCATCATGACTTATTAGCGGCAGGTGATATGTGATTCTAATCTACACGGTTCCCTCTAAAGCCAAATTTAATTAGGAAGAGGGGTTGTAAAAGAGCCTTCTATACGGTCTGTAAGCTAGATTGAAGGAGAGTTTAAAGATTCTTATTCAATTATTTTGAGTTCATAAATTATTTTGTGTGGTAAGTATCATTTTTATGTATTACAAAATTTAGCCCTATATTAAGTTTTATGTGCTCATGTTTTCCCCAAAGCATGAGCATCTTTTTTTTATTTTCTTTAGTTTTTTTGCATAAAAATTTTTCTATTAACATTACTAGGATAAAAAGGGTATAGTATGTATTTAATGTCGTTAATTAATAGAAAATAAAATATAGATAAATTAAGCACTTATTTAAATTAATTTGTTAAGTATATTTTTTGTTTACATAATTATATCAATTGGTAGTAATTCAATAAAACTATCTTACACTATGTTCAATATGTATTTAAAAAAATAAAAAAACCAAATATTCATTATGTTAAGCTTATTAAGTTGTTCGGCTTATGCAGCTGACCCACAATTACGTCCAGACTTATAAATAGATGCCGTTCAGCGCCAGCAACAACGTGATGAAGCATTACAAAAGCAATTACAGCCCGAAGCTGTAGTGCAAACGGGATTAGAAAAACAACTTCAAACCCAAACATAACTGCAATATCTAAAATCAAACAGTGAAGATGTATGTTTGAAATTAAAAAATTTGTGTTGATGGGGGAGGATGCGCGTCAATTTACTTTTACTATGCGCCCCGTCACGCAAGTTGAACATAATCTCATTGGCCGATGTATTGGCGTACAAGATTTAAACCAAGCTTTAGATTTGATTCAAAACAGTATTATTAGTCATGGTTATGTCACTACCCGAATGCTGCTCCCTCAACAAAATATTGCCTCGGGTGAGATTAAACTACAAGTGATTGCTGGGAAGGTAGATCAAATTCAATTTGTTCAAGAGACGTCAAAGCGTGCTCATAAATTTAATGCCTTGCCTGTTCGCTCTGGGGATATTTTAAATATTCAGGATATTGAACAAGGCTTAGAAAACTTTAAACGTGTGCCGACTGTTGAGGCAGACTTTAAAATAAAACCCTCAGAGCAACGTAATCAACCTGGCTATAGTGATTTAGAACTGGGAAGGCAACAAACAAAACCCTACCGGATTCATTTAGGTGTTGATGATACAGGCTCAGATTCAACTGGGAAATCTCAAAGCACAGCAACCTTATCTTTAGACCATCTGTTTACTGATGTGTGCTGAAATTACAGGAGACTTCCACTTGGGAGATTCTATACAGCTAACTTGTAAAAGTCCTCTGCCATTTGATTCGGTGTTTTAAAATCTAACCCTTTTTGGATTCTTTGCTGATTATAAAATAGCTCTATGTATTTTATAATATCCGCTTTCGCTTCTTCTCTTGATTTATAGTTACAATGATGAATCAACTCATTTTTAAGTATTCCCCAGAAGCTTTCAATTGGGGCATTATCGTAACAATCTCCCCCGCTTACTCATTGAAGGGTTAATGGTAATGGATATCACAGCGCAAAATCGATAGAAGATTTAGAGGAAATATTAACTCATAAAAAGGTCGAAATTTTTTATAGCTGTCGAGGAGGAACTCAATATTTTATTGAAAACTCAGATAAAAAATCTAACTTCAATAGGTAAAATAATTAAATATGGAAAATAAATTGAATTTACAAATTATATTGGATGAAAAAATTTTAAAAATTGATAACTTAACTATTGATTTGGCTAATATTCATGCTTTAAATTTTTTCAAAAAAGAATCAATAAATGGCAAACAACACTACTTTTATAATCAACTAATTTATTTAAGTGATATGGTTGATTTGAAAGTATTTCTGAAAACAGAAAATATGATTTATATATTGTTTCAAACTCCTGAGTTTTTTGAAAAAAACTTGCTTCACTCTAAAGTTTTGAAAAGATTCATGAAGAAATATAAATTAGAGCATAGTAATTTCTATGTAGAACATCCTACTAAAGTTATTTTGAATAAAGAAAATCACAAATGGAATTTAGTCGAGTTTACTTACGATCCCAAACAAGGCGATATTTCCATGAGTTTGGAGTTTTAAAACGTAATAATAAAAATTATGCTTTCTTATTTTTGTTCAAAGTGAAGTGTGAGTTAGTATAAGTTAATGAAATTTAATTTAAATAGAATATATATCTGTGAATGTCTAAAAGAAATAGATTTAGGAAACTCTATTAGATCTTATAATGAAATGCCTGAGTGGCCCAAGAAAGATAGTAGATTCATTTTTTAAATAACAAACTTGCCTCAAAATCATTGGTCGATATAC
>NZ_JBICLH010000066.1:0-96966 GCF_043105125.1 Acinetobacter sp. TYF_19
TAATATAAAAGCTTATTTTCAATAAAAAACACATCATAATACCCCCTTGCCTTTTAACCACAAAAATATTGAAGTTATTATTTAGAAGCAATTAATAGAAAAATAAACAAATCTTTTTTAAACAAGCTACTAATAAAAATATCTCCATCGAAAATAAAGTATAAAAATTCAAAAACCATTTAATAAAGTATCAATAGAGTTAAAATACATATAGCTTACTTTTAATTTTAAAGAGGAATACAAGAAATAATTTCTTGTATTCCTGTTATAAGATTGGGAGAACCAAGTTGATAATTTCACCCATTTCTTTGGATCTATTAATTTAAGTTTCGACTTTACTTATTTGAGCTTAGCCATTTGGTCGAGTCACAATCGGGAAAATTGAATCTGGACGTTTAAACATTGCAAAGAATTTTCCAATTTTCAGTGGATTACCTTTGACTTTACTGTCTTTAGAAAGCAGGACTTTTACCCCTTCTATTTGACCTGTAATCATTTTTAGATATAAGGGCTTGGTTAAGGTTAATGTAGGGCAATCCAATGCCAAATCTTTACTTTCATCATAACGCTTAAACTGCATGACTGAGTTTTCAACCCATAATGAAAAATGCTCTTTGGTATCCGACAAAACCAGATTGATACACTGGTTTTCATTTTTTAAATTTTCCACATCTAAATTTGTCGCCATAGCTTCAAGAAATCTTTCAGTTGGTGTATGAATCAATAAATCACTCGGATCAGAAGTATTTTGTAGGGGTACATTATTTTGTAGCTCTTGAGCGCCCACCAAAAAGAAATTACGCCAAGTTGAAGCCTCAGCAGCATAGCCCAATTGACGATAAGTATTCGCCAATAAGTCTTTTGCTTGTTGGTTTTGAGGGTTATTCAACACAATATGTTTTAAAATCTCGGCAGCCCATCTATAGTCAGCTTGAGCGTAGGCATCCCGCGCATTTTTCAATGCATTGTTCTCCCCACCTGCTAACTCAATATATTTTTTTGCAACAGCTTTAGGGGGTAATGGATCTAAATTGGAAGGATGGGCATCGAACCATCCCATATAATATTGGTATACTGCTTTTACATTATGTTTTAGGGTTCCATAATAGCCATGAGCATATAGTTTTTGATCAAGTGCCGCTGGAAGCTTAATTTTTTCGGCAATTTCAGCGCCATTAAAACCAGAGTTCATATATCTCACCGTCTGATCATGCGTGAACTTATAAACATCTCGCTGGGTTTTAATAAAATCTTGAATATTGTCATTGCCCCAGACAGGCCAATGATGCTGTGCAATCAATACATCGGATGCTTTGGCATGCTGCATTGCTTGGTCTAGATAGCCCACCCATTTTAAGGCATCACGGACTTTAGCACCCCGAAGGGTATAAAGATTATGCATGGTATGAGATAGAATTTCTGCGCCGTTATAAAGTTTCAATGATGGGATAGAGAACGTTAATTCTGCTGGTGCTTCTGAACCCGGCACGTTATAAAACACAAAATCCAAGCCATCAACCGTCATTTTCTGTTCTGGTTGAGTGATCAGTTGTGTAGGCTCAAGGATGCCCATTTTTCCCACAGCAACAGCCTTACCTAAACCTGTATCCACCAATCCTTCCGCATTTTTAGGTAGAAAAGTTCCATACATATAAGTCGCACGACGTATCATGGCTGAACCTGCCATCACATTTTCACTGGTCGCTTCTTCCATAAAGCCTTTTGGCGCAATAATTGGAGTTTTTCTAGCGTTAATTTCTTCGCTAGAAAGAACGCCTAATGCACCACCAAAATGATCGATATGGCTATGGGTAAAGATAATGGCTGAAATTTTTTGCTCACCTAAATGCTGTCTAGCAAATTTAAGTGCTGCTTCAGCCGTTTCTTTAGAGGTTAATGTATCCACAATAATCCAGCCAGTATCACCCTGAATGATGGTCATATTTGCCAAATCAAAACCACGAATTTGCCAAACTCGATCTGTTACTTTAAATAGCCCAACATTGTTGTTTAATTTTGCTTGTCGCCATAGAGTGGGATTAACGGTATTTGGTGCTTGATCTTGTAAAAAACTAAATGCATCAAAATCCCAGATAACATTGCCTTTCTCACTTTTAATTTGACCTGTTGGCTTGGCAATAAAGCCCTTTTGAGCCTGATTAAACTCAGTCATATCCTCTAAGTTATACTTCGCCTTATATGTATTATTTGATTCAATGACCGCTTTTTCTACTACAGTATTTGCTGCAAAAACAGAAAATGGCAGAATAAGCATCAATGAAACTGTTAAAAACTTAATTTTCATCTTCTTTCCTTTTTTTAAATAGAGGTGGTCCCACATGTTTGAACAACTAAAAGCTTATTTATAAGTGATACTCTGCTCTAGTTAAGCTACCTTATTTTGTTGTGGTAGCTGGTCATAGTAAAACTCATCTGGAGTCATTTTGTCCAGACTCGAATGAGGTCGTTTCAAATTATAAAATTCAAAATATGCGTTTAATTGCTTCTTCGCATCCAAAACATTGCTGTAGGCTTTGAGATACACCTCTTCATATTTAACGCTCCGCCATAATCGTTCAACCATCACATTATCAACCCATCGACCTTTACCATCCATGCTGATTTGGATGTCATTTGATTTCAATACATGGTCAATTCCGATTCATCTTTTATTGATTTCTTGATTATAGATTTTCAATTCAGGATCCAATTTACAGTGTCTTTTGGCTTTTAATGGCAACAGGCTATTCGGATACAACACATAAATCCGCTGATAGCCTTTATCTGCCAGGATAAAAGCCCCAAAAGGAATCTGGTTTAAATTGCGTTTGAACAACTCGAAATCATGCACTGCCCCGCGACTGGCACATAAACTCAGAATTTGCTGAGTTTTGTAGTGAATCATGGCTTGTACTTTAAAGGTATGGGTCTTTTTTTTGCCGCTATAGCTTTTCTTCTGTTTTTTTAGGCCTTTGGATTGGAATTTCCGTGGCATCCACGATCACAACATTCCAGTCGATGCCTTCGCCCTCGGGTAAATCTTTGGGTAAATTAAACAGATTGGACCGAAGCAGGCAGTCTTCAACATGACGGACAATTCTTGAGGCTGTGGGCTCTGAAACCCCGTAACTCGTCGCAACGTGAAATAAGGTTCGGTATTCCCGCCAATAGCTCAGACAGAGCAGAACCTGATCCTCCAGGCTTAACTTGGGCGGTCTGTCTTTGGCAGAGACATGCTTCTGCAATTGCTCAACCATCAAATAGAAAGTTGACCATGAGATGCCTGTGTATCGCTTGAACTGAGGATCAGAAAGCTTGTTTGAATCGATGTATTTCATCCGCAGATTATGCACGAATGCTAAGAAATCCGGAGTGCAAATATTAACCAAAAAGAAGATCGTTTTTTGATTTATGAAAGAGATCTATTGTTATTTTTATGTTTTAACTTATTTTAAATTAGCTTTTTCGTGGTTTTAATAGTTTAAAAAATAATCATATTAGTTGGGTGCTTTTTTACGGTTTATTTACGTTACATTCGGTAGAACTTGTTTTATTTTGATCATTGTTAATATTTAACAGGACAAAATAATGAGTAATTTACTCATGGCTAGACATAATATAGCTGACGAAGAAGCGGTCCCTGAATCCATGCCATCTGCGCGTCAATGCTGCGATATTGAAGATATTCTATTTTCAGAAGAAATCGAAAACTATCTGCAGCGCTATCCCAATACCCGTCATGTTGAGATTTGCCTGCACGATCTGAATGGTCATGTCCGCGGCAAGCGCATAGATATTGTCGGTCTAAAAAATATTGCACAAGGCTGTTATTTCCCAATGTCTATTTATGCCATGAGTCTTGATGGAGAAGTGATTGAAGAATCGGGTTTAGGAAAATCGATCGGTGAGCCGGATTATTTATGTAAACCTATATTGGGAAGCCTGCAGCCCTGCGCTTTAAATCCAGAGTCCAATGCACAGTTATTCCTAACCATGAAAGATGACAATCATCAAGATTGCGAAGTTGAACCGCGCAATATTTTAAAAAAAAGTTTAAGAGCGCTGCATGATCAAAACTTTTATCCTTGCATGGCCGCAGAATTGGAGTTTTATTTATTTGACAGCAATGAAAAATCTGGCTCCAATCAGATTTATTTAAATCAATGTTTTGATGTGAATGCGCAAGATAAATATCAAGACGTTCTGGATGAAATTGAACGGATTGCCCTTTTGCAGGGGATTCAGATTACAGGCTTAGTCTCGGAATCATCTTCCGGGCAATACGAAATTAATATTCAGCATAGCGGTGATATTTTGAAGCTATGCGATCAGATCATGATGCTAAAGCGCACCATTAAGCAAGTCGCTGTAGAACATGGGTTACATGCAAGCTTTTTGGCTAAGCCTGATCTGAATAAAGCGGGCAGCGGCATGCACTTTCACATGAGTTTGTTAAATCAAGACCAGCAGAATATTTTCAGCATGAAGCAGAATCCTTTACCGTCACGGCAATTATTAAAGGCGATCAGCGGGCTGATAGTCTTGCTGCCGCCGTCCATGGCGGTGCTTGCCCCGAATGTAAACTCATTCCGCCGGTTTAAAGCTGGAAACCATGTGCCCTTAGAAGCTAATTGGGGCGTGAATAACCGCAATGTGGCCATTCGCATACCACGTTCGGACAATGAAAATCAACGCTTGGAATATCGTGTTGCAGGTGCGGATTGCAATCCTTATTTAACTGCAGCCCTGATTTTGATCGGCACACTGCATGGGTTGACACAGAATCTAGAAATTCCACAGCAAGCCACTCAGATAAAAAATAAACATCAGCCGCACTTTTTAAGTACGAATCAGCTGGATGCTTTAACATTTTTTCACCGGAATACTGTTTTGCAAAAATATCTCGGCAAAAGATTTATGGAATTATGGTGTGCAGTTAAACGTGCTGAGCATCAGTATATGTACAGCCAAATTACTTTGATCGAACAACATTGGGATATTTAACTGCTTAAAAATGTATAACACGATAAATAATGAAGATGATGCTAGAAATCAGAAGCTCAATGAAGAATTATATTTGAAGTATAGTTTACAGGAAATTGATTCTGACATTTTAGTAAAGAAATACCAGTATGCGTCAAAAAGTATGAAAAAAATAATTCATACTATTTTTAAAGAAAGAGGTTTTAATCGAAGTGAGATAGATCATATATTGAAATCACTCAAGTAAAATAATTATGCCAATAGTATTGCTGATACTATTGGCATTTAACTTTTAAAAAGATTTAGTCAGGGTGAATACTGCTTCAGTTTTTACCCCTTTTTTATTTTGACTTGTAAAGTCTTTGGTTTTTAAATTACTACCAACCGCTGCTAATTCTGCATTTATTCCCATTGGCTTATAGCGGTAAGTTGCACCAATTTTCCAATCAAAAAAATGGTCTTTTGCTTCAGAACCATAAATGTCCTGATTTGCTTTGGAATAACCTAAGCTAACATTTGTGCCAAAATTAGTTTGAGCAATCGGTGTAGCATATAAGACATTAAAATACCAATTTGAGATATCTTTACCTATACTGTCACTGGCAGCTTTGCCGCCATAGTTATAGGTATAGCTTATGCTTGGTGTAAAGCTATCGTTCTGATGCAGCAACGCATTAAAGATCATTTTGAAATAGTATTCATTATAATTTAAATCGCTGTTGCCGATGTAATTGTAGCGCAGCATGCCAAGATCAACTGCAGGATGGATTGAACCTAGCGCGATTGGCGCTGTATAGCCGATCTGGGGATCCAGTTCTAAATTTACTTCGTCATCAAAATCAACATTCGATGCAAATGCAGCAAGATAAAATCCTGAAGCATGGCTTAAAACAAAGTTTCCCTGCAAGGCCGGATCATTCTGGGTTTGCGTTTGGCCGCGCCAGCGGTAGTCGCTGGCCAATGATACATTACCTGAAAAGCTTAAAGCGGGAGAGCTTTCATCTCCAGTAGCAAAAGCATAACTTGAATAGAGCGGTATAAGGCTAAAAAGTAGATGGTATAATTTTTTCATAACACTTTAAATTAGTAGTCATTGAAGTAATGTATGTTATGGTTTAATTTATTGATATATAATAAAATTATCGTAAATTTTGCGTAAAATAAGTATAAAATTTAAGATGAATATTTTTTAAAGTCGCAGATTCAAATCCCAAGTGCAACACATTTGTAGTTAGTTGAAAAAGTTAGGTGTATTCATAGAATCATTAGACTTTACAGCAAGGAAGGGTTTCGCCAATGCCAAATTTGAGGTGCATGCAGAGGAGGGGATGGAATTGCTAGAGGAGTTTTACCTACACAGTGACAGTGCTGTAGATACGGAGCATTCAGCGCAATTGAGCTATGTGCAGGAGATTCAGCAGGGGTTGCAGCAATCAGTCAGACCCGTCAACTAATCGATTAGTTGGAAAAGAGCAGCTTTCTAGGTTGCTCTTTTTTTTACGACAGTATTAGTCGTGGGAGTTGTCAAAGTACTATTTTAGCTATAGTTATCCCGTTAAAATGACAAGACTTAATTAATCTCTATTTTTTTTGTTAAGTGCATGACTTTTAATAGGTCGCAGATATGCTAACTTAGCAACATTGTTTAACATTAAGTATAAAACCAAAGCGGTTGATCTTGGATTGAGGAAATAAAATGCATTCATTGGAACAAAAATTTCTAAATGACTTAGATGACAAGCTTTGGAAAGCCGCCGATAAATTACGCAGCAGTCTAGATGCAGCCAACTATAAGCATATTGTTTTAGGACTGATTTTCTTAAAGTACGTATCAGATGCTTTTGATGAACGGCAATCTGAACTCAAAGAATTGTTTGCACAAAAAGACGATCACAATATCTATTACATGCCGCGTGATCAGTACGACAGCGAAGAAGAATACCAACAGGCTATTGCTGATGAACTAGAAATACTGGATTACTACCAAGAAAAAAACGTATTTTGGGTGCCAAAAGCAGCCCGTTGGTTAAGTATCCGTAATGCAGCAGCACAAGCGATTGGCTCTATCATTTGGCAGGATGAACAAGGGCAAGATGTCAAACTACGCTCTGTATCCTGGCTGATTGACAATGCCTTTGATGAAATTGAAAAAGCCAATCCAAAACTTAAGGGCATTCTGAATCGTATTGGACAGTACCAGCTGGACAATGACAAGTTACTTGATCTGATCAATACTTTTTCTGACACCAGTTTTACTAATCCAGAATATAACGGCGAGAAACTCAGTCTGCACAGCAAAGATATTCTCGGGCATGTCTACGAATACTTTTTGGGACAGTTTGCCTTGGCTGAAGGCAAGCAGGGTGGGCAGTACTACACGCCTAAAAGTATCGTCACCTTAATTGTTGAAATGTTGCAGCCTTATAAAGGTCGTGTGTATGACCCTGCAATGGGTTCAGGTGGATTCTTTGTATCTAGTGAAAAGTTTATTGAACAACATGCTCAGGAAAAGCATTACAAAGCCTCCGAACAGAAAAAGCATATTTCTATTTATGGGCAGGAAAGCAACCCGACCACATGGAAACTGGCCGCCATGAACATGGCGATTCGCGGAATTGATTTTAATTTCGGTAAAAAGAATGCAGACAGCTTTTTAGAGGATCAGCATCCAGACTTACGTGCCGACTTTGTTATGGCGAACCCACCTTTTAACATCAAGGATTGGTGGCATGCTTCTCTAGAAAGTGATGTGCGCTGGAAATATGGCACTCCACCACAAGGTAATGCCAACTTTGCTTGGATGCAGCACATGCTGCACCATTTGTCACCAACAGGCAGCATGGCACTTTTACTTGCCAATGGCTCGATGAGTTCCAATACCAACAATGAAGGCGAGATTCGTAAAAACTTGATCGAAGCCGATCTGGTGGAATGTATTGTTGCGTTACCGGGACAACTGTTCACCAACACGCAAATTCCAGCCTGTATCTGGTTTCTAACCAAGGACAAAAAGAATGGCTTGTCCTTAGATAAAAAGAAAGCCAACCGTGAAGGCAAGACTCTGTTCATCGATGCCCGTAATTTGGGCTATATGAAAGATCGCGTACTGCGTGACTTTACCGATGCAGATATTGCTAAAATCACCAATGCTTTACATGCTTGGCAACAAGGCGAAAATTTTGAAGGCGAAGCGTATCAAGATGAAAAAGGGTTCTGTTTCTCTGCTGAGTTAAAAGATATACAAAAGCACGACTATGTATTGACCCCAGGACGTTATGTGGGTGCAGTCGAGCAGGAAGATGATGGCGAGCCATTCGCTGAGAAAATGCTGCGTTTGACTGCTCAGCTCAAAGAACAATTTGCCCAAAGTGCTGTGTTGGAAAGTGAGATTAAAAAGAATCTAAAGGGCTTGGGTTATGAGTTCTGATCATCCTTTATTGCAAGAAATTCAGAAGGGTGAAAGTCAAACCCTTGAATTTAAAGAGCAGTTACCGAAAGGGCAACAGGTCGCAAAGACCCTGATTGCTTTTGCCAATACCAGTGGCGGTAAATTGGTAGTGGGTGTAAGTGATGATCGCCAACTCGTAGGTATTCAAGATGATATTTTTGAGCTGCAAGATCAGATCACTTCGATGATCAATGAAATGTGTATGCCGAACATTCTGCCGTATATCTATATCGAGAATATCCAAGGCATAGAGTTGCTGGTAATTGAAGTCAGCCGTGGTTCATTATTGCCTTATTATCTCAAGCCTCAAGGCAAGGCACAGGGGACCTATATCCGTTTAGGTTCAAGCAATCGTGTGGCATCACCTGAATATATTCAGCAACTTGAATTGCAACGTCTGAACCAGACCTTTGATGAACAGCCGAATCCGCAATACAGTTTAGATGACATAGATTTACAGCCTTTAAAGCAAGCCTTTGCTGAGCTGGGCAAAGAGCTGTCTTTGCAAAAGATGCGGAATCTTAAATTGATCATTCAGCAGAATGGACAGGATTACCCAAGTCATGGGCTGCTCATTTTGTTGGGGCTTTATGAGCAGGTTGAGATTAAATGCAGCCGCTTTAAAGGCACGACCATGACAGTATTTTTGGATAAAAAAGAATACCGTGGAGACTTGTTTAGCCAGTTGAAGCAAACAGAGCAATTCATCAAAAACCATCTACATCTACGGGCAGAAATTTTAGGGTTACAACGTACATAAAGTTATGAAATCCCCATTCCTGCAATTCGTGAAGCCTTGGTGAATGCAGTGTTACATCGTGACTATAGCAATGCAGGGCGTGATATTAAGGTTGGCATTTATGATGACATTCTGAATATTGTATCGCCGGGTGGCTTGCCTAATGGTCTGACGGAAGAAGATTTAGCACAAGGTCGTTCTGAAATCCGTAATCGTGTCTTGGCGCGGGTATTTAAAGAGTTAGGTTATATCGAGCAATGGGGTAGTGGTATTGCCCGGATCAAAGATCTTTGTTTACAGTCAGGCAATGCTGAACCTCAATTGAAAGCGCAAGGTGATTTTGTCGATTGGGAGTTTTATCGTCCTTCGATTGAGCAATTAGGTGGCTCAATAGGTGGCTCAATGGGTGGCTCAATCCAAGAAACTATGCTGACTGACCGGCAAAAAGAGATTTTAGTTTTAATTCAGCATAACCCGAAAGTTTCCTATCGTTACATGGCGGAGCAGCTTGGTATTAATGAGTCAGCAGTGAAAAAGCATTTGAATAACTTAAAAGATGCATGTTGGATTGAGCGTGTAGGGGGGACTCGTGGCTATTGGGCTATTAAGAAAGTATTTGAGGATAAGGAATGACTAATAATAACTGGGAATTAGTTAAGCTAGGCGATATTCTTAATTTTAAAACAGGTCGTTTAGATTCTAACGCTGCAACGTTAAATGGAGAATATCCATTTTTCACATGTTCACCAGAAACTTTGTCTATCAACTCTTATGCTTTTGATGATGAAGCAGTGCTATTAGCAGGGAATAATGCTAATGGTGTGTTTTCAGTAAAATATTACATAGGCAAATTTAATGCTTATCAGCGTACATATGTGATTACCTCTAAGGATAGAAATTTAGTTTCTATTAGATGGTTATATTTTAGAATTAAGCATGTAACAGCAGAATTACAAAAGATGTCTGTTGGTACAGCCACGAAGTTTCTAACAAAAAAAATTCTAGATAACTTTGAAATAAGATTGCCAACTTTGATTGAGCAAGAATCTATTGCAAATATTTTATGGTCATTGCAATCCCAAATTGATATTAATATACAGATCAACCAAACCTTAGAATCCATCGCTCAAGCCATTTTTAAAAGCTGGTTTATCGACTTTGATCCAGTACGTGCCAAAATTGCTGCCAAACTTGAGGGTGCTGATCCTGAGATTGCTGCTATGTGTGTTATTAGCGGTAAGAGCGAAGCTGAACTCAAGAAAATGCCTGAAGATGATTTTGCTGAGTTACAAGCGACTGCTGCGCTATTTCCTGATGAGTTGGTGGAGAGTGAATTGGGGGATTTGCCGAGGGGGTGGTTTAAAACAGATTTAAGTATTCTTGCTGATTTGAACATTCAATCATGGACTAAGAAAAATTGCCCAGAAAAGGTAAATTATGTTGATTTATCCAATACAAAATGGGGAGTTATTCAAAAAATAGAAGAATTTACTTTTGATAATGCACCAAGTCGGGCAAGACGTGTTTTAAAGATAGGTGATACGATTGTTGGTACAGTTCGACCTGCAAATGGTTCTTATGCGTTTATTCAACGAGAAAGTTTAACAGGTAGTACAGGTTTTGCTGTTCTTTCGCCTAAATATAAAAATTATGCTGAA
Source organism: Acinetobacter sp. TYF_19 (assembly GCF_043105125.1). Classification (NCBI taxonomy): domain Bacteria; kingdom Pseudomonadati; phylum Pseudomonadota; class Gammaproteobacteria; order Moraxellales; family Moraxellaceae; genus Acinetobacter; species Acinetobacter sp. TYF_19. Next base: position 10,829 of record NZ_JBICLH010000066.1, read on the forward strand.
TTTGTTTATATTGTAGCAACTGATAAAGAAAATATTAAGCGTTTAGCTCACTTGGCTGATGGTGGGGCTTATCCTGCTGTGAGTTATGATACTGTTTTAACTACACCTTGTATTTTACCTATTGAAACAAAGGATAGGGACAGGATTCTAGCTTTATTTCATAAAAATGTTAATGGGTTCTATAGTTTATTAGCAGCTAAGACTCAGGAAAATAAATATCTAGTAGATACGAGAGATTCTTTATTGCCAAAATTATTGTCGGGTGAGTTGGAGGTATCGGATTTGCAAGGTGAGGGGATAGATGGCTAAACCATTAAAGCAATGGAAATCTTATACCCAACAATTACAGCTTTTAGAAAGTCGGGGTATGATTGTCACAGATAATGCTAAGGCTTTAAATTATCTAGAGCGTGTGGGCTATTATCGTTTAAGTGGTTACTGGTATCCTTTTCGTCAGATAGATGTACAGGCATCTAAAGCACAAAATAAACCCATTCGAAAAAATGAATTTGTTCAACAAAGTAATTTTGAAAATATTGTCGATTTATATATTTTTGATAAAAAGTTGCGTCTTCTTGCTTTAGATGCTCTTGAACGTATTGAGCTGGCAGTTCGGGTAGATGTTGCTCATTTATTGGGGAAAAGAGATAGTAATGCTCATCAGATTGCGGACTGCTTACATGGTAATTTTACTAAAAAATTAATAAAGAACGGTAAAAATGCAGGTAAAACAGAACATGCAGTTTGGTTAGAAAAATATAATGCCCTACTTTACCAAGCACGCCGAGAACCTTTTATTGAACATCACAAAAAGCATTATGAGGGATGTGTTCCTGTATGGGTTGCAATCGAAATTTGGGATTTTGGTTTATTATCTCGTATGTATTCAGGGCTTAAATACCAAGATCAACAATGTATTGCTGAAAAGTATAATATAAAAAGCGGTAAAATATTTGCAAAATGGCTGAGAAGTCTAAACTTTGTACGTAATGTTGCAGCCCATCATAGTCGATTATGGAATATTAACATTTTAGAATTATCACCACAGGTTGATAATTGGCAACCTATGAATAATGCTCGCCCATTTTTTTATTTTTGCATTATTCAACATCTTTTAAAGAGGATTTGTCCAAACTCGACTTGGTCAGAACGTTTTAAGCAGTTATTGGCAGAGTTTCCACAGATAGGCAATGGTATGATTACTTTAGGAGACTTTGGGATAGCTCAAGAAGATTGGCAAGAATGGGAATTATGGCAGATTAGAAAATGAAAACCGATGCGTACATAAGCAGGGGCATCGGTCATATTGGTTAGAATAGTAATGTATAGTGCACAACTATGTCAAGTGGAACATCTTGTGGAACGGAATTTTTATGAACGAAACACAACTTGAAAACCTCTGCCTAGATTGGTTTGCTGAAAATGGTTGGGAAGTCGTTCATGGTGTCGATATTGCCCCTGACAGCAGTAACCCTTTACGCAAAGACTATAAACAAGTTCTGATTGAAGCAGACTTACAGACCGCTTTTGAACGCTTAAATCCACATTTGCCTGCAAGCTGTTTTGAACAGGTTTGGCAAAAACTCACTAAGCCTGAAAGTCTGGATTTAATCACCAATAACCGTGCTTTTCACCGTATGCTTATTGAGGGTGTACCCGTCAGTTATAAAAAAGAAGATGACTGGGTGAATGACCATGCATTTTTGGTCGATTTTAATCATATTTACCAAAACCGTTTTGTTGCCATTAATCAATTTACCATCCAAGGTACAAAGCAGCCAAGACGGCCTGACATTATCTGCTTTATTAATGGTATTCCGTTTGCGGTATTAGAGTTAAAAAGCCCTACCGATGAAAATGCTGATATTTGGGATGCCTTTAATCAACTACAAACCTACAAAGAAGAAGTTTCTGATCTGTTTATATTTAATGAAGCTTTAGTAGTAAGTGATGGCATTACAGCTCGGGTCGGTTCATTAACAGCAAGTCAAGAACGTTTCTTGCCGTGGCGTACCATTAAAAATGAAGATGATAAACCGCAGTTGGAATGGGAGCTTGAAACCGTTATTCGAGGCTTTTTTGATCGTGGGTTATTCCTCGATTACATCCGTTTCTTTGTGCTATTTGAAACTGATGGTGGCTCTCAACAAGCCGCAGGCGCTACCATTAAAAAAATTGCGGGTTATCACCAGTTCCATGCAGTGCGTGAAGCTGTTCAGGCGACTATTGCCGCAGCTAATCCTACAGGGGATAAAAAAGCAGGGGTGGTTTGGCATACCCAAGGTTCAGGCAAAAGTATCTCGATGTGTTGCTATGCAGGTAAGTTGCTTCAACAACCAGCCATGCAGAATCCTACATTATTGATTGTGACTGATCGTAATGACCTAGATGGACAACTCTTTGAAACCTTTAGTCAGGCACAGGAATTATTAAAACAAACGCCAGTACAAGCCAATAATCGGGATGAGCTAAGACAGCTTTTGGCTGAACGTGAATCAGGTGGAATTATTTTTACCACGGTACAAAAGTTTGCTTTGCTCGATGGAGAAGCTGAGCATCCATTGCTGAATGGTCGGCATAACATTGTGGTGATGTCTGATGAAGCGCACCGTAGCCAATATGGACTCAAAGCCAAACTGTCTAATGATGGGACTTATAAATTTGGCTATGCCAAGCACATGCGTGATGCTTTAGCGAATGCAGCTTTTATTGGTTTTACAGGTACGCCTATTTCCAGTGAAGACAAAGACACCCGAGCTGTCTTTGGTGATTATGTTTCCATCTATGACATTCAGGATGCCGTGGATGATGGGGCAACCGTCCCGATCTATTACGAATCACGCTTGGCAAAGCTGGACATCAATCAGGCTGAAATTGAAGAGTTATCTGATCAAGTTGATGACATTGTCGAAGATGAAGAAGATGTAAGTAATCGTGAAAAGACCAAGAGTGAATGGAGCCGACTAGAAAAACTGGTGGGTGCCACACCACGGCTGAAACAGATTGCAGCGGACTTGGTTGTTCACTTTGAAGCCCGTACCGAAGCAACGGCAGGCAAAGGCATGATTGTCAGTATGAGCCGCGAGATCTGTGTTCATCTTTACAATGAGATTGTTGCCCTCCGTCCAGACTGGCATGATCCTGACCCTGAAAAGGGTAAAATCAAAATTGTGATGACAGGTTCAGCTTCAGATAAACCATTGTTACAGCCACACATTTATAACAAGCAAGTCAAAAAACGCTTTGAAAAACGATTCAAGGATGTAAACGATCCCCTGCAACTGGTAATTGTGCGCGATATGTGGCTTACAGGTTTTGATGCACCGTGTACGCACACCATGTATATCGATAAGCCAATGAAAGGCCATAACCTCATGCAGGCAATTGCGCGCGTGAACCGGGTATTTAAAGATAAGCAGGGTGGTCTAGTTGTCGACTATATCGGCATTGCCAATGAATTGAAGCAGGCTTTAAAAACTTATACTGATGCCAAAGGTAAAGGTGAGCCGACTTTACGTGCAGAAGAAGCCTATGCAGTTCTTGCTGAAAAGATAGATGCGATACGGGGAATGTTTGCCAAAACCAATGAACAGGTAGGCATGAATTTAAGTGCTTACGAAACTCAGGCACACCGACTGATTATCCCCGCAGCTAACTATGTGCTGAGCTTGAAGGATGGTAAAAAGCGTTTTCTTGATTTAGTCTTAGCAATCAATAAAGCCTTCTCTTTATGCAGCACCTTGGATGAAGCGAAGAACCTGCACAAAGAAATTGCCTTTTACTCAGCCATTAAAGCGGTCATTAGCAAGCATACCTCTGTAGATCGTAAACTGTCGCAAGCGGAAAAGGACAGTACGCTAAAACAGATTCTGGATAATGCTGTCATTGCTGATGGGGTAACAGATGTCTTTGCAATGTGTGGTTTGGATAAACCCAACATTGGCTTGCTTTCAGATGAGTTCTTAGAAGATGTAAGGCAGATGCCATACCGTAACTTGGCAGTTGAACTGTTGGAAAAGTTACTCAATGATGGCATTAAGGCAAAGACACGAAACAATGTGGTACAGGAAAAACGCTTCTCTGACCGTTTGCAGGAAACCTTGAGGAAATACAATAACCGAGCGATTGAAACTTCTCAGGTCATTGAAGAACTCATTCAAATGGCAAAAGAATTTCAGACAGAGATGCAGCGTGAAGCTTCACTTGGGTTAAATCCAGATGAAATCGCTTTCTATGATGCTTTGGCAAACAATGAAAGTGCGGTCAGAGAGCTTGGAGACGATACGCTGAAACAGATCGCACGAGAGATTACAGAGAAGCTACGGAAATCAACGACGGTCGATTGGCAGGTTCGGGATAGTGTGCGTGCTCAGCTGAAAATATTAGTACGTCGTACTTTGCAGCGTTGGAAGTATCCACCTGATAAAGCAGCTGAGGCAATTGAATTGGTGATGAAGCAAGCTGAGCAGTTGTCGAATGCGTGGACGACTAGCTAAAAAATCATTTATAAAGAACGTAATTTACACAAAATAATTTACATGCTCTTCTTGGGCGAAACCTTTGAAAAAATAGATAAAGTTACAATAACCAATGTATTTTGGGGGGAACAATGCGTATCGAAAAAGTTAGAGTTGGGGGGTATAGACTTCTTGACGATATTGAGATTGTATTAGAAAAGAATTCAACTGTGATTGTTGGGCGAAATAATAGCGGAAAAACATCTTTTACTAGCATATTTGATTGTTTTTGTGGTGAGTCAGGAGCCCGTTTTAGGTTGGAAGATTTTTCTAGTTTGTCTCGTGAGAAGTTTTTAAATGCAAGAAAATTGAAAGAAGAGGGGGCAAGTCCAGAGCAGATATATAATACACTGCCTATAATCACTCTTTCTTTGACATTTCGATACGATAGTGATGCCCCGACTTTAGGACCTCTTTCACCATTTATCATTGATTTAGATATGGACTCTACAACAGCGATTGCTTGTATTGAATATAGGCCTGTCTTAGCAAAAATGCATTTGTTGTTTGATTTACCTCAACCACCAGTAGGTATGGAACCTCAAATACATTTTTTTAAGTGTTTACGTAATAACTTATCAAAAATTTACGAAGTGCATGTTAGTGCAATAGATCCGACGGATAAGTCTAATAAGAGAAATTTCGAGGATACTTCAGCATTCGCAGCATTATTACAATGTAACTTTGTTCAAGCACAAAGAACTCTTGATAAGACAAAGCTTGGTGAGGCTGATGTTATCGGAAAATTACTTAGTGAATTGTTTAAAACAGCTGCTGCACCAACGGCTACAGAATCTGATCAAGAGTTAGCTGCGAAATTAAAGAAATCTGTTGAAGATATTGAGCTTAATGTTCAAAGTGATTTTGACAAAATGCTCAAAAAGTTATTACCTGTTATGGGGGTGATGGGTTTTCCAAGTCTTAATGATACTGAATTAAGGCCTGAAACTTCATTAAATGTAGAGGCACTTTTGTCTGGGCATACAAAAGTTGTTTATAGTGGTACAGATGGTGTGCATTTACCTGAGGGATATAATGGTCTTGGTACGCGAAATTTAATCTATATGCTGCTACAACTTGAAAGCTATCACAAAATTTACCGATCTCAAATTACTCGCCCTTCAGCCCATTTGATATTCATTGAAGAACCTGAAGCTCATTTGCATCCACAGATGCAGGAAGTTTTTATTAATCAATTAAATGTTGCTATTCAAAAGCTTTCGAGTGCCTATCCAGCAGAAGACGTTTGGAATGTTCAGTTTATTATTACTACACATTCTTCTCATGTTGCTAATGCGGCATGTTTTGATGCAGTAAGATATTTCTATAACCAAAAAGATGCAGTGAAAAGTATTAGAAATACTAAAGTTAAAGATTTTAAAAAGGGTATGCAAACAATATCTGTTACTGATAAAGAGTTCTTGCATAAATACATGACTCTGACTAAGTGTGATCTTTATTTTGCAGATAAAGTGATTATGGTTGAGGGGACAACTGAACGGTTATTAATGCCTCGCCTCAGAGAATTAGTTGATAAATCCTTACCAGAACATCAAAAATTAGCAAGCCAGTATGTAACTTGTATTGAAGCTGGAGGAGCTCATGCTCATCTTTTTTATCCACTCCTCGACTTTCTTGAACTTAAGACTTTGGTAGTTACTGATTTAGATTCAATCAAAAAGGTGGAAAAAGAAAATAATAAAAAAAAGAAAATTAACGTATGGGAAAAATGCCCAGTAGCGGAAGGTACGCGAACCTGTAATACCGCAATAAGATATTGGTTTGCTCCTAAGGATATTAAAAAGATAGAGGATTTTCATTTATCCCCAGTAGAACTTTCAGGCTAATCTCGCCACTGAATGCCTGTGCGCATACGATAAAGTATGCCTTCCAGTGTATTTCGGTGTTCATATTTATTGTAAACACGCCCTGTCTCTTTAAGTATTTGCTTTAGGGCTTCCTAGGCGTTATCTGTTAGCATTGTCCTTGGCATAGCAACGTCCGTTCTCGGTGGTATTTTTGATTTTTGGCGAAACCATTATACCTTGTTGCTATGCCGTTCATTTTTCACTCAAAGATCAACAGCCTCTAGTAAGGCACGTACTTGAAGCACTTAAAAGATAAAAATAAAGGCTCTCTAATGTGTTTAGGAGCCATCTAACTTATAGTTGTTTCGGGTGAGGCTTATTTGTTTTTGTGCTCCAGTGCTGTAAGTGATGTACCTACGATAAATATAGACACGACAAACAAGCCTAAATCTTTTAGCAAAAACTGGCCAGGAACCACAGAGATCGCAGGAAACCCAAGAGATGCCTCAAAAACACCGGGTGTAGTCAGCATGAACGACAATGTCGTAAAAAAGAGTCCGGTTGAAAGTACACCGCCCAAGATTGCGAGCTTAGGGGAGAAAACTCGTGCAGCGATTAACAGGCCAACTGAAATTTCAAGCACACCCAGAAAATTTGAGAATCCTTGAATGCTGAGGAAGCTATACATCCACGAAAGCAGAGGGCTATTACTAACAAAACCATGTATACCGTTTGCTTCGTAGCTAGTGAATTTCATGCCACCAAACCACAAATATATTATCGTCATGGCAACGTAGATGCCACCTATACCAAACTTAGTGATTTTTGCACCGAGATTATTACTAAGGGTATTGGTAGTCTGGACACCATTTTCAATTTCGGGAATAGTCATCTTATATCTCCAATTATTTTTAGCCATGTGGACTCACTCTATGTAGCCCACTAAAATGATATGACTCTTGAGAAAAACTATATGTTTACTCGAGTCGAACCTAACTTAGGTAATTGCTGTAGTTGAGCACCAATGGATTAGACATCAATGCCTAGTGGTTGAACGGCCGGGAAGTCGACCTCGGTCTGTGTCACTTCGTTAACGTAGTTAGTGAAAGTGTTCAGGGCAACAGCCAACAGAATATCCACTACATGTGCATCACTGTAGCCAGCGTTCAGCACCGCTTGGACCTGGTCATTGCTGACTTGCCCGCGCTGGCGGACTACGGCGGCAGCAAAACGCACGGCTGCGTCGGCCTTAGGGTCATTTGATGCACCGCTGCGGTTGGCAGTGAGTTCAGCATCATCAAGCTTGGCCACCTTACGGCCTAGGAAGGAATGGGCAGCAAGGCAATAATCGCAGCCGTTGATCTCAGCGACGGCTAGGGCAATACGCTCAAGAGTCGCTGTACCCAAGCCGCCCTGTGCTGATGCTGCGCTCAATTGCAGGTAGCCAGTCAGCGCAGCAGGGCTGTTGGCAACGACGCGGAACATGTTAGGAACGCGGCCCAGTTGTTTTTCCACAGCCTTGAGTGAGGTATGGGTAGCAGTAGGCGCGGCGTCGATTGTGGTAGGGGTGTTCAAACGTGACATAAATTTCTCCTAGTGATTTGAAAGACAGCACGCTGTATTGGCGTGGAATAAATTGTATTTAAGAAGGTTCTGCTTGATAATCCGTTGCTATCAGACAGCTCATCTTCACGTCTTGCGCAGTCGCCATTTCAGTGCCACTACACACCTTCGTTGACGTCACGCCGTCCTGATTTCTAAGGAGGTCTTCGAGACCCCAAAAACACCCTCCGGCAACGATCACATAATCTAGTTTCATAAAGCCTCCTTAGTTTTCATCCACTTACTGATTAGACTGACTTTACAGCATGTAAAATAGATATAATATGTTCAATAGTTCGTATAACATGACCTATTGGACAGTTTACGTAGGGGCTATGTATGGATGCAGACTTTGGATATCAGATTAAAAGAGTTGTGAAATTAAGGGTTCACGAAAAACTGCAAATATAGGGCAAATCAGATTGTCTATACCCATAATTTAGAGCGCCCGAGCATCAGGAACTCACTGAAAGCAGACGTTTCTGAAAATAAACAAGGCACAGCGCTTGAAAATTTCGAGACATCAACGTTTTGCCAAAAGGCTAAAAATGCGTGCACTACTCATTTCGCATTTAAAGAGAGCATCGGTTATTAGGCAATAACGATGTGGCCAAAATTTGTCGACCACTACACTATCTCGTAAACGAGTTTGATAGACGTCAACTAGTACGTATTTTTAGTGTAAGGTCATATTAATGCACGATGCTAAACTCTGCTGTGAGCTAGGTAGGATGTATAAATACCATAAATATTTCAATGCTTTACTTTTTAAAGCTCAAGTGAGTTACTCAGTTCCGACTGTTGGTGGCAGATTTGGAATCTCGCGATTTGTCTTAAATGTCAGCCAAGCAAGTCTCTCGCTAATAAAGTGTTGACTATCCCTGACAAAGTAACAATTTCTTGCCATAATCAGACTTAAGCACTTTACTTAGAGTGTATGTGCGCCGCTTAATGCATCAATGCTGCTAATTCCCTGATTGACATCAATCACTTTGTTTCCTGTTTGATACTCTGAGATAAACAAGATCGAATGATGCAAAAGGGGACTATTTAAATACTGAGGGAACAAATGGCAGTAGATTTGAGCATAGAAACCGCTCTGCTCCTAGAGCGCTGGCAAGGCATTGTAAACTCGATGGCTCAAGTCGCGGAAGTGCCTTGTGTGCTGATTAATCGATTAGATAAAAACGAAATTTGTCAGGCTGTTGGCAGTGTGTCAGTACCAACTTTTTATTGCGGTGAACCTGTTCCATTGGCACTTAACACTTATTGTTCCCAAGTCATTTCCAGTAACCAGCCATTACTAGTTGAAAATGCAATCGGTACCCGATATGAAAACAATAACCCAACATTTGCAGCAGGCTTTAGTTATTACTATGGCCTGCCATTGCTTTGGCCTAGCGGAAAAACTTTCGGTACTTTGTGTATGTTGGACTTTTCAAGCCCAGATCGGGCATCACAACACTGTTCCTTACTCACACTTTTTAAGCAGGCCATTGAATACGATTTACAGATGCTTCAACAACAGCAAGATCTGCTAAAGCGTGAGCAACAAGCAGACAAAAAATTTATACAACTATTCAATGAGATGTCAAATAGGATAAGACCGGTAACTAATAATAAGTTGCTTCAATCTGAGTTGTTTGTACTTTTGACAAGCCAATACCAATACTGGCATCAGGAACTGGATAAGCAGCTTAATCAAACCGTCCTGACTGATGAAAACTCCATTCATATAGCGGCACTGGTTCGAATTTGGTCAAATTTGTTGGCGATTGCCCATGAAACAGAATGGTTGAGAGCTACGGCAGTTCTAGAACCTTATAGTTGTGATGCTGTTGCGTCACTGGTCAATGCAACTCCATTATTAGAACAAGCAGTGTATAAAACAGCGCTGACCCTTGGTGCTGATCTCGTTTTGAGGAGTCATTTGCCTAATCCACTGTTACTAAGTGGGAAACCAGAGTTATGGTCTCTGATAGGACTAGCTATCACGAGCTTTTTAGTTGTTGGCGCCAGCGGTACAAGTATAACTATTTTTGTCAGTAACCGATTAAAAGGTAAGTACAGAGTTTTGGAATGGTCCCTTCTTGTAAAAGGCCAGACGATGCCGCTGCGTTTTACCCGCGATAATCAAGCGCTTTATGGTTTTGCAACAGTATGTGCCGAGTTAGCGGGTGCTGTTCTTGAATCTGGTGAGTGGCAATTAACTGAGAGTCTTCAGCAACAGAGTCGTTATCTCAACTCAAATCGTGATCACGTTGACGACATTGAAAGCAGGAATGCTTCAAGAACTGCTAATGGCATAACCAGGCTTATCTGCTTATCGATACCGGTGATGGGAGACGATTTATAAACACTCAGCGATGATCAGCGAAGTTGTGTTTTAGTTTTCTTGTTGGCACTACATCCGGTATGGCGGCCTTTAATCTGAGAGTGACACTTGGGATAACTGAAAAACTGGCTGTGATTCTGCTGAACGGAGCTTGGTGCTAAGCATGTTGGCGTCATTCAAAGCAAGGTCAACACTGCTATTAACGTTTACGATTATCTGACGGACGTGCTGCTGCGCGTCAACCAACATCCAGTAAGCAAGGTACATGAACTAATGCCGAAGTTACGGAAAGCTCAGTTCGAAAGCGCATTACAGCGTTCAGCTCTATTTAGCAATCCCGATGCTTCGGTAAAATAAGCCACGGAAAATGCTCCGGAGGCCGCATGCACACTAAATAGATGACGTTAGACGAAGAGTTGGATTTAAACGAGCAAATTATAGAGCCTGCGACCGGAAAAGCCAAAAGTTTATAAATACAGCTAAAACTCAAATCAAGCAGGCGAATATTGTACAAAACAATACCATTGCTACAGAGATAACTTCAAGTCTGACAGATCTATGCTAGAGTTAAATCAACGATTTAATTCATTTTTCTATGCAGGATCTTTGAAAAATGCAGTAGAAAAACGGAGAAGTACATGACCTTTAGTTTAGCTCAAACAGCTAGTGCAGAAACCACACTAAAAGCACCTGCTGAAGCAGATCAGAACCTGCGGGATATCACTGAACTGGCGTGTTATATCTGTGATGCACCAGTGGCTATGGTGACGCGAACCGATGACACAAAGCTGAATCTAATTGCAAAAGTTGGTATTTCGCGTACCTCTGTATTAATTAAAGAGTCCTTTTGCGTGTATGCAATGGAAACACCTGATGCGGTAATGGTGGTCCCTGACGCTACTTTAGATCACAGATTCAGTACCAATGCTATGGTGATTTCAGGACCTGGCTACCGATTTTATGCTGGCTCGCCGCTGATTGATCCCGAAGGTGCAGTGATTGGTACTATTTGTGTCTATGATCATGTTCCTAAGCAGCTGAACCAGCGGCAGATAAGCTCTTTGCAGGCTCTGTCCAGACAAGTGATCGCCATACTGGAGCTGAAAAAAGTCGGCGAACAATTACATAATACCAGCATGACGGATGCGCTGACAGGGGTGAACAACAGAAGAGCTTTTGACCTCAAGTTTGAAGCTGAATTTGCTCGCTGGCAAAGAACAGGACAATCTTTTGTACTGGCATTGATTGATATTGATCACTTTAAGAGTTTTAACGACAGCTATGGTCATGCCGCAGGAGATGAGGCACTGAGTCAAGTCGCGGCTCTGTTTCAGCGCCATAGCAGGAACTATGACTTTTTCGCCCGTTATGGTGGTGAAGAGTTTGTGCTGATCCTGCCAGGCACAGACACAGCGTCCGCAAATAAAACACTGGAAAAGTTAAGGCTGGTAGTGGCTAACCATGAGTGGTTATTACGACAATTAACGGTCAGCATAGGTTTGGCCAGCGCTGATTTATTTGACGACAAAAAGCAGTTGCTCGAAGTCGCCGATCAGATGTTATACAAAGCTAAAACCCAAGGCCGCAATCAAACCAGTGTGTTCGCCACACTGTAAGAGATCTGTTCATGCTGCGCTGATCTCAAGACCTCATAAAAACTGAGGTCTTGCTTCGGTCGATAAGCTGGTCTGATATTGGCATTATTTATTCCTTTCAAATACATGGGTAATGCGACTTACACAGATTTTTTATGCTCTCTTGGACTCCATGTGAAGGAGATCGTCACATTCTTTACATATAGAAAATAGAGTTCTTTAGCCAGCTGCAATTTCAGATTAACCGATTCGGTAAGCTTTCTGCATTTCCGGAGACAACTTTTTTAGCCAGCTTGAGAGACTGAAGCCTTTTCTATCGGTACTATTTAATTTAGTAAAATACAGATGTTCATCCCAGCGAGGACCGAAATCTACTTCTGCAAGACTTACAAGCTGTTTGTTTCTGCGAAGACGATGCTTTTGATGGTAATCTTCGGCGGGCCAAAAATAACCATTTTGTTCTCCGGCCTCAATCACCTCGGGAGATTTCTCCTTTCCAATCGCTTGAATCAGTTCTTCAGCTACTTGTTTTTGCTCCAGATCAAAAACAAAAAGTATCTGGCGATACTGGCCCTGCTTTCTACCATGAACAGACCATGATTCAAAACTTCCAAGAAGTTCCCTGTAGCTGATTTGGTCTTTATCGTAGATCACTCTGACGACTTCGGCGTGTCCGTTGATGTTGCGGTAACTCGGATCCAGAGTTGATGCTCCAGCGTAGCCAACACGTGTTTGCACTACTCCCTGCGTCCCTCCAAAATTAGAATCCGGTCCCCAAAAGCAACCCATGCCGAAAACCGTTTGACTAAGCTTCCCGATTTTCAATGCTTCTTCGATTGCTTCAGGGGTTGCAAATTCATAGCTTTCAACACCGTCTTCTTTATTCATTTTTAGATCCGACATATTTTTCACCTAACTTTCAAAAATTGAAGCCACTCCCATTCCTCACGCCGTGCAAACGACGATAAGACCACGTTTTCCAACACCAGCTTGATGAAGTATCTTTGCTAAAACTCCGCAGCATGTTTCTTGGTAACACAACTGCGGAAAATTGCTGTAATCATTGATCTTACTGCTTATTAAGTTATTAATAATTCTAAAAAACTCATTATTTCATTGAAGCTTCCAACCACCTGTCAAGGTCCTTGAACTTGGGGTTTCTCAGCTTCTTTGTCCCAACCACTATTGTCGGGAAATTCAGCTTTCCGTTCGAATAGAGGGAGCACAGTTCATCAGCAGCCGCGTCGTCTTCATGAACATCCAAAAAAACAAACTGGCTCCCTTTTTCTTGCAAGTACGAATGGTAAATCTTGGTTTTATGGCAGTCTTTATGACCGAACAGCTTAATCAACACGAACGGCTCCTTTTTTCAAAAGGTTCACTTTCATAAACCCCCTCGATTTAAAAATTATTCTACAAACTTCAATGACTCCGAGTTAATACAGAATCGGACCCCTGATGGCTCAGGACCGTCTGGAAAAGCGTGCCCCAGATGGGCTTCGCACACATTGCATAGCACTTCGATTCTGCGCCCGAAGGTCGTATCCAGTTCATATTGAATTACGTTGTCTGCGACTGGCTCAGAAAAACTCGGCCATCCCGTTCCCGAATCGAACTTTAGGTTCGAGTCAAAGAGTTCGGTGTCGCAGCCCACACAGGCGTACCTTCCAGCTTCATAAAATGAACAGAGTTCTCCGGTGTGCGCGCGTTCGGTGCCTTTCATCCGCATGACCCGAAATTGCGCTGGCGTCAGAATTTCTTTCCACTCTTCCTCGCTCTTTTCTACTTTTTTGGGAGGCGCGGGAGTGCCGTTATCCAGGTAGTTGTAAATGCTTTTCCAATTGAACATATATTTGCTCCTTTATTTTAGGGTTCACTCTTTAGCTATCAATCCACGAGAAGAAGTCTGTAGCACTACCAATGAATTCTCCATCCACAAAAACTTGCGGTACAGTTTGGAGATTTGTTCTTTCCTTCAACTCCAGGTAAGTCTTCGGATCGTCGTCTACGCGAATTTGTTTGAAATCGACCTTTTCAGCAGTTAGGTAATTCTTCACGCGTGCGCAAAATGGACAATGGTCTTTCGTATAAATAACAACATTCTTAAGTGCTTTCATTTTTTCCTCGTTCATTTGGTTCATGATTTAGTCTCTTTCAAAATGGCAAGAGTATCCGCTGGGATTCCTCTGCAAATAGTTTTGGTGATATGCCTCAGCGTCGTAGAATTCTTTTTCCAGGGTGACGGTCGTGACCACTTCATTCTCGAAGCGACCGATCTCATTGACCTCATCAATCACGTTTTCGATAATCGCTTTCTGTGCATCGTCACGATAGAACGCTGCCGAGCGATACGAAGTGCCAACATCATTTCCTTGGCGATTCTTCGTAGTCGGATCATGGATTTTGAAAAAGTAATGTAGAATCTCTTCGAGAGATATTTCGTCTTGGTCGTATTCCACGCGAACCGCTTCGGCGTGCCCCGTTTTCCCTGTTATAATATCGGCGTAGGTAGGATCATCAAAATCTCCGCCAGAGTAGCCCACCTTCGTTGACGTCACACCGTCCAGACTCCTAAGGAGGTCTTCGAGACTCCAAAAACACCCTCCGGCAACGATCACATTATTTATTTTTCATAAAGCCTCCTTGGTTTTTATCTATTTACTAATGGAACTGAATTTACAGCATGTAAAATAGATATAACATGCTCAATAGTTCGTATAATGTGACTTATTAGACAGTTTACGTAGGAGCTATATATGGATGTTCTCAGTGAAATTTTAGATAAGGTAGAGCTTACTAGCAGCTACTGGTATAGAACCTCATTTGCGGGAGACTGGGGCATCAGCCTCCCGCAGGAAGAGAATCTAGCGAGATTTCACATCGTGACTCATGGCGAGTTTTGGTATGAGGTGCCAAAACTTAAACTTAAAGCATTGGCGGAGCAGGGCGATATTTTGATCTTTTTCAAAGGGATGGAGCACACCATGGCCAGTGCACCAAAAATCAAGGCCGAGCCTGCGGTCGAATTTAGAGCTAAAGCCAACCTCACCGAAGCTCAAGTTTTGGAATACGGTGATCAGAGCAAGCTCAAAGCCAACGTCGTTTGCGGACATTTTTGTTTTAATGGCGGACCCGATCATCCATTCTTAAATTCGCTGCCAAATGTCGTGCATATCAAGAGTGCTGATAACTCCCACTCGCCTTGGCTTGCCATGCTTTTAAGTATTATAGAGCAGGAAGCAAAATCAGGGCTTCCTGGAAGCAACACGTTAGTCAGAAAGCTGACCGAAATTATCTTCGTGCAAGCGTTAAGAATCCACATGTACAAATCCAATAAAAATGCTGGATTCTTCAAACTGATCGAAAATCCGCAACTCAGCAAAACCTTGGAAGCTATTCATCATAGTCTCGATAAAAAATGGGGTCTTGACGATCTCGCCGGGATTGCGGGGATGTCGCGTACGAACTACAGCGTCAAATTTAAGGAGCTGTCAGGCATGACACCTCTTGATTATTTAACCTATTGTCGGCTTGAAAAAGCAAAGCAGCTGCTTAAAGAATCCGGTAAGTCTGTTCCCGAAGTGAGTGAAGCCATTGGGTATTCGGCACATGAACACTTTCAAAAGTTGTTTAAGAAAAAAATTGGCAAAACTCCTAGCGCGTACAGAAAAGAAAATTCTGAAAAGGTGTAAAAATGAATATCTATAACTCTCCTGTTACCAAAATAGCTTTCTGGGTCATAGTCATTGGTGGTGCGGCTTGCCTGCTTATCCCTTTGTTTGCACCTCTTCTTCCGCTGCAATATTTGAAAGGTTATGGCGAAATAGGAGATGTTCTTGGAGGTATTTCAAGCCCATTTCTACAAATTCTGGGTTCAGTGCTTCTCTTTCTGGTGTTAAAAGCTCAGATTGACGCTAATGGCATCCTCCATCAGCAAATCGAAAAGGAATATACGAAGGAGCAACTGAGGCACGAGTTGAATCAGCTTCACGAACTTTATATGTTCGTCGAAAGAAACATTAAAAATTTTAGCTACGATCAGGAAAAGATGATTGATGGCAAGTCGCAAATGATCCTTTTGCATTCCCGGCGAGCGATTAAATGTTTCATTGAGGATCTAGAGAGCTTAGATGTTGATATTCACAAAGATGACGACATTTTAAGGTTCGACGGGGTTAAAGAAATTATGAGCATTTTGAACAGCGTTGACCTATATTTCGACAAAATCAAAGACAGCGAGATTGCACCTTATCATAAGAGTTTTTATAAAACGCTTATGCAGCACGAACTTCTCTTCAGCGTTTTTCCTTATCAAGATCTCGACAATCAAGCGTACCTAAAACAAGAGCATTGCCCAGAGTGTGGTGAATATCATGCAAATTATCCGCCACTGATTTATGACCGGTTACAGAAAATTAAAAAAAGTTTCTCCTGATGTATTATGGATATTTATTCGGTATCGGTCCTACCAAAAAGCTATTTGTAGTATCTCGAGTACGTGCTGTGGTGTAGTAATTCCAATCTTAGAAAACTCAAAGCTTATTCTGAAACTATCGGAATTGTCGGTTGGGTGAGACTTAGTCGCCCCGTAAAGCCTTATCGGGGCGGCAAAGATAACTTTTTATATCACTGCTATTGATGACGTCCTTTGTTTACTAAAGTTGTAAGCCCTTATTCTTTGTTTTAGACCTTCAACCACTCCGGGCTTGTCACTAGGAGAGTCCCCTTGGCTAACCTTAGCCGTCAGATCGTATTCAGCGATTTCTAGCCGGTCCCCCTGAATCATTTTACGCCAACCGTTCCACAACTTAGGGTCAAGCTCTTCGGTACGCCAACCATCGGTCGGTTCGCTCCGACTCGCTAAAGCCAGATCCCTGATTTGGTTCTGGAGCGTTAGATCGTCAATCATTGTTTGGGAGTGAGAATGTTGAGGGATTAAGTTTTGATACAAAAGATTAAACTTACACCAATTTTACGCCATGGAATTTTAATATTTTTATAAATTATTGATATTTAATATATATTTTAAATTTATTGTCCAATCCATCATCGGTGCAACACTGATTCGTGGAGATTGAGGGGTTTCAATGGTTTTGTCAGTATTCATTAAAAAATCAGGCTCTTGATCAGTGTTTATCAGCTTTTGTCTGCAAAGACATGGTGAACAACCTATGTCTTAGAGCGGAAGCGGTGCAAAGAAATATGTGGGAAATTACATGAAAATCAGATGTCGCAAAGCCAAAGCATCAATCCATTTATTGAGCACGATACAGCACAATGTAATGAGCTGAAATGCATTCATTACCGATAGGAGGATCTTTGGGAGTGGACGAAAAATGAAACTCGGTGCTTCATTTTTATTCAGGTATTTCCGATAGCACGCAATACTATCACAAAAATGGAATACATTCATTGAGAGGTATTATCTGCTTTTATCAACCTTAGAACTTATAATTAATGGTAAGAGGAGCAGCCAATATTCATTAGATACATTGAAATATAGAAAACAGAATGTTTTTTTCGATAGAACATTCACACTGAACTTGTGGGATTTATCAATCATTATGTCCTAGCAGGATTAAATTGAATTTAGCTTAATCATTCAGTATGTTGAATATATAGAAGAATAAAGTATAGGAAAAGCCGATGTTGCTTTTAGAAGAAATTTTTAAAACTAAAAAAATACAACAGAGTGATGAGTTTAATCTGAGAATACATCGTGGGCTGAGTTGGTTAAAGCAAGCATTCCTGCTCGATCATGATCCCGATTTGCAATTTATCAGCCTCTGGATTTCTTTCAATGCTATATATGCACAAGACTTGGGGCAAAGTCAGGACAAACAGAGTTTACGTCAGTTCTTACATTTAATTTGCCAGCATGATGTCGATCATAGAATTTATAGCATTTTATGGGACAAGTTTAGTCAAGCCATTCGTATGCTCTTAGACAACCAATACACCTATCAAGGCTATTGGGACTATCAAAATAAGAAAATTGGTTTAGAGGTCTGTAAGGCTCAGCTTGAACAAGAAAAGAAAAAAGTGGCGAAAGCGCTACAGCAGAAACATTCGGTCGATATTTATTGGTACTGTTTAACCGTTTATATACCTTGAGAAATCAGCTGATGCATGGCGGTTCAACCTATAAGAGTTCATTGAATCGCAAGCAGCTACAAGATGGCTGTCAAATTTTATCGGCTTTGCTGCCCGCATTTTTGTACATTGCTTTGGAAAATGCCGATAGTCTCGATTTGGGTAAACCTTTTTACCCAGTGGCTCAGGTCAGTTAGCGCTCAAAATGAAGTGCCCAAACAAAAAGACAGTTTACTGAGTAAACTGTCTTTTTTGAGGGTTAAGCAATACCATGTTTTTTGCTATATAAGGTATCCAGCAGAGCAAAGACACCCGCCATCATCACCAGTGTAATACCGACCAAACATGTACTAGTCCAGCCACCGTGATGCCATGCATAGACACCCAGTGCCGAGCCACACGCGCCACCAATAAAATATAAGGTCATATAGATGGAGTTCACCCGCGACTTCGCATCGGGGCGTAAACGGAAAATCACGTTTTGGTTACAACTGTGTGTGGTTGCAAGTCCTAAATTAATCAGTGCATAACCGATGATGTAGCTGATGAGTGAACTCCCGCCTAAATATAGGAACACCCAACTGAGGGCTAACGTCCCACAGCCGACCCAAGTCAAAAGCAAGGTATAACCGCGATCGGCCCATTTACCAATCCACTGAGTGGAGAGTGCACCAAATACGCCGACCAAAGTTACCACGCCGACTAAAACATCCGAAAGTTGAAATGGCTCAGAGGTTAAAAGTAAGGCAATTGTTGAAAACAGCATACTCATGGCAGCAAAAGCAAATCCACCCGTGATTGAGCGAAACACCAAACGAGGCTCTTGTTGCAGCAGACTCCCCATGGACTTAAAAATGTCGAAATAGGTGATTTTAAGTTTTGGTAGTTGGGGGAGTTTTCCTTTCATCAGAAGGGCCAAAGCAAACATGGCAATGCCACTCAGCACATAAATCATTTTCCAGTGCCATAAGTCTGAGAGTAATCCAGCCACACTGGTCGACAGTAAAATCCCGACCAATAAGCCACTCATGAGGAAACCGACGACTTCTCCCGTTTTTTCAGGTTTGACTGCCATCGTAGCCAGAGGAATCAGCACTTGTGCTGCAACTGAAAAGAGTCCTGTAATAATGGTGCCTAACCAGAGCATCGATAAGTTGGTAGATGTCGCACAGATAAACAGCCCAGCAGATGTGCCAAACATCAGGAATGGAATTAGTTTGGCTTTGTTCAGCATGTCGCCTAAGGGCACAATGAACAGTAAACCTAAAGCATAGGAGACTTGAGCAAAGGTCACGGTCAAAGCCACTTGTTCTTCTGGTGCTTGAAAGCTTTGCTGAATAGAGGAAATCAAAGGCTGGCAATAATAGTTTGCCCCTGCACATAAGCCGCAGACAATTGCCATCAGCCAGAGCAGAGATTTGTCTCGACTGATGTCGAAAGAAGTATTCATAATGAGCCTTTGATGAGGGAGTATTTTTTAGAATGACGTTTACATCGTGCTTTGAGCTAAATAGATGCATCGTTTCAGAAATTGTATACGAAGCTGATTCAAAAGCCTAAAACAAGCGAGAAAAGGCTGCATAAAAAAATGAGTCGAAGATGAAGACATAGCAAATAGTATGACCTGTTCTGAGGATGGTGTTTTCATCTAATACAATCAAAAAATGATGATATTTCGAATTTCCTGTCAAAAAATCATAAAAATCTTTAAAAAATTCTGAACACACCCGTCTATTTTGTATGAAATTGTTGCATTCGATCATTTTTACTCATCATGCACATCAAAGATTTGGGACAAATTACTGAAATATTCATCTATTTAGAGTGTTTTTGCTCAATTATGGTGCATTTTTACTTAAGCCTAGTGTGTCAATGCGCGCCATTATCATCCCATAAAATATGAAAAGAACATTTTTGTTGGTCGTTCCGCGTTTTAGATCTAGTTAAACGCGATCAATCCCTCCTCGTATTTTTAGATGATCCATTTCAAATACGCGTTTTAGTTGAGCTAAATTTTGAGCATTGGCATTTTTGATCGATGAAAAATAGGAACAGGCCAATTCTAAGCTTTTGCAAATGGGGCAAAACTGTCATTTAAGTCAATGTCTGCAAAGTTTGCGTGACAGCAGATGGTAAAGCTCGATGAATGACGGGTTCGGGTTAATGTCAATGTGGTGGTTCATATTCTTGGATTGGTCAAAAAGATCAATACTGCGGAATTAAAGGACTTGGTTTTGTGCAAAGAAAGTGCAGATTTTAGTGTAAAAAGATCTGTAGCTCAGAATTTGAATAGAAATAAATCAATTTTTAAGCGGACTCAAAGCAAATAAATGAGATATCACCCAATATTTTTTATGAATCACCAGTTCAGTATATGGGTATTTATTAAATAAATAGTGGGTGGTATTTTAAAAAAGTTTCATTAGAATCCAAAAATTCATAAGAACATCCTGTGAGAAAACATTGCCTAATCGGTGATGTTTACTTTAAGAAAAACTAGCTTGAGGGACGCTCATGCAGATCGGAATTCCAGCCGAAACTGTCGTCGGTGAAAATCGTGTAGCCGCAACGCCAGAAACGGTAAAAAAGTTGATCAGTGCTGGTCATAGTGTAGTGATTGAACGTAGAGCAGGTGTGAAAGCTGCTTATATCGACAGTGCTTATGAGCAAGTCGGTGCTAAGCTGACAGATGATGCCTATACCGGTAGCCAAATGATTTTGAAAGTACGTGCCCCTCAGGGTGCTGAAAT
Organism: Acinetobacter sp. TYF_19; assembly: GCF_043105125.1. Classification (NCBI taxonomy): domain Bacteria; kingdom Pseudomonadati; phylum Pseudomonadota; class Gammaproteobacteria; order Moraxellales; family Moraxellaceae; genus Acinetobacter; species Acinetobacter sp. TYF_19. Next base: position 31,529 of record NZ_JBICLH010000066.1, read on the forward strand.
TCAAAAGCTTGCGCCAAATACATCGGTTATTGCCATGTTTGACCCGTACCGTAATACGGAGCTTGATCAATTTGCATCACAACAAGTGTCTGCATTTGCTTTGGAGCTACTACCACGAACTTTATCTCGTGCGCAGAACATGGACGTATTATCTTCACAAGCTAACTTGTCGGGTTACAAGTCAGTGCTTCTTGCTGCGGCAGAGTACCAGCGCATGTTCCCAATGTTGATGACGGCTGCGGGTACTGTAAAACCTGCACGTGTCGTGATCATGGGAGTCGGTGTTGCTGGTCTACAAGCGATTGCGACAGCAAAACGTTTGGGTGCTGTGGTTGAAGCAACGGATTTACGTCCGACTGCGAAAGATCAAGTGGAATCTTTGGGTGGCAAATGGTTAGACGTACCTATGTCAGCGGAAGAACAGCAAAAAGCAGCCGATGCTGCGAAAAACGGTTATGGCTGGATGCCGGGAGAAGACTATATCCGCGATCAAGCGATTATTGTGGATAAAGCTGTATCGAATGCGGACATCGTGATTACCACTGCGTTATTGCCAGGTCGTGATGCACCGCGCTTAATCAAAGCGGAAACTGTGGCAAAAATGAAGCCAGGTTCTGTGATTTTAGATATGGCGGTTGAAACGGGCGGTAACGTCGAAGGTTCACAATGCGGTGAAACTGTAGTGACTGCTAATGGTGTAAAAATTTTGGGTATTCCAAATATTCCATCTACAGTTTCAACTGAAGCTTCTGCTTTGTATGCACGAAATGTCTTGAACTTCTTAGATACTTTATTTGATGCAGAGAAAAACTTTGCTATCAATCCTGAAGAAGAAATTCAAAAAGCCCTTCTAGTAACTCATGGCGGTCAAGTACTGCTGAAGCGTGGTTAAGGAGATAGATCATGGTTGAAACAATTACAATTTTCGTCCTTGCCATCTTTGTAGGTTACTACGTCGTGTGGGGCGTTACGCCAGCACTACATACACCGCTTATGGCAGTAACCAATGCGTTGTCATCGATCATCGTGGTGGGCGCAATGATTCAAACGGTGGGGATTCCTGCAATCGGTGTTGATGCGAATGTTGCATTCCAAAGTGTGAATGTGGTGAGCATCTTAGGTGCAATTGCGGTGTTCTTAGCAAGTATCAATATTTTCGGTGGCTTCGCAGTAACAGCGCGTATGCTTGAAATGTTCAAGCCAAAGCAAAAGAAAAAAGAGGGCTAATATATGGAATTCATTCGAGACTATGCGGATTGGTTCTACCTGATTGGTGCTGTCCTCTTTATCTTAACTTTACGTGGTTTGTCTGGCCCGAAAACGGCAATTCAAGGTAACCGTTACGGCATGATCGCAATGGCGATTGCTGTAGTGACCACCTTCTTTGTGGCAGATCATCCTGTGATTTGGATGATTGGCGGTGCGATGGTGCTGGGTGCGATAGTGGGTATTGCCCGTGCGCGTACTGTACCTATGACGCAGATGCCTGAAACTGTTGCTTTAATGCACTCTTTGGTGGGTCTGGCTGCGGTATTAATTGCAATTGCTGCAATTCTACATAATAACCAACTGACTGCATTATTTGCACAAAATGAAGCTGCATTAACTGCTGCGGGTGTGCAACATGCACACATGAGCAAGGTCCATTTATTTGAATTGTTCGTGGGGTGTTTCGTCGGTGCGATTACCTTTACAGCGTCTGTATTCGCTTATGGTAAATTGGCTGCGAAAAAATGGGCAAAAACCATTTCTGGTGCATGGGTTAAACCTGTACAAGCGCTGATTTTCCTTGCAATGTTGGCATGTGGTGTGTACTTCTTCACGACAGGCAACATGAATGCATTCTGGGCCATGACTGTACTTGCACTTGCATTCGGTTGGGTTTGGATTGCACCAGTTGGCGGCGGTGATATGCCAGTGGTGGTATCGCTATTGAACTCCTTCTCTGGTTGGGCAGCAGCAGGTATTGGTTTCACACTTGAAAACAATATGTTGATCGTTGCGGGTTCACTGGTGGGTTCTTCAGGTGCGATTCTGTCTTACATCATGTGTAAAGCCATGAACCGTTCAATCATCAACGTTTTGTTTGGTGGTGCAATGGGTGGAACTGCGGTAGCTTCTGCGGACAAAGGCGAACAAGCACAGCGTAACCATCGTTCTGGTTCAGCAGATGACGCTGGCTTCTTGATGTCAAATGCAGACAGCGTTGTGATTGTACCGGGTTATGGTATGGCGCAAGGTCGTGCACAAAATGCGGTGAAAGAACTGTGTGAAATCTTGAAAGAACAAGGTGTAAAAGTACGCTTTGCCATTCACCCAGTTGCAGGTCGTATGCCGGGTCACATGAACGTACTTTTGGCTGAAGCAGACGTGGCTTATGAAGACATCTTAGAGATGGATGAGATTAACTCAGACTTCCCTGCAACAGATGTGGTGCTTGTGATTGGTGCGAACGACGTGGTGAACCCTGCGGCGAAAGACGATCCAACATCTCCAATCTATGGCATGCCAATTCTTGAAGCACATAAAGCACGTACCATTATGGTCATCAAACGTTCTATGGCGACAGGTTATGCAGGTCTAGACAACGATTTGTTCTATAACGAAAAAACCATGATGATCTTCGGTGATGCGAAGAAAGTGGTTGAAGACATGACTAAAGCAATCAATGGTGGTGGACACTAATCCTCTTCTTAGATTGTATAAAGACCACCTTCGGGTGGTTTTTTTATGTTTGCAGCTTTTGCTAAGATGATGTGTATCTTTTCAATAAGAAAACAATATGAACATAAATCAGATCTCGTGTCAGCTGCTGTTGATATTTGGTGTGTTCGTTTTGAGTCAAACTACTCAGGCTCAAATCTTCGAAATAAAAAATGCATCGAAGCACTATGATGTAAAAATCACGACGAACTGTTCGGACAGGAGCTGTGATGGACAAGCCAATATTGATCTTTACCTAAAAGGGACAACACAGCACTTTCAGCATTTTTCCTCGGCTGAATTGACAATGGATTTGGACGAAACTTACAAACCGTCTGTTAATGTGGTGCAGCTTTATGGTGAGCAAAGTGCATTAATTTTTGCTGACTTTAACTTTGATGGGAGTGAGGATGTGGCCATCCGTAATGGTAACTATGGTGCCTATGGCGGGCCAACCTACGATGTTTATGTCTTTCATCGAACCAAGAATAAATTTGTTCTGAGTGAGGAGTTGTCGGTCTTAACCCATGAAAATTTGGGCATGTTTGAGGTTGATCCAAAACAGAAAAGAATCTTAACCTTCAATAAAAGTGGATGTTGTTATCACATCCGTTCAGAATATATTGTGATTCCTAAACATGGTTTGAGTTTAGTCAAAGAGTTTATTGAAGATGCAACAGTCCAAGAGGGAAAGGTTAAAGTGACAGAGCGCACGCTGAATCGTGGTCGATGGATAGAGAAGGTCCACTATTATGCTGTGGATGAGTACTATAAAAACTAAAAGCTATGTTTTATAAATCCACTGATAAATGCGCTTTGGCCCTTGTATGGTGTATCGTTTTTTCACCTTGTTTAAATCGCTCCGTTTATATTGGCGGGCATGGATCATGATTAAATATCCGTAATGTGTTGAAACACTGGCATTGATTTTGCAATTGAAATGAATAATCTTTGGGGGATTATTCATGAAAAAAATAAAATACTTACTCTTCTTTGTGTGCTGTATTGCTTTACCCAGTTTTGCTGCAGAGCCCCTGCCAACACAGGCTCAAAATATTCAAGAGATTCGCCTCTCGCTTGACAGTGTCTGGGTGGTGCTGGGTGGCATCTTGGTGTTTTTCATGCAAGCAGGTTTTGCCCTGATTGAAAGTGGTTCGGTGCGCTCTAAAAACACCATTAATGTACTCATGAAAAACTATATGGATGCCTGTTTAGGGGGCTTGGTGTTTTGGTTGATTGGCTTTGGTTTGATGTTTGGTGTCAATACGAGTGGTTGGATAGGAATTTCGCATTTTGCACCCAATGCCATGGATGACTGGCACTGGAACCTCTTGTTCTTTCAAATGATGTTTGCGGCCACCGCCACGACGATTGCCAGTGGGGCGATGGCTGAGCGGATTCACTTTGTGGCGTATATCGTGAGTGCTGCGGTGGTCAGTGGTTTGATCTACCCGATTTTTGGTGCATGGGCTTGGGGGAGTCTATTTGATGGTGAAGGTTGGCTAAAAGCCATGGGCTTTATCGACTTTGCTGGTTCAACGGTGGTGCATTCGATTGGTGGATGGGTAGCCTTAGCTGGAATTATTGTGCTGGGACCCCGTTTAGGACGGTTTGGACGCAATGGGCAGGTCCATTATTTGGCAGGACATAATTTACCGTTGGTGGCGCTAGGCGGTTTTGTTCTATGGCTGGCATGGTTTGGTTTTAATGCGGCCTCTACTGTGAAGGCGGATGTGAGTATTGGGCGGATTGCCTTGAATACGCATTTGGCGGCGTGTGCTTCGGCAGTTGCCTATATGGTTTATACCCTAATACGTAGTAAAGCAATTTTAATGCGCGGCACGATTAATGCCTCCTTGGGTGGGCTGGTTGCAATTACGGCGGGCTGTGCAACCATGAGTCCACTGTATGCCATCATCAGTGGGGCGGTTGCAGGTGTACTGGTCAGTATTTTACCAGTGGTGATGGAAAAACTCCGCTTGGATGATGTGGTCGATGCGGTGACTGTGCATGGTTTTTGTGGGGCATGGGGCACATTGGCTGCGGGGTTGTTTTTTGAAAACCAAATGTTTAATGCGGGGATCATTGCGGTACAAGGCTTGGGGATTTTGACAGCCTTTGCGTGGGGTTTTGGTGTGGCATTGATCGTCTTTAAAGTTTTAGACGTTGTGCTTGGTGGTTTGCGGGTGAGTAAACAACATGAACAACGTGGCTTGGACTATACCGAACATGCAGAACTGTCTTATCCCGAGTTTCAGCGTGATGTGACGTTTGAAACTGATGATATGACCAAACGTCATTAATGAAAGAGGATAGCTCATGTCGACCGAAACATTAACTATTTTACAAAAACGCCAAGCGATCGAACGTGGATTGAGTCAGTACTTACAAGGAACACTTTTAGAGCAAGTATTAAATCACTGGGAAGCGAAATATGGTGATCAACCCTCCTTTGTCCTGAATCGTTTTTTGAGTGAAATTTGCACCACAGAGGAATTGCGTTACTTTCGAAAGGACATGCTCAAAAATGTCTTGGCAGAGATGGCCCAAGTTGAAAAACAAGTGTTGTTGAATCCATCTGCAAAAGCATCGAAAAGCGAGCAAGGGGGAGCAGCGTTATTCGATGCATTGACGTTTTTTATGCAAAATATCTGTCAAGCAGTCAAAGCCGTTGATGTGCAGGAGTTTGAGCGTGAGGTGAAAACGCAGCTAGATGCTTTATCCATTGTGATTGATAAATATCAGGCCTTGGATGATCGAGCAGTACTTGAAGCTTTGCCCATGACTCAATATGCGCAGGTCTTGACGGTCTGTTATGAAAATTATTGTGAATTTTATGGTCCAGCAAAAGCAGATCAACTCTATGCCCATGTGAAGCGCCAAGTGAAAGAGCGTTACCCAATGGTCGATATGCATCGCTTAATTTAAATAAAAATAGACATAAAAAAAGCGACCTTCAGGTCGCTCTTTTCATATTAGGCTACAGTTTCTTCTGGGGCTGCACGCCAAAGGCTTTCTAGGTCGTAGAAACGACGTGCTGTTGGCAACATCACGTGCACAACAACAAAGCCAAGATCAATCAAGATCCATTCTGCATCACGTTCGCCTTCGACACCGAGAGGGCGGAAGCCTGCTTTACGTGCTTCTTCAGCAACGTTATCAGCAAGTGCTTTGATGTGACGCGTTGATGTACCGCTTGCAATCACAATTGCATCAGCGACGTTGCTGATTAGGCTGACATCAATCGCTAAAATATCTTTTGCTTTTACATCTTCAAGGGCTTCATGTACAACTTTTAAGCAAGCTTGTACGTCGGCAGCTTGGGTATTCATTGCGAAATCGTGAGAATTAGAAGCGCTGGGCGATGGTTCTAAATTCATAAAGGGAATTTTTCCGGACAATAACTCATCTTATAATATAGCGTTTTTAGGCGAAAATTTCAAATCTGCAATGGCTCAACTTTGAGGATGTGCGGCAAAGTATTTTGCCTTCCATGCAAAGGACTGAGTTGAAACAGTTTTTGGTCGATATTCAGCCGCAATAAAACCGTCATAACGGCTGTGTTGTAGCCATTCAAAAATATTTGCATACATAATTTGTGCAGTATCTGGTTCATGCCGCCCCGGACAGTCTGCAAATTGGATGTGACCAATAGCTTGAATATTTTCTTGTAGCCCTTGCAACACATCTTCACCCATCATGGCCATGTGATAGCAGTCGTATTGCATTTTAAGTGCAGGATGTTGTACTGCTTCTAACATTTCCTGTGCTTGAGCAATATTTTGCACTAAGAAGCGCGGCATATCGGTGCCGTTGATCATTTCAAAGACAGGCTGAATGCCATATTCACTGAACATATGGCAGGCCAGTTTCAGGTTTTTGGACAATGTATTTAAACAGGGCAGTAGGTCGGCATCTAGGGGTTGTTTGCCAGCAAGGATATTCACACTTGGCACTTTGAGTGCGCTGGCATATTGCACTGCTAACTGAAGAGCGTGATGAAACTCTAGCTCTTTGCCGGGGACACCTGCGAGTCCATTTCCACCAGTCATTAAGTCGCCCGCTGGAACGTTAATCAGGCAGAGGCTTAAGTCATGAAGCCTAAGCTGAGTTTGAATTTGTTCAATGCTGAGTTCGTAGGGAAATTGGATTTCCACATGTTTAAAGCCAGCGGTTTGAGCCAAAGCAAAACGCTCAAGTAGCGGCACTTCGGTAAAAATCATGGATAAATTTACAGCAAGTTTGGTCATGATTTTCTCCTAATTTTATTTGGCTTTTTGTTCTACTTGTAATATGACTGAGGCAAGATCAGCTTCAGCATAGCCTTGTTGTTGGTGTGCTTGCAATTGCTGAAGTGCTCGCGCTGCAACAGGAATGTCGAGTTGGTGCTGCGCAGCAAGCTGCACAGCATTGTTCAAGTCTTTAGACAGGGTTTGAACTTTCCACTGTACGGGCTCAAACAGGTGAGTCGCCATACGTGGACTTAAAATTTGAAAGGGTTTCGAATCGGCAAAACCGCCTGCAAGCGCAGGTGCAAGTAAGCGAGTGTCCACGCCAGCTTTGGCTGCTAAAGCAACTGCTTCTGCAATCAGAGTGCTATTTGCTGCCACAATCAGTTGATTACAAATTTTGGTGGCTTGTCCTGTTCCAATGTCGCCCATACAGGTGACACGTTGCGACAAGATATTATAAATCAAAGACAAGTCTTGAATCGTCTGTGCATCGCCACCAGCAAAGATGACCAGCGTACCTTGTTCCGCACCGATAGTTCCCCCTGAAACAGGTGAGTCGATCCATTGCACCTGTTTTTGTTCGGCACGTGCTGCAAGGCTCAGGGTTTGCTCCACCGAAAGACTGGAAAAGTCGATAATCACTTGCTTCGCCGTCAAAAACGGTTCGATTTGTTCATAAACGCTGAGTGCAGCTTTGTCGTCGGCTAAACATGTTAGGACTATAGGATATTCAGCAATATTCTGTAGTTCTAAGTCTGTCGCCCCCAAATCAATGAGGGCATCGCAGGCACTGCGGGTACGGTTCCATACAGCGACTTCGAAACCTGCTTGAAGTAAGCGGGTGGCCATACGGCTTCCCATGAGTCCCATGCCGAGAAATGCAATTTTAGTGTGTCGATCGAAACTCATGGGACCCCCTTTGATTGTCAGTGATTAAATACTGTTATTTATATTGGCGTGGTAGATACTGCGCGTCGGGTTGTTTATCTTTCTTACGTGCGATTTGGCTATTTTTACCTAACAGTAATTTGAGCTGCCAAATTTTTTCCAAACGTAAGGATTTTTTAGGCTCATGCTGCATGGCATCCAGCACATATTTTGAGGCCATGAGCGCATCTGGTGAGCGTTGTAACATTTCTTCTGCAATGGCTTGGGCTTTAGCAAGCGGTGATTCATCAAGATGTGTGACTAAGCCAATTTCTTTGGCATAAGTTGCATCGAAAATACGCGCTGTAAGCGTTAACTCTTTGGCAAGATCTAGTCCTATTAGACCTTTCAAAGAACGCGTCAGTCCCATATCAGGAACCAGTCCCCAACGGCTTTCCATAATCGACATTTTGGTTGCAGGGTGTGCGACACGAATGTCTGCCGCTAAAGCCAGTTGCATACCAGCGCCAAAGCAAAATCCTTCAATCGCGGCAATCACAGGAACAGGCAGTTCTTGCCAAATTAGGAATGCTTTTTGAAATAAGCTTTGTCCAGGTTTGATTAGTTCCCATGCGGCATAGGCGCGATTTTTCGGATTGTTCAAATCGGCAAGATCAATGCCTGCACTAAAGACTTGAGCTTCACCAGTGAGGATGACACAACGAATGCTGCGGTCTTTTTTAATTTTTTCAGCAGTTTTAACCAATTCGCGCAACAGGTCGAAACTCATCGCATTGCGTTTGTCTGGGCGGTTAAGTGAAACAGTGGCAATGCCGTTTTTGTTTTCAATGCGAAGTAAAGCCATGATGAGAACTCTTATTTTTTGCTCGCACGGAGCATAGCATAGCTCTCGTACGGATAAATGACACCAAGAGTCACGTCACAACTTGTCTTAGGTGTCATGCTCTTTTGAATGTTTTATGGGCTATGTTTGATTAAAATTTGCTGTGCCGCATGTTGTACTTGTTCAATCACGACTTTGAGTTCATTGAAACGCTTGATGGTTTCTTGAACAAATTGTTCATCTGCTTTACGACGCTCTTTACGTAAGGTTGAAACAAACTGTTCAAATGTCCCTGTTGCTTCTTGTAAGTTGGGTACACCGACATAGCGTGTTGCACCATACAGGCGGTGTAGCACATGCTCCAATTGTGGGAAATCTTCCATTTCAATCAATTGCTTCATTTCATGCAACTCAGTATCAAAACTGTCCATTAACATACACAATAAGTCGACCGCTAAATCTTCTTTATTGGCGGCTAACTGTAAGCTTTGCTGCCAGTCGAGCACCTTAGGATCGAGTGCTTCAATCACGATAGCTTTTTCAACGGGTGAGCCTTTATTGAAGCGATCAGTGGTCCAATGGGTCAGGATTTGAATAATCTGATCAATTTGAATTGGTTTGGTGACATAGTCATCCATGCCGACTTGCAGTAGTTTTTGCTTTTCATCGGCCAATGCATGTGCGGTGAGGGCAATGATGGGCAAACGTTTATGGTTTTCAATGGTTGACTCCAGCGCACGAATGGCACGTGTGGTATCGACCCCCGACATGACAGGCATTTGAATATCCATAAATACCAAATCAAAAGCTTTGCTGTCGTGTTCAGCGCGCTCTTGTAAAATCTCTAAGGCTTGTTGGCCGCTTAAAGCTTTTGTTGTCGTGACATTCAACTCGCCTAGTAGGGCTTCAAGGACAATCAGGTTGGGAAGATGGTCATCTACCGCTAAAATATGTAAGCCTTGACCATTGAAGGACTCCATTTCGTCTTCTTCAAATAGCGGTTGATTGCTGAGTAATTGAATCAAAGCACTCCGACTGAGTGGTTGGTATAATGGTCGTGCGCGATACTCATTCAGCGTGGTCAAATCGAGTGACATCTGGTAGCCATAAACCGCAAGGTTACCGCTATAACGTTGACGAATTTCTTTTAATAAGGCTTCGGTATCACCACTGTGGTCAACAATCAACCATGTGTTTTCCACATCTTGAGGCAGTCTGTTGAGGTGGCTGAACAAGTCTAAAATTGAACTCGATTCGATGTGCTCCACAGCATAGTCTTCAAGATAATGACGCAGAATATTGGCCGTTGCTGGATGCGCCAAATACGAGACCACTTGCATATCGTTAAACTGAGGATGCTCAACGTACTCATCTTCTTCATTGACCATAAACATGGCTGTAAACCAGAAGGTGGACCCTTTTTCGGTTGGCGCGCGTTCTTGGTTATCCTCAAATCCAATTTGCCCCTTCATCAAATGCACCAGCTGTTTGGAAATCGCTAAGCCCAGACCTGTACCGCCAAATTGACGCGTGACCGAAGCATCGCCTTGCGAGAAAGACTCAAACAGTTTTTTACGGTCGGTTCCACTGAGTCCGATACCGCTGTCTTGTACACTAAAGTGCAATAGGCACTGTCCAATATCATCTTGTTCCATTCTTGCGCGGACGATAATCTCGCCATCAGGAGTAAACTTAATGGCATTGGAAATCAGGTTGGTTAAAATTTGTTTGAAGCGTAGGGCATCTCCAACCACATGCTTTGGCACATTGTCGGCATAGTAAAAGGCCATATCGATATGCTTTTGTGCAGCAAGAGGAGACAGCATATCCATAACATCAAAAATTGCTTCTTCTAGATCAAAAGTTGCAGTATCGAGTTCTAGTTTACCGGCATCAATTTTTGAAAAATCTAAAACATCATTAATCAGTGCCAGTAAGTGTGCAGATGATTTTCGGATGGTTTGTAGATAAAGATTTTGATCATTGTTGAGGTTGTCTTGACGCAGTAAGAGATGAATAAAACCATCAATACTGTTCAGTGGCGTGCGCAGTTCATGGCTGATATTGGCCAAGAATACAGACTTGGACTGACTTGCTGAAATGGCTTGGTCACGCGCTTGACGATAGGTAATGTTTTGCACTTCTAAAGTGTCAAGGGTTCGGCGTAAATCGTCTTCCGTCTGCTCAGTGTGTTCTTTCAATTCTAAAAAACTAAAATGCAGGCGTTTCACCACATTGGCAATATCGCGCTGTAGTAAGCGTAATTCACCAGTACTGTTAATCAGCATGTGTTGATCGAGGGTGTCGGCATTTAAACGTTGCAGCTGCATGCGAATTTCATACATCGGCGCAATCCAGCGACGTGAGTAGAAATTTAAACAGAGTAAAAGCAATAAGAGTGTCAACAGACCTGTCGCAATCAACACAATCAACACGCGATAACGGGCAATTTGTAAAGGCTGGTTATCTAATTCAACCACCAACTGCGCAGGCGTGCCTGTAAATTGGTTGATGGGCAAACCATATACTGTATTACCTTTAAAATTCATCGGGCCAAAAAAATCAGTATTTTTTTTCAACGCAGGCCACGGCGCTTGGTCTTGGTAGCCAATGCTGAGTTTGTTATTGCCTTTTTCATCAATAATTGCGGCACGAATCAGATGTTTTTCATTTAACATTTTTTGCATCAAATAACGTGCATTTTCATACTGCCAAGGGGAGGCATTCACCAAATTGATCGCCGCTTCCGCATCTAGCTGATAGCGCGTTAAAATCGCTATCGCCATTTGTCGCTGTTGGGCTTTGGCGGCATTCGATGTTTCGGTAATGACCAGTAATGCACCTACACAAGCCAAGATCATAATCGGCACGAAAATAAGTGCAATGAGCTGTCCATAAGCATGGTTTAAGTGCAGACGATTAAATAACTTTTTATTGATATTTGACATGGTGCAAGTGATTTATTCCCTATGCTTTGAAGTGTAGCACGCTTTATAAAAAATCGATGGTGCTTTAATCACTTTCACGAAAAAGCACGCTAAATGGGTGCAGGGACAGGCATTTTTCCATACAATAGGCGCACCTCGATCAAGGTAAAAAGAATGAGTACTACATCCACTGATTTTAAAGCAGACGAATTTTTGTTAGATCACTATGTGGGAAAAACTCCACTGGTGCGTTTACAGCGTCTGGCAAGTCACACTCAAGCAACAGTATTGGCAAAGTTAGAAGGCAACAACCCCGCAGGTTCTGTCAAGGACCGTCCCGCGTATAACATGATTATGCAAGCGGAAAAGCGAGGGCAAATCCAGCCGGGCGATACCTTGATTGAAGCGACCAGTGGAAATACTGGCATTGCATTGGCGATGGTTGCTGCGATGCGTGGCTATCAGATGAAACTGATTATGCCCAACAACATGAGCCAAGAGCGTAAAGATGCCATGCGTGCTTATGGCGCAGAACTGATTGAAGTGACCAAAGAACAGGGCATGGAAGGTGCACGTGATTTGGCTTTGCAAATGCAAGAAGAAGGCAAAGGGTACGTACTCAATCAGTTTGGTAATCCTGATAATGTTGAAGCACACTATTTAACGACTGGGCCTGAACTTTGGCAGCAAACAGGTGGCAAAATCACTCACTTTGTGAGTTCAATGGGTACTACAGGTACCATTATGGGGGTCTCTAAATATCTCAAAGAGATGAACCCCAACATTCAAATTATTGGCCTACAGCCATCGGATGGTTCAAGTATCGCTGGGATTCGCCGTTGGCCGGAAGAATATTTACCAACGATTTTTGACCGCAGTCGAATTGATCAGATTATTGATATTCCGCAAATTGAAGCGGAAAAAACTATGCGTAAATTGGCGCAAAAAGAAGGGATTAGCGCAGGAACTTCTTCAGGTGGTGCGGTGTGGGCATCAATTAAAATTGCTGAAGAAAACCCTGGTGCCATCATTGCGTGCATTATTTGTGACCGTGGTGACCGTTATTTATCGACGGGTCTTTTCTCTGTGGTTGATCCTGAATAAAACAATAAAAGAGAGTCCTGCTATGCGTTTACCTGTTCTCACCTTTGATATTGAAACAATGACTGATTTGAGATCGGGGGCGCATTTATATGGTTTAGATTTGCCTGAGGCTGATTTGGAGGCGGCACTGACCAAATTGCGTCGCCAAGAATCAGGTATGGATTTTCAGCGTTTGGCTTTGCATGAAATTGTGTGTATTTCAGGCTTGTGGTTGGATGACCAAGGCCAGATGAAACTTTTTTCTTTTAGCCGTGAGCAATATTCGGAAGCAGAAATCCTCAGTAAGTTTTTATCCATATTTGATAAGCGCTTACCAACTTTAGTGAGTTGGAATGGCGCTCAGTTTGACTTACCTGTAATCATGCTTCGCGCTATGTATCATGGTTTAACTGCACCTGCTTTGTTCGATCAGGGCGAAATTGACACACAAAAGCGCTATAATAACTATCAGAACCGTTATCATCAGCGTCACATCGATCTGATGGATGTGATGGCAATGTTTAATGGACGTCATTTCCAAAAGCTAGATGATGTTGCTCATTTATTGGGGTATCCCGGTAAACGAGGCGATGGGGCTTATCATGTACCCGAATATGTTCGGGCGCAGGAATGGCTCAAACTCACCAGTTATTGTGAAGGTGATGTGCTAAATACATGGTTGGTGTATTTGCGTTGGCTCTTGCTCAAAGGGCAATTGTTAGCTCAAGACCACCGTCACTTTATCGATCAAACCATCCAGTTTTTACAGGCTCAACCGCAGCATCAAGACTTTTTGTCGGTGTGGCGTGAGACCTCACAGCAGACGGCTTTTACCGCTGCCGATTTTTCCCCTTCCAATCTTTAGGTACACATGAAACATAGAGCCAAACCTCGTCCAACTCAACAGCCCAGTTATATTTTTCAGGTTGAGTCACTTTCGCATGAAGGACGCGGCATTGCGCACTATGGTTCGCATCCAGACCATCCTGCAGACAAGCAGGGTAAAAAAGTCTTTATTAGCTATGCATTGCCGGGTGAAACGGTTAAAGCGCAGATTACCCATGCGGTAAAGCGTTTAGAGGAAGCCGATGCTGTCCAACTCCTTAGTAAAGCCTCTGCTTTTCGGGTTGAACCGAAGTGCCCGCATTTTAAAAGCTGTGGTGGCTGTAATATGCAGCATATTCATCCCGATGAACAAATTCGCTTAAAGCAAGATGTGCTTAAATCGCATTTGCAGCATTTTGCGGGGATTCAACCTGAACAATGGTTGCCGCCTTTGCGCTCTTTACGTGAAGACTACCGTCGTAAAGCACGCATTGGGGTACGTTATTTGCCACATAAAGACCAATTGGTCGTGGGTTTTCGAGAGCGTCAAACCAATAAATTGACTTCAATTGATCGTTGTTTGGTGTTAGATCAAGCGTTTGGTTCGATCACACGCTTAAAGCAGTTACTCCAAAGTCTAACAGCCAAAGCGGCTATTGGTCATATAGAATTGGCCATGGGGGATTGTGACATCGCCCTCACGGTGCGACATACTGAAAAATTAAACACAGAGGATGTCAACCGATTAAAACAATTTGCGTTAGACAGAGGGTGGCAGTTGTATTTACAAGCTGCAGGCCCAGACAGTCTAAAGCGTATGGATGATGAACATGCAGAGATGCGTTTACATTATCGTTTAAATGATTTTGATGTGGCATTTGGATTTAACCCACACGACTTTACTCAAGTAAACTCAACCATTAACCCGCAAATGGTGAAATTGGCATGTGACTTGCTAGATTTAAAACAAGGAGAACGTGTTCTCGATTTGTTCTGTGGTCTAGGAAATTTCTCTTTGCCTTTGGCTCGATGCGTGGGTGAAACAGGACAAGTGGTTGGTGTTGAAGGCAGTGAAGAAATGGTTCAACGTGGTGCAGAAAATGCGGAACGTAATGCTCTTGGCCAGTTGAAGTTCTTTTCACAAGATTTAACAAAAGATTTCTCGCATCATTCTTGGGCAAATCAAGGATTTGATGCATTATTGATAGATCCTCCACGTGCAGGCGCAGAGGAAATAATGCATTATATGCCTAACTTTGGTGCAAAAAGAATCGTTTACGTGTCGTGTAATCCAGCGACACTCGCAAGGGATGCGGGGCTGTTGGTACAACAGGGTTATCGATTAGTCAAAGCCGGTGTGATGGACATGTTTACTCACACAGGTCACGTTGAGTCGATAGCATTGTTTGAAAAAGATAATGAGATAAACGATTAAAGAATATGAAGCGTAAAAGTGTAGGAGAAGGGTATGGTCACAGTACGTGAGCAACTACCTGGGCGACTCAATGAGTTGTCTCAGGAGGCGACTGTAGAGCATGCCGAACAAGCTCAACATGATTTGGCTGAATGGTTAGATCGTGTTCGAAGCATATTAGATGATGCGAAGCTTGAGCAACTCGAAGAAGTTGCCAATTTGACTTTACAAAAAGAGTTAGAAACCACGGTTAATCATCGTTCCAATACCTTTTATACCGGTATTGAAATGGCGGATATTCTGGCCCATTTACATGTCGATGAAGACACCTTGGCTGCTGCGATGCTCTATCGTGGTGTACGCGAAGGCGTGATTCCATTGGCGGAAGTACAAGAGCATTTTGGCGAACAAGTGCATGCACTGGTCAAAGGCACTTTGGCTATGGGTAAGTTGTCTGACCTCATCGAGCAGAATAAACGCCTCGAAGATCACTTTAATAACAATCAGCGCGAGCACTTAAACGGCATTTATAAAATGTTGATTTCAGTGACGGAAGACGTGCGCGTTGTACTGATCAAATTGGCTGAGCGAACTTATGCACTGCGTGAATTGGCGACTTCATCTAAAGAACGTCAAGAGCGTGTAGCACGAGAAATCTTAACCATTTACTCACCTCTGGCACACCGTTTAGGGATTGCGCAGTTAAAGTGGGAACTGGAAGATTTAGCCTTTCGCTATTTAGCACCCGATCGCTATAAAGAAATTGCGACGCTGCTGAATGAAAAGCGACTGGAGCGTGAGCAATATATTCAGTTTGTGATTGATACATTGCGTGCATCTTTGAACGAGCATGGCATTGAAGCTGAAATTAGCGGCAGGGTAAAACACATTTATTCGATTTATCGAAAAATGAAAAGTAAGAACCTGAGCTTCGATCAGCTCTATGACATTCGTGCCGTTCGGGTCTTGGTTAAAACCGTACCTGAGTGCTATCACTCGTTGGGGATCGTGCACCAAATTTGGCGGCATATTCCGCATCAGTTTGATGACTATATTACCAATCCGAAAGCCAATGGTTACCGCTCACTGCATACGGCTGTGATTGCGGAAAATAAGTCACTGGAAGTTCAGATTCGTACCAAGAGCATGCATGAAGAAGCAGAACTTGGGGTGTGTTCGCACTTTAACTATAAAGAGGGTGGTAAGAATACCGATCGCTCTTTTAACCATCGTTTACATTCATTGCGTGCAGTACTTGAACACTATCAAGAGCGCAATGATGCGAATGTACATAAGTCTGATGAAGACTCTGAAAATTTTGAGCAAATTCAAGATTTTGAGGATTTTGAGAAGATTTATGTGTTTAGCCGTGATGGCGATATTAAAGAGCTACCACGTGGTTCGACCGTACTCGACTTTGCTTATCATGTGCATACTCAAGTCGGTAATAAGTGTTATGCCGCACGGGTGAATCAGCGTTATGTTCCGCTAACTTATACCTTAAAAACGGGTGAGCAAGTTGAGATTTTAACCAAGAAAGACCGTGAGCCAAACCGTGATTGGTTGGTGAACTCTTTAGGTTATATCAAGACGGCACGTGCGCGTGACAAGCTGCGCCATTGGTTTAGACAACAAGACCGCAGCAAAAACTTGGAAGTGGGCCGTGACCTGCTCAACAAAGAGCTTTCACGTTTAGCAATCCATCCAAAAAGTATTGATTTGAATGATTACTGCAATCATTTCAATGTCAAAGCGGGTGAAGATATTCTGATTGCACTGGTCAATGGTGACATTAGTCTGCATGCCTTGATCAATCAGGTGAACCGCCATATGCATTTGGATCAGGACGAACCTGAACTGGTGCTGAAGCCGACATTGAATCCACGTGCTAGTCATACTTTGTCAGCGCATGGCATTTTGATTGATGGTTTAGATAACGTTGAGCTGCATGTGGCGCAGTGTTGTCAGCCTGTGCATGGTGAGTCAATTGCGGGTTATATCACCTTGAACCGTGGGGTGAGTATTCACAAAGTGGCGTGTCCTGACTACTTACGCATGATTCAAAATGAACCGGAGCGTGCAGTAGAAGCCGATTGGGAAATGCAGCCAACGCGTGGTCAGAGTGTACAAATTGTGGTGGAAGCTTATGATCGCCGTGGTTTGCTTAAAGATTTGACCCAAGTGATTTTCTCCGATCAAATCAATATTCGTCAGGTCAACACCATCTCTGAAGCAGACGGTATTGCCAATATGAAATTGTTGATTGAAGTTAAAGGTTTATCACAATTATCAAAACTGTTGGCGCGGTTAGAGCAACAACCAGGCATTATTAGTGCGCGTCGTTTGGTGCAAGGTAACTAAACAAACTGAAATAAAAAGAGCCTGCAATTGCAGGCTTTTTTATTTAGAAAGGTACAAATTGGTCAGGCGATTCAGAAATTGAGGACTGATTTTACTCAGTTGAAATAAAAGCTTGGCTTTGGCGCCCACGGCTTGATGCGTTGCAGTGAGTGCCGTATCTTTTGCAACAGCCCTTTGAAAAACGTGTTGCGCTACATCTTCTGCAGTTAAGTGTACCCCCATGTTTTGAATAGTCTTCGCTTGCATATCCTGCACCATGGCAGTTTGTACAAATAGCGGCATGACATCTAATACGCGAATGCCATATTTCTGCCATTCGGTATCTAAGCCTTCGGTGATGCCGCGTACCGCAAACTTACTGGCAGAGTACGAGACCAAATCGGCTTGACCATAGATGGCTGAGGCTGAAGAAAGGTTGATGATGCGGGCAAAATTCGCTTGTTTGAGGTAGGGCAATGCAGCGTGACAGCCATTCAGTACACCATTAACATTGATCGAGATAGTTTTGTTATGTGCGCTGATCTCTGTTCATTCAAAAGGCCCTGAGAATAGAATTCCTGCGTTATTGACCAAGATATTGAGCTCGCCCGCCCATGCGACAAACTCGGCTAAAGCAGTTTGCCAGTCTTGATAGTTGGAAACATCGAGTTGTCCTGCTTTGGCATTTGGGCCGAGGCTGGCTGCCAGCTGTTGGGCTTGAGCACTATTAATGTCATAAATTCCCACCTTGTAGTGATGTGCATAAAATAAGCGAGCGATGGCCTCACCAATACCTTGGGCTACACCGCTAATCAAAATACTGCGCATTGAAACTGCTCCTTGTTGCTCTTTTTCTTGATGTTATTGTTGTGATTGGATTGAGCATAACAAATGAATGCCGTCATAATGTAATTTTTATCAATATGATTTTTGAAGAGAGATAAACATGGAACAATTACTTAACGTGATGCGTGAATTACGTGAAAAATGTCCATGGGATCAACAGCAAACCCCAGAAAGTCTAACCCGCTATGCCATTGAAGAGGCTTATGAAGTTGAAGCAGCTGTGCGTTCAGGTAAAGCTGATGAGGTGCGCGATGAGTTGGGGGATTTACTGCTACAGGTGGTGTTCCAGTCACAGATGTATGCCGAGCAAGGGGCTTTTAATTTTCAAGATGTGGTTCATGCCATCACAGAAAAACTGATTCGTCGTCATCCCCATGTCTTTCAAGCACAGCAGTTTTCAGCTTTGTCTGCCGAAGATGTGGGCGAGCTTTGGAAGCAAATTAAACAACAGGAAAAGCAGGGTAAGGCACAGTCACGATTAGACAGTATCAAGCATGGCCCAGCCTTACAACAAGCGGAACAGATTCAAAAAAATGCAGCACAGATCGGTTTTGACTTTCCTGATGTGGCCGGTGCTTATGCCAAGCTTGAAGAAGAATTAGCTGAATTGAAATATGCGGTTCAACAGCAAAATTCCGATGAAATAGCAGATGAATTTGGTGATTGTTTATTTTCAATGATCAATGTTGGACGTAAACTGGGCGTCTCAAGCGAAATGTCGCTTTTGAGTACGATTTATAAATTTCGCAATCGTTTTGCTTTCATTGAAGATCAAGCTTTGCAACAACAAAAAAAGATTGAGCAGATGTCTTTAGAAGAAATGGATCAACTGTGGGAGCAAGCCAAATTACAACTGAAATAATAAAAATGGTGGCTTGAATTGATAAAAATAAAAGTAAGTTTGTTGATCATTGCGTTGTTATTACTGAGTTTACTGGCTTGGGTACCCAGTAGTTATGCACAGTCTTTTGATCAGAACTACCTGAACTGGAAAGCAGAGCAGCAGGCGTGGGATGATCGTATTCAAGCTCCTAAAAGCGTGAAACGTGCTGTGTCTCCTGTTCAGGCTCAACCTGTGTCGAGCACAAATAAAATTAGTTTAAATCAAGCCAGTGTTGATCAATTACAGCAACTTCAGGGTGTGGGTCTAAAAAAGGCACAGGCAATCGTGGCCTATCGCCAGAAACAAGGGCCATTTGAGACTATAGATGAGTTACAACAGGTGCGCGGGATTGGACCGGCAATTTTTGCAAAAAATAAAACCCGTTTGGGCTTGTGAAAAAGCGGTGTCATTTATTGGTGAATTGATCAGAATCCTGCTTTGCTTTCGATAATCAAATTGCCCTTTGATTGTGTTAGATATATGATTAGCGTCATCTTAGAATTTTACGTTTAGGCGTAGGAGACAGCGGCTTTTGCAAACTTTGCGCGCGTCAAAATGTGGTTTATCAACCGCTCAATTACCTTCTTACATTTTAGATGTGATCGATGCATTAACTAAGGCAGGCTATGAAGCGTATATCGTCGGTGGCGGTGTCCGCGACATGATGCTTGGCCTAAATCCCAAAGATTTTGATGCAGTGACCAATGCAACACCGTCACAGGTAAAAGAAGTTTTCGGACGACGTTGCCGTATTATCGGGCGCCGTTTTGAGCTGGCTCATGTCTATTCTGGTCGTGAGTTAGTTGAAGTGGCAACTTTCCGTGCACCGCCGAAGAAAGAAGTCACCTCTGCGCAAGGCATGATTTTGCGTGATAACAATTGGGGCACGATAGAGCAAGACTTTGCTCGCCGCGATTTTTCAATTAATGCAATGTACTATCAGCCACGCAAGGGCGTTGTCTTAGATTTCTGTCATGCTGTGGATGACATTAAAAATAAAACCTTACGTCTACTGGGTGATGCACAAACGCGTTTTGAAGAAGATCCTGTGCGAATGCTACGGACTTTGCGTTTTGCTGCAAAATTAGGTTTCTCAATCGATCAGCAAATTCTCGACGTTTTCACCTTGGAAATGACGCAGTTGCTGCGTGATGTTTCGCCGCACCGTTTATATGATGAATCTCAGAAGTTGTTCACGATGGGACATCTAAATCGTGTGTTGCCAATGCTGATTGACTTCGGCATTTGGAAGCAGTTATTTGCAGATATCCAACCGAATATTACCCCATTTATTGAACGTGCTGCTAAAAATACCGATCAGCGTATTCAAATGGGCAAAACCATCAATCCTGCATTTTTCTATGCGGTGTTGTTATGGCAGCCGTTCTTAGAGCGTTGTGAGTTTTATAGCGGTAAAGGTGTGGTTGCGGCTGAAGCGCGTGCACAAGCGGGACTTGATGTATTAAAGCGCCAGGCCACGCGGACCATTATTCCTCGCTTTGCCGAAACCTTTATTCGTGAAGTGTGGGAAATGCAAACTCGTTTACTCAACCCGAAAGCACAGCAAATTCAAGCCTTATCTAGCCATGCACGTTTTCGTGCAGGCTTTGACTTCTTGTTGCTTCGCGAAAAATCCGGTGATGACGGTACGCTCGGCATGGGACAGTGGTGGGATGCCTATCAGTTGATGAGCACCGATGAAAAAGAACGTGCCATTAGTCAATATAATCGCCAACGTGCAAAATCACGTCGCAGTGGTAAAGCAAGTGCTGAAGAAGCGGCGATTGCCAAAACGGTAAGTCATGAAATTGAGCCTTTGGTGCAAGAGCAAGAATCACGCAGTCGCCGTGCACGTAAACCGAAGCAACACGCTGAAGCTCGTACCCAGATTGGTAAGGGAGCAGGTCATAGCTCGACCGAGATTGGTGTAGACCACCCAATTTTAAAACGTAAACGTGTTCAACGTGATTTAAGCAGCGTGATTTTTGGGCCGACACAATGAGCATCGTCACGTACATTGGTCTAGGTAGCAACTTAGGCGACTCTAAAGTGATTTTGACTGAAGCGGTACACAAGTTGGCCAGTCTAGGAGATGTAAAAACCTCCAAGCTGTATCAAAGCCCACCGATGGGACCGCAAGACCAGCCTAATTATTTAAATGCCGTGGTGCAACTCAGCACAAACTTGGCGCCGTTGGCCTTGCTGGATGAATTGCAACGTTTTGAACAAGAGTCGGGACGTGTACGTTTACGCCATTGGGGTGAACGTACTTTAGATTTAGATTTACTGATCTATGCAGAAGAGAAAATTCAGCATGAACGCTTAACCGTGCCGCATGTTGGTGTGATGGAACGTGATTTTGTGTTGATTCCACTACTGGATTTAGACCCAGATTTACACATTGATGGTATTGCGTTGAAACAGTTGCCTGTTGTACAACAACCCACGTTGAGCGTGCTGGATGCAGGCAATTGGGCAGAGATTTAATTTAGCCGAGCTAAAGATGTTGAAAGGAATAGTTTGATGATTAGTTTAAATGACTTAAGAAAATTTAAAGCAGAAGGTCGCAAATTTTCCTGCCTGACTTGCTATGATGCAAGTATGGCAAAGGCAATGGAACTTGCTGAAATTGATACCATTTTAATTGGTGATTCACTAGGTATGGCGATTCAAGGTCGTGATTCCACTTTGCCTGTTACGGTTGAAGATATGGCTTACCATACCGCAGCTGTACGCCGTGGTAACCAGCATGCCTTGATCATGACCGATTTACCGTTTATGAGCTATGCCACCTTAAATGATGCTTTGCAAAGCTCAAAAGTGGTGATGCAAGCGGGCGCACAAATGGTCAAAGTTGAAGGTGGTGCGTGGCTGGCTGAAACGGTTCAGGTTTTGACACGCAACGGTATTCCTGTATGTGTACACTTAGGTTTAACCCCACAGTCTGTACATGTGTTTGGTGGCTATAAATTACAAGCACGCACACGTGAAGCGGCAGACCAATTAATTGCGGACTGCCAAGCGGTGGTTGATGCGGGTGCTGCGGTGCTGTTATTAGAGTGTGTGCCTGCGCAGCTCGGGAAAGAAATTAGTGAGTTGTTCCCACATGTACCTGTCATTGGCATTGGCGCAGGTGTGGATACCGATGGTCAAGTCTTGGTGGTACAAGACATGCTTGGACTGACTTTTGGTCGTGTTGCAAAATTTGTGCGTAACTTTATGAAAGAACAAGCAGGGGAAACGGCGATTTTGGATGCGTTCAAGGCATACCATGCAGCGGTGCTTGATAGCTCATTCCCTGCAAAAGAACAAACATTCCAAGTCGAGCTGTAAAACATGAAAACTGAAACCACGATCCAAGGCCTCTCAGCATCATTGAACCCTGCGCGAACGGCTCGAAAAAGTATTGGTTTCGTCCCGACCATGGGCAACTTGCATCAGGGGCATTTGAACCTTGTGCGCGAAGCGAAAAAACTCTGTGATGTGGTTGTAGTTAGTATTTTTGTGAATCCGATTCAATTTGGACCCAATGAAGATTTTGACAGTTACCCACGCACCTTGGAACAAGATCAGCGCTTGTTGGCCGAGGTTGGTTGTGACATCGTGTTTGCACCATCGGTTGAGCAAATGTATGGCAACAGTCCACGTTTGACCAATATTACTGTTTCAGATATCACCAATGATTTGTGTGGTCTACAACGCCCAGGGCATTTTGATGGTGTCGCCGTTGTGGTGACGAAACTGTTCAATATTGTGCAACCCACTTTTGCTTTCTTTGGTGAAAAAGACTATCAACAGTTGGCTGTGATTCGTCAATTTGTTCGTGATTTGAATATGCCGCTTGAAGTGATGGGTGTGGCAATTGCACGTGCAGAAGATGGTTTGGCTTTAAGTTCACGTAATGGTTATTTAAGCGAAGAAAACCGTCAAAAGGCACCGGCCATTTATCAAAGTTTAAAAGCGGCAGAACAGTCGCTGCAAACTGGTACCGCTTTAGCTGATGTGTTAGCAAATATAAAGGCGACATTGACACAGGCTGGTTTTGTTGTGGATTATGTGGAAGCACGCACACCTGCATTGCAGAAATTGGATGCGTTTGACCAAGATGTGGTGCTTTTTGTTGCGGCAAAACTCGGGGCAACTCGTTTAATTGATAACTTGAAAGTGAAACATATTTAGGCAAGCTCACCTCTCAAAGGATTAAGATGAAGCGCATTTTAATTGTTACAGGACAGTCTGGTTCGGGTAAATCCTCTGCATTACAAGTATTGGAAGACCTCGGTTATTACTGTATTGATAATTTGCCTTTGGCCTTACTTCCAGAGATTGTGGCTAAACTGGATCGAGAAAATAACCTTGAGCAGTTGGCGCTTGGTGTGGATGTACGCAGTACACGTGCAGATTTGCAAGAGTTCGACTTGGTGTTTGAACAATTGCAAAGGCATGGTACGGTCGATATTATTTATTTGACCACGCGTGACCAAGAACTAATTGCGCGCTTTAGTGCTTCACGTCGTCCGCATCCGTTGGCGACACGCTTTCAAAGTTTGAATCAGTGCATTCAAGAAGAGAAAACCCTTTTATTGCCGATTAATTTGCGCTCAACTGTGCATATTGATACCACCGATAAAAGTGTGCATGACTTAAAGCATACCTTGCTGTCAAAGTTGGGGCAGTCGGATAACCTGATTTTGATTTTGCAGTCTTTCGGCTTTAAACATGGTATTCCGTTAGATGCTGACTATGTGTTTGATGTTCGACATTTACCCAATCCCCATTGGGATTTAGAACTGCGGAAGTATTCTGGACTGGATGCCCCTGTGCAAAAATTTTTGGAACAAAGTGAGCAAACCCACGAAATGTTCCAAGATATTTATAAATTTTTAGATAAATGGTTACCAGCTTTTGCTGAAGGGCATCGTCACTATATGACCGTGTCAATTGGTTGTACGGGTGGGCAGCATCGCTCTGTATATATTGTGGATAGACTAAAAAAAGCCCTTGAGGCAAAATGGTCTATTCAGGTCCTCCATCGAGAAATGAAGCACTGGGCATGATTGACACAACTGTTGACGTAATTAATAAACTAGGGTTACATGCGCGTGCATCTGGCAAGCTCATTGAAGTGACCACCAAATTCCGTTCTTCAATCCAAATTGGAAAAGGAGACAAATTGGTGGATGCCAAAAATATTATGTCCCTCCTGATGCTAGGCGCAGGAAAGGGCACCACTTTACGCTTGGTGCTTGAAGGCGCAGATGAAGAACAAGCTTTATCTGAGATTCAGGCACTATTTGCAGCAAAATTTTACGAGGCAGATTAATCGTGGCACGTCGACCGCATAGTTTTACTGAAGAAGACTTTGAATCTTTAGAAGGACGTGCAAGTAAAACTGAACAGAAAAAAGCCGTACAACGTATGGCATCTTTGGGTTCTCAACTTGCAGAGTTGAACACTAAACAAATTCAAAACTTACCTGTTGAAGAACGTTTGATTGAAGCCCTTTTGGATGTGAAACTGATTACATCAAATGAAGCTCGTCGTCGCCAATTTTTACGCATTGGGAAGTTGTTGCGTAATGAAGATGAAACGGTGATTTTGTCTTATTTGACACCGCAACAAGGCGCGAAAAAAACCGCTCAATTGCAGCGTTGGGTTGATCGTATGATCAAAGATGGTGATGTGGTCATTAATGAGTTTTCCAAAACTTATAATGCCGCGGAACGTCATACCATTCGTCAGCATGTATTGCGTATTCACCGTGATATGAAACAACAGGCGGATGAAGAACAACTTAAAGCTTCGCGTTTGAAGTTGTTTAACTACATTCAGCAAGTGGCTTTAATTTCAGATAATTAAGTCATTTAGACATAAAAAAGCGACCTTCAAGGTCGCTTTTTTATTTGAGAATATTTGCTTGTATAGACTGCTGAATGTTTAGCTAAACTCGCCCGTTGCACGCTCTTTGGCCCAATCGCGTAGAACAAATTTTTGTAACTTGCCTGTCGAGGTTTTTGGAATTTCGGTAATCACTACATCTTTCGGGACTTTAAAACGTGCCAGATGTTGCTTACAGAATTCAATGATTTCCTCAGGCGTGGTTTCTTTACCTGCTTTGAGTTCAATAAATGCACAGGGCACTTCTTGCCAGCGAGGATCGGGCTTCGCGACCACCGCAGCCGTTAAAATAGCAGGATGTTGATAGAGAATTTCTTCAACTTCTAGTGATGAAATATTCTCACCTCCAGAAATAATGACATCTTTAGAGCGGTCAGTAATTTTGGCATAGCCATCAGGTTGGCAAACGGCAAGATCGCCTGTATGGAACCAACCACCAGCAAAGGCTTCTGCCGTGGCTTCAGGGTTTTTGAGATAACCTTTCATCACAATGTTACCTCGGAACATAATTTCACCCATAGTTTGACCGTCATGCGGTACAGGTTGCATCGTGTCTGGATCCAGCACTTTCATACCATCTTGCAGTGGGTAAGGTACACCTTGGCGTGAGTGCAACTGCGCTTGTTCCTGAATAGATAAGTCAGACCAACCCGCTTGAGAGGCACAAAGCGCAGAAGGTCCATAGGTTTCAGTCAGTCCATAAACATGGGTGACATTTATACCAATATGGCGCATGCCTTCAATGATTGCAGCAGGAGGTGCAGCACCTGCCACCATCACTTCAACGCGATGCTCAAAGTGGATCCGTTGCTCTTCAGGGGTGTTGATCATCATGGATAGCACAATTGGCGCACCACAGAAATAATCGACTTTATGCTCAGCGATGACTTTGAAAATGAGTTCAGGGTCAATTTTACGTAAACAGATATTGGTGCCCCCATTGGCTGCCATGGTCCATGCAAAGCACCAGCCGTTACAGTGGAATAAAGGTAAGGTCCACAAGTAGGTCGCACGTGGTATCATGCCACAAGCAATGATGTTACTGGCTGCATTGATATAAGCGCCACGGTGGTGATAAACCACGCCTTTTGGGTTGCCTGTGGTGCCAGAGGTGTAGTTAAGGCTAATGGCATCCCATTCATCTTGAGGTAAATGCCATTCAAAGTTGTCATCGCCTTCGGTTAACCAGTCTTCATACTCGATTTGCCCAATCGGGGCTGCAAAACAGTTTTCGTACTCAGCATCATCTACATCAATCACGAAAATATCGCGTCCGACCAAAGCCAAGGCTTCTTGTGCAACCGATGCAAACTCTGGATCCACCAATAAGACTTTGGTTTCTGCATGATCAAGCATAAATGCGATGGTTTTGGCATCTAAGCGCGTGTTCAATGTGTTGAGCACAGCACCTGCCATTGGGACTGCAAAATGTGCTTCGATCATTGCAGGGACATTGGGCAGCAAAACAGAGACAGTATCGTTCTTTGTGATTCCCAATTTTTGTAACTGTGAGGCAAATTGGCGACAGCGAAGGTAAGTTTCACGCCATGAAATATAGCGGTGCCCATGAATGATGGCATCTTGATGAGGGTAAATATAAGCAGCTCGTTCTAAATAACGTAATGGTGACAAAGCTACAAAGTTTGCGGGGGTTCTTGGTAACTCATCATACGCACTCACCATGTTGATCACTCCTGAATTTGGTATTATTTTTTCCATTGATTAAAAGATATGCATTTTTCAGCCATCTTGCATTTATGCTTTAGTCGAGTTGCGCTTTTTAGATGAATTTATTGAATTTTTTGTTTAGTTTATCTAAACTGAATCTATGGATTCTGTGCGCTATAAACCCTTTTAGTTAGATTTTAGCCTGCTTTTTAAGCAAAATGTGTATGCTTGTGTTGCTGCATTGTTCAATAAAAAGTGACCGATACAGTCATTATAAAATGTAGCGATAAGGATTGCGGAACATCAATCCCCCTCATTTTAGGGAGGCTGATGGATTGGCAAATGAATTCAAAATGGGCTGAAACGTGAATTTTCTAGGGGAAAAGGTTTAATCCTGTGGATAACACGTGTAAAATTCGACTGATTTTATTTATCCACCGTTTTTATCTTTTGAGGTTTTACCTCGATCATAATCTCGCGGTGATATGCTCCATGGTACGGGGCATCACTCCTTAAGGATTTTTTATGCCAATTATCACTTTGCCAAATGGCGATCAAAAACAATTTGATCAAGCTGTATCTGTGATGGATGTTGCACTGAGCATCGGTCCGGGTCTTGCGAAAAATACAGTTGCAGGAAAAGTCGATGGTCGTTTAGTCGATGCATCTGATTTGATTACCACGGATGCCAGCCTTCAAATTATTACGCCTAAAGACGAAGAAGGTGTCGAAATCATTCGTCACTCTTGCGCTCACTTGGTAGGGCATGCGGTTAAGCAATTGTTCCCAGAAGCAAAGATGGTCATTGGTCCTGTCATTGAAGAAGGGTTCTACTATGACATCTGGATGCCACGTCCATTCACTTTAGATGATATGGCAGCCATCGAAGAGCGTATGAAAAAGCTCATCGATCAAGACTATGATGTCATCAAAAAAATGACCCCACGTGATGAAGTCATTGCAGAATTCACTGCGCGTGGTGAAGAATATAAATTACGCTTGATTGCAGATATGCCTGAAGAAACACAAATGGGCTTATACTACCATCAAGACTATTTAGATATGTGCCGTGGTCCACACGTGCCAAATACTAAATTTTTAAAAGCATTCAAACTGACTAAAATGTCAGGCGCTTATTGGCGTGGCGATGCAAAGAATGAACAGTTACAACGTATTTATGGTACAGCGTGGGCAGACAAAAAACAGCTTGCAGCTTATATCAAACGTATTGAAGAAGCTGAAAAGCGTGACCACCGTAAAATTGGTAAAGCTTTAGACCTGTTCCATATGCAAGAAGAAGCACCAGGTATGGTGTTCTGGCATCCAAACGGTTGGACCATTTATCAAGTACTTGAACAATACATGCGCAAAGTACAACAAGATAATGGTTACCTCGAAATTCGTACCCCGCAAGTGGTTGATTTCACGCTTTGGGAAAAATCAGGCCATGCTGCAAACTATGCGGATGGTATGTTCACGACGCATTCAGAAAGTCGTAACTATGCAATTAAACCGATGAACTGTCCTTGTCACGTACAAGTGTTCAACCAAGGTTTAAAATCATACCGTGATTTGCCAATTCGTTTGGCTGAGTTCGGTTCTTGTCACCGTAACGAACCATCGGGTTCACTGCACGGCATTATGCGTGTTCGTGGTTTTACGCAAGATGATGCACACATTTTCTGTACCAAAGAGCAAATTGGTCAAGAAGTGGCTGACTTCATTCAACTGACTTTAGATGTGTATAAAGACTTCGGTTTCGAAGATGTGCAAATGAAGTTGTCTACACGTCCAGAAAAACGTGTGGGTGATGATGCACTTTGGGATATGGCTGAAAAATCTTTAGCAGATGCTTTAGATGCTGCTGGTTTGGAGTGGGAACTTCAACCAGGTGAAGGCGCATTCTATGGTCCGAAAATTGAATTCTCACTGAAAGACTGCTTAGGCCGTGTATGGCAATGTGGTACAATCCAATGTGACTTCAATTTGCCAGAACGTTTAGATGCGTCATATGTCACTGAAGACAATGATCGTGATCAACCTGTAATGTTGCACCGTGCAATACTTGGCAGTTTTGAACGTTTTATTGGTATACTAATCGAACACTATGCGGGCTTTATGCCACCTTGGTTAACACCAATTCAAGCATGTGTGATGAACATTACCGATTCACAAGCGGAAGCATGTGAGTCAGTCGTCGCTAAACTTAAAGAAAACGGTCTCCGTGCGATTTCAGACTTGAGAAATGAGAAAATCGGCTTTAAGATTCGTGAACGTACATTAGAGCGTATTCCTTACTTACTGGTACTTGGGGACCGTGAGGTAGAGGAAGGTACAGTGAACGTGCGTACCCGCTCAGGAACAAATTTGGGTACTATGTCAATCGACGCTTTCGTTGACCTAGTAAAAGCAGCCGTTGCCGAACGCGGCCGGTACATTGTGGAGTAACAGCGATTAAACAGCCTGACCGTAATCAACAGGGCGGTAACAAATCAAACCGTCCTGCTTTGAATGATGAAATTCGTGCGAAAGAAGTCCGTCTTGTAGACGAAAATGGTGAGCAAAAAGGTATTGTTAGCTTGGCAGAAGCATTACGCGCTGCTGAAAGTGTTGAGCTTGATCTTGTTGAGATCGTAGCAAACGCTGAACCGCCTGTTTGTAAAATCATGGACTTCAACAAGCATTTGTTTGATCTAAAGCAAAAGCAGAAAGAAGCGAAGAAAAAACAGCATCAAGTACAGGTGAAAGAAATCAAACTCCGCCCGGGTACTGATGTTGGTGATTACAACGTAAAACTACGTGCAATCACTAAGTTCCTTGAAGAAGGCAACAAAGTAAAAATTACTCTTCGTTTCCGTGGTCGTGAAATGGCGCATCAACAGCTTGGTTTGGCTCAACTTCAAAAAGTTGAAGCAGATGTGGCTGAAATTGGTGTTGTTGAACAATCACCAAAAATGGAAGGTCGTCAAATGGGTATGTTGCTTGGTCCTAAAAAGAAAAAGTAATCATCCAATCATCAAAAAAGCCCTGCTCGAATAGCAGGGCTTTTTTGATTTAAAGCATAATTACTCAGTGCTTACAGTTTTTTCTATAGAGTCAGGCTGATCAAGTAAAAGTTTTTTCTTACCAATTGGGATTTCGCGTGGAAGTTTCTCTTCTGGTATGATTCGTTCTAACTCAATGACCAATAAACCATTCTCATAATCAGCTTGTTGAACTTCAATATGTTCATCTAAGCGTAAAGACAATTTAAAGGCACGACGCGCGATTCCTTTATGCAGATATTCAGTTGTTTCTTTCTGAACAACTTCAGGTTTACCTGAAATGGTAAGAAGCTGATTTTCTAGACTCAGCCCTAATTCCTCTAGGCTAAAACCTGCGGTAGCCACCACAATGCGATAACGGTTTTCACCAGATTTCTCTATGTTGTATGGAGGATAATTGGGTGCATCACTTTGCATGGCGTAGTCAATAAAATCATTTAAACGGTCAAATCCAATGCTACGACGAAATAAAGGATGAAGATTTAGATTACTCATGATTAGAACCTCCTGAGGTCAGCAAAGTTTTAAAAATAAGAAGATAAAAACTTAAATCTGCCATGTATAAACATCGACAGAATGTTAAAAATCGTCATTTCTAACACAATAATTAATATGTGTTTGAGTTTAAAAAAATCAAGTTAAAGATCTATTTTTTTAAATAAATTTTATATATATTTGATAATTATAAAATTATTTTTAATTTTCAGAGCTTGTTGTTTCTTTTTAAATCTATTAAGGTGTGTAAAGAGCCACCATCTACGGTGTATGGAGAATAATTTTAAAATGATTGATCTTTATTATTGGGGAACACCCAATGGACATAAAATTAGCATTGCATTAGAAGAGATGGGTTTGGAGTATCAAGTTTTTCCCATCAATATTTTAGAAAATGATCAGTTTCAACCCGACTTTCTGCGCATTTCACCCAACAATAAAATCCCTGCGATTGTCGATCAAGAGGGTCCTAAAGGTGAAGCCATTTCTGTGTTTGAGTCAGGGGCGATTTTGCAGTACTTAGGGCGTAAAACAGGACAGTTTTATCCAAGCGATGAACAGTCTCGTGTTGAAGTTGAGCAGTGGTTGATGTGGCAAATGGGTGGTTTTGGTCCAATGCTTGGACAGAACCATCACTTTAGTAAATTTGCACCCGAACGTATTGCGTATGCGACTGAACGCTATGTCAATGAAACTAAGCGCTTGTATGCTGTACTAGACAAGCAGCTTTTTGGTCAAAACTATGTGGCTGGTGAGTATTCGATAGCGGATATGGCAATTTTCCCATGGATTTTGCGTTATGAATGGCAACAAGTTGATATAAATGACTATCCAAATGTGAAGGCTTATATGGAGCGTATTCAAGCGCGTCCTGCAGTTCAGCGTGCGTTGGCGCTTCAAGTGAATTAGTTACAGAAGCGCTGACTTGAACTGTGTTAAGCTTAGCACCTTCAAGGTATAAGCCATTCTTTAAAGCCACCGATGGGTGGCTTTTTTTGTTGAAAGGTTGTTTGGACATCAGTGTAATGAAAAAAGAGTTTTTTCTCAATTTAACCCGCATTATTGAAGCGAATCCTAAAATCTATCTCAGTATTATTGTGGGGATTGCGGGATGTTTGGTGCTATTTGTAGCTGAAGCGGTACACATTCAAAAAATCATTGAACTGCTGAATACCAAAGATCAGGCGGTACTTCGAGCCGCAATTGAACCGATTGCTGATAAGTATTCATGGTCGCGTTGGTTATTGTTGATTTTGGCATTGATCTGGTCAGGTTTTGCCTATAGCTCAACCAAGAAAAAGCTAGGTTTAAAATCATAAAATGATGTGGGCCTTAGGACTACTTTTCCTTTCTGCTTTTGGAGCAGCAACACTGCTACCTTTACAGTCAGAAGCAGTCTTGGTGGGATTGTTGGCTCAGACGCAGTATTCAGTGTGGTTGTTGTTAGCTGTCGCCAGTCTAGGTAATATTTTAGGTAGCTGTGTGAATTGGTGGCTCGGCTTGAAAGTTGAGCAATACAAAAACAAAAAATGGTTTCCCGTCTCAGAGCAAAAGATGTTGCAGGCACAGGGCATTTATCAAAAATATGGTTTTTGGTCTTTATTGCTCAGTTGGATTCCCATCATTGGTGATCCGATTACCCTCATTGCAGGATTACTCAAAGAAAACTTTGTTCGTTTTGTCGTGATGGTGAGTATTGCGAAAATCGGACGCTATCTTTTTGTGTATTGGATGTTTAGTCAGTTCTAATTATTTTCAGAGACCAACTAGCCACATGCTTATATGTGCTGAATGGGTTTAAAGTTTATCTAGAGAGATGACACGAGTGAGTAAAAACTCGTGTCATGCTAAATTCTTAACGACAAGCATTTAGATCGAATTCAATCGCATCTTTAAATTTAGACTTTTTATAGAGCCACAGTGTACTTGCCGTGCGTTTAACACTGACTTTGCTGTTTGCAACGGCTTGTAAAACTTGTTGATCAAGCTCGTAAATACCTGAACCTTTGATAATTTTAGGCTTCTTGATGTTGCCGTGTTTATCGGCTTTAAAGCTAAATTTAATTTGACGGTCATGATCATTTAACTGGGTTGAATCTAGCGCAAGCGTAGGTTGAGCCTGATATTGAAAAGGCACTTTTTGCTGCTGTTGTTGCGCACGCCAATTCTTCGAGTCAAAGCTATAGTTACATGCTTCGACATCATCTGGGGTTAAATTTAAATTAAAAACTTGATAACCAATGACGGCTAAAGCGGTGTCGTCCTCCATAACTGGTTTTACTTTGGCTTGAAGCACAGCATTCACCAGCTTTTCATCCAAAGCTTTGAGTCCAGTCGTTTCTTGGACTGTCGCTTTGGTTACATCACCTGTTTCATCTGCATACACACGAATAATTGCTGCACGGTTTTGTTGATTTAAATCGCTATTTTTATATTGGGGTTTGGGAAAATCTAGCCATTGAATACGCGTGGTCAAATGCGCCGATTGAGCTGAACTTTTTTGAATGGTGAGTTCTAATGGTGGTTGAGCTGCATGACTGAGATGAAAGGGCAGTGTAGATAATGCGAGCAAGAAGAGTGGTTTCATATGATCGATTTCTTTTATAACGCATCCAGTGCGCATGACTTAAATAATTGTTGCGAGTATTTCCTGAATTAGAAAGACTCGCAAGTTATATTGTTAAATTAAAACTATTTTTGCTCGGCTTGGGTGATGTCTACACCAAATAAGTCTTTGGTTTTAGCCCAACTGAGTGCGACCACCAAGAGTGTCATGCTGCCGCCAAAAACCGTTGCAATCACAGGACCTAGATATTTTGCTGCAAGACCTGACTCAAATGCCCCCAGTTCATTACTACTCGACACAAACATGCCATTTACCGCTGCAACACGGCCTCGCATATTTTCAGGAGGATAAATTTGTAAAATGGTCTGACGAATTACCACTGAAATACTGTCACATGCACCCGTCATAGCAAGAGCAAACAAAGACAACCAGGGGGAGTTTGAGTAAGCGAACAATAAGGTGAATAGGCCAAAACCTGCAACAGCAAGCAGCATATTGCGCCATGCATGTCGGGTGGGCGGAAAACGCGTCAGCGCAATCATGGTGATGAGTGCACCAATCGATGGTGCTGCCCGTAAATAGCCCAATCCTTCGGGCCCAATTTTCAAAATATCTTCAGCAAAGATCGGGAGCAAAGCAATCACACCACCAAACAGTACCGAGACTAAGTCGTGTGAGATGGCCCAGAGGACAATTTTAGTTTTAGCAATAAAGCGAAAACCTTCACCTAAACTTTGTAGTACACGTTCCGTTTCTATTTTAGGAAAAGTGCGTTTGCTTAAAAGATTGACGAGTAAGAGACATAGGCTGAGCAGTACCGCTACACTGATTAAACTGGTTTCACGGCCTAAAAATGCCAGCATAAATCCACCGAGCATCGGGCCAATAATCACACCGCTTTGCCAACCGATGGTGGTCCATGTAGCACCATTGGCATAAATTTCCCGAGGAATTAAAAAAGGTTTGAGTGATGTTGCAGATGGGTTATAGAACCCCCGAATTGTTCCTAGGCCAAAGATCACGGCATAAACACCCCATGACAGGGTGGAGAGTTCAATTTGCTTTAAGCCATAAGCATGAAATAAACCCCATAAAACCAAGGGCAGTGGAATAGCAAAGAATAAGCAGATTTTCATGATGGTTTGCTTATTAAAGCGATCTGCAAAATAGCCGCCCCATAAGGAGAGCGCAATAAAGGGGATTGCTTCTGCCAGACCAATCAAGCCTAGAGTGAGTGGGTCTTTGGTGATTTTATACAAAGAATACGCCACAATAATTTCCTGAATTAAAATGGCAAGCGTCAGGCAAAATTGATTGAGTGTAACAAGAGAAAAGTCTCGGTATCGGAGTGCGGCAAAAGCATCCTGTGTAGCGTTCATAAGGGAACCGTATGGAATGGATGAGGCATTATACGACTTGGACTAAACCTCGGTTATAAATTCATCGCTTAAAGCTTATCGGGAAATAAACTAAGCTTGCTTTTATTGTTGATTATTTGCTTTTGTTTTAGACAAAGTTCGATTAGAATATTCGCTCCCTTACCTGCAGGTCGTTTTGCAATGGTGCAAACGTTCCGAACAGGTGTTCAAAAGAGGTTGTTATGCCTAAGATGAAAACTCGCCGTGGTGCAGCTAAGCGTTTTAAAGCTACTGCTAACGGTTTCAAGCGTAAACAAGCGTTCAAACGCCACATTTTGACCAAAAAATCTGCTAAGCGTATTCGTCAATTACGCGGCTGTGTAATGGTTCACGTGAGTGACGTTGCTTCAGTTCGTCGTATGTGCCCATACATCTAAGGAGATTATAAATGGCTCGTGTAAAACGTGGTGTACAGGCTCATCGCCGTCATAAAAAAATTCTTGCTCGTGCTAAAGGTTACTACGGCGCTCGTTCACGCGTATATCGCGTAGCGTTCCAAGCAGTAATCAAAGCGGGTCAATACGCTTACCGTGACCGTCGTCAGAAAAAACGTCAATTCCGTGCTCTATGGATTGCGCGTATTAATGCTGGTGCTCGTCTAAATGGTTTATCGTACAGCCGTATGATCGCTGGCTTGAAAAAAGCTCAAGTGATTATCGACCGTCGCGTACTTGCTGACATCGCTATGCATGACGCAGTTGCATTTGCTGCTTTAGCTTCTAAAGCTAAAGATGCATTAGCTGCATAAGTCTTTAAGACTTAAAGAAAGACCGCTTTTTAGCGGTCTTTTTTATTGTTTGAATGGATGATGCTTTTATAAAGTGCATATAAAAATGCAATCGTTAGTATAAAAGTATTTCCCCACGATACGGAATAGAATGCCAAAGTCCACAATGCACAGTAACACCAAATGATGTACCATAAAAATTTCATGATTTTGAATAAATTAAAAGAGCTTAAAGCTACGCTCTTTGTTTCTACTTGATGTTCTATGTCTTTTAGGTGCGCGGTATTTTCTACTACATCATTAGATGTCGGAATTTGAACGGTGTTTTTTTCAATAGAAAAAGAAGAATCTTTTGTTGTTTCGGGAATATTGGACAAGTAATTGCAATTTTTAATGTCTGAAAACTGATATTGATTTGCACAGTGTTTAAAGATTAGTGGGCGGAGTAGGGTCAGTTGATTATAGGCTGCTGAAAAAGTATCTTTTTCGTTACTATTCATTTGAACATAATCGGAATATTCATTTTTTGAATGTGATGCAGCGGAATATTGCTGTTCTAATAAAGCTGTATTTTCTATCAAATTCGAAGCGTAATTTTTTCGAATAGTGAATGGAAATATCGGATACTGCTCTTTTATAGAATCATTGAATAAATCGCCGACATAGCAATTATTGATATCTAATGGAATTGGATAACTGCCATATTGTTTTGCCATATCATTAAAATAAAGACGTGCTTCTGTGTCTTTAAAAAAAGTATCCCAATTGATTGGCTTTAAGTCTTGTTCTATAGTAGAAATTGCTTGAGGGGATGGGTGGTGTAACGTGTATGCCTCTACATTTTGGTAATAATTGGAATAATCATAAAAATCTTTGTTTCCATATTCATCAAAACTTTGCCATGTTGGTTTTTCATCGCTAAGGATTAAAACTTTATATTCATTATGAGGATAATGCACAACAATACAAAAACTTTCTTTATCGGTTGAAAAATAAAAAATTGAAGAGTCATTGAGTTCCATATGCAAGTCTTGAGCAACATGTAAACTCAGTTTTATGGCTCCGGATTCTTGTAGGCGACCCAATAGATGTGAAGCAGAACCGCATAAAAGCGTACCGTATTTAGTATCACGTAATATTGGAAAATGGTTGAATAATAATGGATGTCTATCTAGGATCTCTGTATCAACGGCACCATTTAAATATTCATTTCCATAGCTTACAAAAGCAATTTGGCGATAAGCTCTATTTAGATACACTTTTTAATTCCGATAACTATATTTTACTAATTGAATAAATACTAAAAATTATTGTTTTGTCGGTGCAGAGAATATCGGTGTTTACGTTTTTAGGCTATTACTTTAATTGTAATTTTATTGCTAATAATGTTTTAGGTATTGAAACTTCTAGATATAGTTTTTAACTCTTTTCGAGTCTTGGGTAGATGGTTATGAAAAAAATTAATGTTGTAGGAACCTCTGCCACGGGAAAGTCTACATTTTCCAGAGCTTTGGCCGAAAAGTTGGATTTGCATTATATCGAGCTTGATAATCTATTTTGGCTTGATGACTGGCAAGAATGTCCCGATGAAGTCTTCTTTGCCAAGATTGAATCAGAAGTCCAAAAGGCAACACAGGGCTATGTGATCGATGGTAACTATACCCGCGCCATTCCTGTGAAATGGGCGGAAATTGATACTGTCATTTGGTTGGACTTACCGTTTCCAGTCAACCTTTACCGTTCTGTGAAGCGTGCGGTTCAGCGGGCATGGGCGCAACAGGATTTATGGGAAAACTCGAATAATCGGGAAAGCTTGCTACGGATGTTTGGTCGGGACTCGATTATTTGGTGGATGATCAAAACACATGCTAAAAACCGACAGAAATACTTAAAAATGATGCAGATGCCTGAATATCAACATATACAGTGGATTCATTTAAAGACACCAAAATAGGTGAGTCGTTTTTTAGACCAGTTGGCTGTTGAAAAGCATAACGTTTAAATAAAAAAATATCATTGCATACTCAGCGATCAAGATGAATTGTTAAGCTTTAGTTACATAAATCTGCTTTAATCTCAAAGGTGGTCGATGCCTAATAAATAAAAAGATTAAAAAGAAAAGGAGCAGGATATGCTTGCAGAAATTACTGGGATGGGACAGGGAAGTATTACGGTGGAATTAGAAATGATTCCCAGAAAAGGCGAGTCAGTTAAAATTATGTATGGACCTGATGCGGAGCTAGAAGGCGAGGTGGTTTCGGTTAATCATTATATTAATCAACATGCCAATCAGCATAAGGTGCAAATCAAAATCCGGCCCTTCAATCTTCTAATTACCGCCTGAACAAATTGAGACCATAAAAAAGCGCTCTTTGAGAGGAGCGCTTTGATATATCTCTAATAGCTTATAAGCCAAAATAATAGCCAACTAGGCAGATCAAAATCGTAATCACGATTAAAGCAAACACCCCAGTTTTCCCCGATTTATGGTGTATTTCATGAGGCTTGCTCTCTATCGCACTTAATTTAGGTGTTGGATGATTACGTGCATCCAGTGGTGTAGTTGTGTCTTTGGGTGTGAGCTGCGCGGTTTGATAGTGATTGGCCACTTTTACGATAAACTTGGTACTTAAATCATCAATCTTTTGCTCAAAATGACGTAAGTTCAATTGCTCATCTGGCGTGAGTACTTGGCCTTCTGCATTATAAGGATGTTGAATCTTAGTCTGGATCAATGCTGATAGTGTATCTAAACGATACAGCGTTTGGTGTGCATAATCAGCAGCGTAATCTGTTGGTAAAAGAGCGAGACGGTGGACTGCATCTGTGGCATCTTGTTGCCCATAGTAAGGTAAGTTTGCCGTCTCTGGCTCTACTAAATCTTGTGCAAATGGCGCACTAAATAGTTCTTGTTCGGTAAAGTTCTCGATTTCATCCCATTTCGGCGTTTGTAAATCCGCTTCAATGCGTTTGCTGAGTTTGTGATTCAGTTCAAAACGCCATAAATTTTCGCTACGGATTGAGCTTTGTTGTGCCTTTGGAACTATAAAATCATGTTCAGCGCTGTACCACTCAGCCAGTTCTTTACCAAAAATCCAAGCAGTTTTTTGCTGTGCTTGATGGCTCACAATAATATGTGGTGTAGCGAGGAGTTCAATATTTGAGTTGGGGTTCTTTTCATCTGCTAGCAATGTTGAGCTATGCAGACTGAGCTGTTTGACCCCTTGTTTTTTTAAGGCTTCAAGCCATACCTGAAAATGCTGAGCCAGTAAATGTTGGCTATTTAGGTCACGGAACTGAAAGCAATGTCGGTCAAAAATGGCATGTTCTAACCAACGTTGGAAACTTAGGTTGTGGCGTAAATATTCATTGCCATAAGTCACTAAAGTAAGTTGTTGTTGCCAAATAGGATCAAGCGACATCGTTTGTTGTTCTCTTCTGTGATGGCCCTATCTTAACCTGATTATAAAACCATGTACTAAACAAATTTTCCTGATCGTAGAGCTTCATCAACGTGCTTAAAAACTGATAGAATATGGGGTTTTATTAATTTTATAAATTGTTGCTTTGAGAGTTACTATGTCACTGGAAGCCCTGACCACTGAAGCGCTTGCTGCGATTGCAGCAGCAGAGGACCTTGCTACACTCGATCAAGTACGAGTGCAGTTTACGGGTAAGAAAAGCCAGCTCGCTGAGCAATCAAAAGCTTTAGGTAAAATGGACCCTGAAGAGCGTAAAAATTTTGGTGCGCAAATTCATGCAGTCCGCGAAGCGATTACCGGTGCTTTAACTGAACGCCAAACACAATTACAACAAGCGGCGTTGGCGCAAAAACTTGCAAGTGAAACGGTGGATATTACTTTACCGGGTCGTGGTCAAACGATTGGTAGTATTCACCCCGTTACTCAAGTACAAGAGCGTATTTGTCAGTTCTTTACCAAAGCGGGCTTTGTGATTGAAACTGGGCCAGAAGTTGAAGATGACTACCACAATTTTGAAGCTTTAAATATTCCAGGGCATCACCCTGCGCGTGCAATGCACGATACATTCTATTTCGATGCGACACATTTGTTACGTACCCATACTTCTGGTGTGCAGATTCGTACCATGGAAACCCAGCAACCCCCGATTCGTATTGTATGTCCAGGTCGTGTATACCGCTGTGACTCTGACCAAACGCATTCGCCAATGTTTCATCAAATTGAAGGTCTGTATGTCGCTGAAAATACCAGCTTTGCAGAACTGAAAGGTTTGTTGGTTAATCTATTAAACGAATTCTTTGAAAAAGACTTAAAAGTGCGTTTCCGTCCATCTTATTTCCCATTCACAGAGCCAAGTGCTGAGGTGGATATTATGGATGAGCGTGGTAAATGGTTAGAAGTGCTTGGTTGTGGCATGGTACATCCAAATGTCTTGCAGGCAGCAGGGATTGATCCTGAAAAATACAAAGGCTTTGCTTTCGGTCTAGGTGTGGAACGTTTTGCGATGCTTCGTTATGGCATCAATGACTTACGTATGTTCTACCAAAACGATGTGCGTTTCTTACGCCAATTTGCTTAAACAGATTTATACCTCTCCCAGCCTCTCCTTGAAGGAGAGGAGTTATTTGTGATGACTCGGGGTTCTCCTTCTTTTCCAAAAGAGGGAGTTAGAGGGGGATTCAAAAATTTAGATTTATAGGTTTTTAACAAAATGAAAATTAGCGAAAATTGGTTGCGTACATGGGTTAATCCAGCCGTTGATAGCAATACTTTATCTGATCAACTGACCATGTTGGGTTTAGAGGTCGATGATTTATCGCCTGCGGCAAAACCGTTCACTGGCGTGGTTGTTGGTGAAGTGTTGACGGTAGAGCAACATCCTGATGCAGACCGTTTACGTGTGACCACAGTGAATATTGGTTCAGGGGAACCTTTACAAATTGTTTGTGGTGCACCAAACGTACGGGTTGGTATGAAAGTCCCAGTGGCAACCATTGGTGCTGTGCTTCCAGGCGATTTCAAAATCAAGAAAGGCAAACTTCGTGGCATTGAATCACAAGGGATGTTGTGTGGTGCATCTGAAATTGATCTAGAAGACAAAATTGATGGCCTTTTAGAGCTGCCCGTTGATGCACCTGTCGGTGTGGATATTCGTGAATATTTAAATTTAGATGATCATGTCATTGATATCAGCATCACGCCAAACCGTGGTGACTGTTTCAGTATTCGTGGTATTGCCCGTGAAATTGGGGTAATTAACCAACTGACTGTGACTGCACCTGAAATTAATGCCGTTGCTGCGACTATTGCTGATGAGAAAAAAGTTGTGGTGAGCACTGAAGGCTGCCCACGCTATTTAGGTCGTGTGATTAAAAACGTGAATACTAAAGCAGCAACCCCAGAGTGGATGGAACGTGCTTTGGTTCGCTCAGGGATTCGCCAGCACAGTATTTTGGTTGATATTACCAACTATGTACTGATGGAGTTAGGGCAACCACTCCATGCTTTTGATGCAGCAAAAATTCAAGGTTCAGTCCAAGTTCGTCAAGCGAATACGGCGGAGAAATTGGTTCTCCTGAATGAGCAAGAAGTTGAGCTCAATGAAAAAGTCATGGTGATTGCGGATGATGAAAAAGCATTAGCGATTGCAGGCATCATGGGGGGCTTGTCTTCATCTGTTACCGATGAAACCCAAGACATTTTCTTAGAGTCTGCATTCTTTGCCCCATTAGTCATTGCAGGCCGTGCCCGCAGCTTTGGTTTACATACCGATGCATCACAGCGTTATGAGCGTGGCGTGGATTTTGAACTCCCAATGCTCGCGATGCACCGCGCATCACAATTGATTGCTGAATTGGCGGGTGGCGAGTTCGGTCCGATTACGACTGCGGAACAAGCGGCTGTTTTACCGAAGCGTGAAGCGATTGAGCTAGAACAAGCACAAGTGGACCAATTGCTTGGTTATCGCGTAGATGCTGCATTTATTGAGGATGC
Organism: Acinetobacter sp. TYF_19; assembly: GCF_043105125.1. Lineage (NCBI taxonomy): Bacteria > Pseudomonadati > Pseudomonadota > Gammaproteobacteria > Moraxellales > Moraxellaceae > Acinetobacter > Acinetobacter sp. TYF_19. The sequence goes on from NZ_JBICLH010000066.1 coordinate 72,284, forward strand.
ATTAACCCGTTTAGGTTGTGCTGTGACGGTTAAAGCAGAAGGTCAGTGGTCTGTAGTACCACCTTCACACCGTTATGACATGGCAATCTACCAAGACCTGATTGAAGAAGTCGCACGTATTCATGGTTATGACAATATTCAAATCAGTTTGCCAAAAATTGAAGCGAAATTGGCTCAATATCAAGACCAATTTGAAGTGACTCAGCTTCGTCAAACCCTCGTGACTTTGGGGTATCAAGAGGCGATTAGCTTTAGCTTTGCAGACTTAAAGCTTGAGAAGCAACTCAATACGGCTGTGAATCCTTTGGCTTTGGCTAACCCGATTTCAAGCGATTTAGCAGTGATGCGTTCAACATTGCTCTCTAGTTTGATTCCGTGCGTGCAATACAACGTAAACCGCCAACAAAGCCGTGTACGTTTCTTTGAACTAGGCTTACGTTTTGACTATCAAGACGCTGAATCTATTCATGATTTGAAACAAATTCCTACCCTTGCAGTGATTGCAACAGGTGCAAAAACGTCAGAAACTTGGCATGCTAAACCTCAAGCTATGGATTTCTTTGATTTCAAAGGTGAAATTGAAGAAGTATTGGCAGCAGGTCGTGTGCAGGTTGAATATGTTCGCTCTGAACGTAGCTGGTTGCATCCAGGACAGTCTGCTGAGGTTTTAGTCGATGGCCAATCTATTGGTTACTTTGGTCGATTACATCCATCTTTAGAAGATGCATTGGATTTGAGCACGACTTGGGTGGCTGAACTTGATCAATCGGCTGTTTTGCAAACTTATGTATCTAATTTTACAGAATTATCACGTTTTCCGTCGGTTAGACGTGATATTGCGCTTTTAATTAGTGATAAGATAAATGTAAGTGAAATTCAGCAACTTATCGAAAAAACAGGTGGTGAACTTTTAGACTCGACTTGGTTATTCGATGTGTACACTGGGCAAGGCGTTGAAGACGGTAAGCGCTCATTGGCATTTGCACTTCTTTGGCAACACCCATCACGTACGCTTGAAGATGCTGAAATTAAATCCGGTATGGATCATATTTTACAAGTGTTGGAAAACACTTATCAGGCGACATTGAGGGCTTCATGACAGCATTAACAAAAGCGGAAATGGCTGACCATCTAAGTGAGCTCACGAGTTTAAACCGTCGTGAAGCTAAGCAAATGGTCGAGTTGTTCTTTGACGAGATTAGCCAAGCGCTAATCTCTGGTGAGCAAGTTAAACTTTCTGGTTTCGGTAACTTTGAGTTGCGTGATAAACGCCAACGTCCAGGTCGTAACCCGAAAACGGGTGAAGAAATTCCGATTTCTGCACGCCGTGTAGTGACCTTCCGCGCAGGGCAGAAATTCCGCCAGCGTGTGGGAAATGAGCAGATCGATTGATCTGCTTTTTTTTGCTTAAAATTTTTGGTGATCGGTTGGTTGATTAAATTCTTATCAAATAATGGAACGTCGTTTTTTGATAAATTTTGAGCATAAAAAAAGAGAGCCAAGGGCTCTCTTTTTTACTGACTAATCTCTAAGAGATTAGTGAGCTTTAGCTTCAGAAGCAGCAGCAACAGTAGCTTCAGAAGCAGCAGCAGTAGCTTCAGAAGCAGCAACAGTAGCTTCAGAAGCAGCAGCAGCAGCATCTACAGCAACTTCAGATGCAGCTTCAACAGCTTCAGATGCTGCAGCAACTTCAGATGCAGCTTCAGCAGCAGGAGCTTCTTCTTTCTTAGCACAGCCAACGAAAGCTAAAGTAGTAGCAACTGCAGCAGCAATAGCGATTTTTTTGAATAACATGGCATCACTCTCTAAAATATGAGATTAAAAAAAACCGACGTTAGTCTGTTGTGTGCTTTTATTGTTCCTAATTTTGTTAGGGACTAACAATGCAGGAGCAGCCTAACTGGTCTGCAAATATGCTATCACTGCGCATTTTGAATTGCTACTAGCTGGGATGAAAAAAGTGATAAAAAAGGTCTAAAAACAGGGCTTTTTTAACAGAAAATAACAATCAATGATGAGGTTAGTATTGGATAAGTACTAAATAAACATTTAAAAAGATGAAGGTTTTTATTTCAAATTTTTGTTTATCAAAAACTTGCAAATAAGTTTACAGAGAATGGAATGTAATGTTGCTTTGTGTAAGCTAAGTCAACCAAATAAAAAGGCTGTCGTTAAGACAGCCTTTTTAGGTGAAGTAGGTCGGGTTAGCTGGTCGCTTTACGCTTCATTTGATCAAAGAAATCATCGTTGGTTTTGGTTTCTTTCATGCGATCAAGTAAGAACTCCATTGCTGCAAGTTCATCTTGGGTATGAAGTAACTTACGTAAAATCCAGACTTTACGTAGATTGTCTTCAGACATTAAGCGCTCTTCGCGGCGGGTGCCAGACTTTTTGATATTCATCGCAGGGAAGACACGTTTTTCAGCAATACGACGATCCAGTGTAATTTCTTGGTTACCTGTACCTTTAAATTCTTCGTAGATCACTTCATCCATTTTACTGCCAGTTTCAATCAGAGCTGTAGAAATGATGGTTAGTGAGCCACCTTCTTCAATATTACGAGCTGCACCGAAGAAACGCTTAGGGCGTTCCAGCGCATGTGCATCCACACCACCAGTTAAAACCTTACCAGATGAAGGCACAACCGTGTTATAAGCACGTGCTAAACGGGTAATGGAGTCGAGCAGAATCACAACGTCTTTCTTGTGCTCAACTAAACGTTTTGCTTTTTCAATCACCATTTCAGCCACTTGAACGTGACGAGCAGGAGATTCATCAAACGTTGACGCAATGACTTCACCACGAACAGTACGTTCCATTTCGGTCACTTCTTCAGGGCGTTCATCAATGAGAAGAACGATCAGGAAGCACTCAGGGTTGTTACGCACGATCGACTGAGCGATGTTTTGTAACAACATGGTTTTCCCCGCTTTTGGTGGCGCTACGATAATTGAACGTTGGCCTTTACCGATAGGTGCAACCAAGTCAACTACACGTGCAGTTAAATCTTCTGTCGTCCCGTTACCAAGTTCCATCACCAATTGTTCGGTTGGGAAAAGTGGTGTTAAGTTTTCAAACAAGATTTTGTTACGTGAGTTTTCTGGCGTGTCGTAGTTAATTTGGTTCACTTTTAACAGTGCAAAATAACGTTCGCCTTCTTTGGGTGGGCGAATGGTTCCCGTAATGGTGTCACCAGTACGTAGATTGAAACGACGAATTTGAGATGGGCTAACATAAATGTCATCTGGGCCTGCAAGGTAAGAACCCGCTGCAGAGCGTAAGAAGCCGAAGCCATCTGACAGAATTTCCAAAACGCCATCCCCAAAGATCTCTTCGCCATTCATCGCATGGCGCTTTAAGATGGCAAAAATAATGTCTTGCTTACGGTTACGAGCCATTCCTTCGAGGCCCATAAATTCAGCAATTTTGATGAGTTCGCCAATCGGTTTTTTCTTGAGTTCGGTTAAATTCATAGGAGGTCAGATAAGAATCAAAAATTCTAAATTACAGGATGAAAAGGAAGCAACATTTAGCCGCAGACATGCAATGAAGTAACGCAATTGTATTTGAACTATAACAATTCAGAGGACTGATTCATTGTTTGAAGAGAAACGTGTCAAAACAATTTGTATTGCCGAGCGGCGATCTTATGTGTTGTGTCTTTTAAGAAAATGACAGGATTGAATAATCCTTTATCTCTTGATCATGCAATATAAGAGAGAAAGACAGACTTGTCAATTTATAGCCGAAAAAAATACGCTGTTGTTTAGACAGCGTATTTCATTTTCAATCTAAACGGCTGCTTAAATATTTTCTTCAATGAAAGCAGTCAATTTCGATTTTGGTGCAGCGCCCACTTGTTGAGCAACAACTTCACCATTTTTGAACATAAGTAATGCAGGGATGTTACGGATGTTATAGTTCACAGCCGTTGCTTCGCAAGAAGTCACGTCAACTTTAACAATCTTCACTTTACCTTCGTATTCGTTCGCCAATACTTCTAATACAGGTGCAATTGCTTTACATGGCGCACACCAGCCTGCCCAGAAGTCAACAAGCACAGGAACGTCTGATTGAAGTACATCAGCGTCGAAGTTTGTATCAGTTGTATTTACGATATTGCCAGACATGGATAACTCCAGTTTCAATTTTTGGATAGTTTTATGGCTAATAGTATGTCATAGCCTGCTATCACTGAGTAGATGGATTACTAAATTTTCAACCTTTAGTTTGAATTTGTCTAATTGAAGCTCACGATGTTACTGATCGTGTAACACAATTGTCATATATGCCGAAATTTTAAAAGCTCGTCAATTTCTGACCACAAATGGCTTTTAAATTGCATGGAGGTGAATTAATCTAAGCACAATTCTGTATAGGTTTATATTAAATCATGTCTGATTTTTTGATTGATGAAGAGTTACTTGCTGCCATCGATATGGGGTCGAACAGCTTCCACTTAGCAATTGCTCGAGTGGACCATGGCGAAGTGAAAAAAGTTGCGTCAATGTCAGAAAAAGTACAGTTAGCAGCGGGTCTAGATGAAAATAAAAATTTAACAGAAGCCGCACAGCAGCGTGGTTTGGCCTGTTTATCTCGCTTTGTCGGACGTTTAGGTTCGGTTCAGCCGAATCGTTTAAGAATTGTGGCGACCAATGCGCTACGCCAAGCCAAAAATGGACATGAATTTATTCAAAAAGCGGCAGAAATTTTGCCGAAGCACATCGAAATTATTGCGGGTCGTGAAGAGGCTCGACTGATTTATTTGGGTGTATCTCATACCATGGTAAACAGTGGGCGCCGCCTTGTGATTGATATCGGTGGGGGTTCAACAGAGTTGATTATTGGTGAAGAATTTGAGCCCATTCATACCGAATCTTTACAAATGGGCTGTGTAGCATTTACTAAAGCCTTCTTTGTCGATGGTGAAATTAACCAAAAAAGTTTTGATAAAGCCGTGGTTGCAGCACGTAAGGAGCTGTCAGGTATTGCCAATACCTATAAAGAAGCGGGTTGGGATACAGTGGTCGGTTCGAGTGGAACCATCAAAGCGTGTCGTCAAATTACCGTAAATATGGGTTGGAGTAATGAAAAAGAAGAACTCACCCGTGACGGTTTAGATAAGCTCAAAGAAAAATTGCTCAAATATAAACACGTCGCTGAGATGGAATTTGATGGCCTAAAAGAAGACCGTCGAGCAGTTTTGCCAGCCGGAATCGCTATTTTGTATGCCATTTTTGATGTACTCGAACTGGATAAATTGGTGTATTCAGATGGTGCCCTACGCGAAGGGGTGATGTATGACTTGCTGGGACGTTTTCAACATGAGGATATTCGAGATCGTTCTGTACAAGCGTTAATGGGTCGTTATAACGCCGATCCAAAACAAGCTGAACGGGTCGTGAACATGGCTCAGCATTTGTTTGATGGTGTGGCGGATTCGCTAAAATTAACCACAGAAGACAGTGATTTACTGCGTCGAGCGGCTTATCTGCATGAAATTGGTTTAGCGATTAGCCATGCGGGCTACCATCGTCATGGCGCATATTTATTGCAACATTCTGACATTGCGGGATTCTCGCAAATCGATCAAAACCATCTATCACATTTGGTGGCCCATCACCGTCGTAAGCTGCGTAGTGACGCACGTGTCGATGTGATGAAGGTTGGCGGCAACAAATTAGTCTATCTATGTTTGTTACTTCGCCTCGCAGTTTTACTGAATCATAGTCGTAGCGATCAGATGCTTCCTGCCATTGAATTAACAGTAGGCAATGCGCAACAATGGCAGCTGAGTGTTTCTGGTAATGCCGCGCAATGGCCTTTGCTGGTTGCAGACTTGCATGATGAGCAAGCGCAATTTAAGCATTGGGATGTTGAGCTGGATATCCAATCAGAACAATTTGTCGATGAATAAATTGGTCAATTAGGGATTTATGGTTGAGCTATGAAGAATAAAGCTGCGCAATCCAAAGCATGGACGACGGTTCAAATTGCACGTCATCCTGAGCGTCCGCAATTTTTAGATTATGTGAGTGAAATTTTTACCGAATTTGATGCTTTGCATGGTGATCGCTTATTTGGTGATGATGGTGCAATGATCGGTGGATTAGCTCGCTTTGAAGGTCAGCCAGTCATGATTGTGGGTCAACACCGTGGTCGTAGTACGCGTGAAAAGTTACAACATAACTTTGGTATGAGTAACCCAGAAGGTTACCGTAAATCACAACGTTTACTCGATATGGCTGAACGTTTTAATCTACCCGTCTTTACATTTATTGATACCATGGGTGCATATCCAGGTGTGGGTGCAGAAGAACGTGGTCAGGCTGAAGCAATTGCAACGTCTTTGGCACAACTTTCAAGCTTGAAAGTGCCTGTCATTGCAACTGTACTCGGTGAAGGCGGTTCAGGCGGTGCACTGGGTATTGGTGTGGCTGACCGTGTGGTGATGTTGTCCCATAGTATTTATTCAGTCATTTCACCTGAAGGCTGTGCATCTATTTTATGGAAAACAGCTGAAAAAGCAGAGCAAGCCAGCGAAGCTTTAGCATTGACTGCGGAAAAACTACAGAAAATTGGTATTGTTGAATATGTGGTCGATGAAGGTGAAGGTGCTCATCTCAACCCAGAACAAGTCATGCATGCTTTAAAAACCGTTTTAAAAGATGCATTGGCTGAGTTGCAACCAATGGATGCGAATGAACGATGCGAAGCACGTTACCAACGTTTAATGAAGTTTGGCAGCGACAATTTAGGGCTAGTGTCTTAACTGAGTTTCAGGATACGCCTGAACAGCCTCATTTTTTAATCGGATGTAGTGGTGGCATGGATTCCATGTTGCTACTCCATTTGATGTCTCATTTATTTCCCAAGCGCATTCGTGCCATCTATATTGATCATCAATTGCAGGATGTCAGTCCGCAGTGGGGCAGCTTTGTTCAAGAACAATGCTATGTCTTGGATGTCCCATGTGTGATTCAAGCGGTGGATGTTGATACAGGCAATGTAGAAAGCCAAGCCCGCAGTGCACGTTATGCGGCCTTTCAGAAGCATCTTCTTGGCAATGAAATTTTAGTTCTCGCCCATCATCAACAAGATCAAGCCGAGACCGTTTTACTCCGATTACTCTCTGGTGCGGGGATTCATGGACTTGCCGCCATGCAGAGCATCGACATACGAGAGCAATTTACAATTTGGCGCCCTCTATTGGCTTTGTCCAGACAGCAAATTGAGCTGTGGGCCGCTGAGATGCAGCTAAGAAATATTCAAGACCAAACCAATTTTGATACCAGTTATGATCGTGCATGGTGCCGAGCTGAGTTGTGGCCAATCTTAGAAAAACGCTTTCCGAAAATGCAGCAAGCTTTGGCACGCACCAGTTATTTGATGCAAGATGCCGAAACGATTTTGGCTGATGTGTTGGCACAAGATTGGGCCAGTTGCGGGAATGCTGCGGTTTTAAACTTAACCCCATTTCGTCAGTTATCTGCACCGAGACAGCGACAGTTGCTCTCTGCTTGGATGAAAGGTGAGGATTTATATCGTCCTGCTTTTGATATGGTGCAACGCTTGTTTGATGAAGTGATTGAATCCAAAGTGGATGCCCAAGCCGCATTGCATTGGAACCAATATTATTATGTACGCTATCAACAACAGCTCTTTCGTGTCAGTAAAGCAGAGTATTTGGCGGAACAATTTCACACGATTGAGCCAATTGGGCAGCGTTTTAGTTTAGATCAAGCTTATGCATTGGCTTCAGGGCAATTTCGCATTGAAACACAAAAATATGGACTGTCTTCTGCATTATTAGAGCAGCCTTTACAGATAAAACCGCGTTTAGGTGGGGAAAAACTACATTTGTATGGACGCGTTGGGGCTTGGCCATTGAAAAAAGCCATTCAGAGCGCACAAATTTTTCCGTGGCAACGTCATACAATACAAATATTAAGCATAGATAATGTTATGCTTGGTGTTTTTACGCCTAAAGGATTTTGGTTGGTCGAGTCGGCTTATTGTGAAGCGGGTGGATGGCAACCAAATTTAATCGCTTAGTTAAAAAATTCAGGATAGAGAAATAATCATGAGCGCAGTGTTGAATCGTAATATTTGTTTTATCGGCGGTGGTAACATGGCTCAAGCCCTCATTGGTGGCTTGATTTCACGTGGTTTACCTTCAACTCGCATTACGGTTTCTGATCCTGTTGAACAAGTTCGTCATTTATTGGCTGAAAAAGACTTGGTGGTGACTGAGGACAACGCATCTGCTATTCGTGAAGCTGATGTCGTGGTCTTAGCGGTTAAACCTCAAGTTTTAGCCGATGTTTTAAAACCATTAAACGGTTTATTTGACGGTAAGTTGATTATTTCGATTGTTGCGGGTGCTGAAATTGCAACGATTGCTGCATTAGCTGGCACTAATCGTATTGTTCGTGTGATGCCAAATACGCCTGCTTTAGTACAAACAGGTGCGCATGGTTTATATGCCACTGAGGCTGTAGATAAAGAAGACCGTGATTTGGCGAGCCAAGTACTTGCTGCGACAGGTTTGACTTTATGGGTAGGCGATGAAGCGCAAATTGATGCTGTGACTGCGGTGTCTGGTTCAGGTCCTGCGTATTTTTTCTATATGATGGAAAGCATGATCCGTGCAGGTAAAAACCTCGGTCTAGATGAAAAAGTAGCAACGGCGTTGACGTTGCAAACTGCATTGGGTGCGGCACAAATGGCAATCACGAGCTCAAATACACCAGCTGAATTGCGTAAAAATGTCACTTCACCGAATGGTACAACCCAAGCGGCACTTGAAGTGTTTGATCGTGCACAAATTTCACAAAATATCCAAGCTGCATTGGCTGCTGCTCAAAAGCGAAGTCAGGAACTTGCTCAAGAGCTGAGTGAAAGTAGCAAATAATCGTTTTATTTAGGAAAGTTCAAGTATGGGTGCAAACTCTGCGCTAATTTTTGGCATCATTATTAACGTTGCAATTTTACTGGTGTTCTTCCGCTTTCTCATGCAGTTGGCAGCGGTTAACTTTTATAACCCAGTGGTGATGTCGACCGTAAAAGCCACAAAAATTGTGGATATGTTTGGTCGTATTTTTCCAAATGTAGCGAAAGGCCGTGTTAACTTAGCGGCTTTAGTACTTTTGGTTTTATTGTACTTACTGAAAATTTTTGGCGTCATGTATCTCTCTGGAGCGATGCCAAATAGTCCTGTGCATTTGGTTATTTTAACTTTTGTGACCATGATTCAGGACTTGATTCGTTTCTGTCGTTACCTAATTTTTGCAACGATTATTTTAAGTTGGGTCGTGATGTTTACGCAGTCACGCTCGCCTTATATCGAAGTGATTCAAGAGCTGGCTGAACCATTATTGGCACCGTTTCGCCGTTTATTGCCCAATATGGGGATGATTGATCTTTCTCCAATCGTGGCGTTCTTGGCGCTGTATATTGCTGAAATGATTATGAATGAAGTGGCGATTGTCCTGCTCACTGGTTTATAAGATTGTAGCGAATAAAAAAGGACTCGATTGCGAGTCCTTTTTTTGTGGTTGAAATTTTTAGGTGAAGACGTTGATATTTCTTCTAGGAGGCAAATGACCTCCATACCAGCCTTCCTCCTAGGAGGAGGAAGGTGCAAATTTTTTAGTGGGCTTCATCCCAGTTTCGACCTTTGCCGACTTCAACCAACAATGGCACAGAAATCTGCAAAACAGACTGCATCACGTCTGCCAGTTTCGAAGCTAGTTCATCTGCAATACTTTCATCGACTTCAAAAACCAATTCATCGTGTACTTGTAGTAGCATTTTGGCTTGATCTTTAGGCAGCATTTGATCAACTGCAATCATCGCCATTTTAATAATGTCCGCAGCAGAACCTTGCAGCGGTGCATTAATTGCGGCACGTTCAGCCGCTTGTTTGATCATTTTATTGCTTGCCATAATATCGGGCGTATACAAGCGACGGCCTAAAATGGTTTCGACAAAACCTTGTTCACGTGCAATTTGGCGGGTACGTTCCATATAGTCGAGCACGCCCGGATAACGCTGGAAGTATTTCGCAATATAGCCACGCGATTCTTCACGGCTAAAACCGAGTTGACGGGTTAAGCCAAACTCAGACATGCCGTAGAGTAGACCGAAGTTGACGGCTTTGGCCTGACGACGTTGGTCTGAAGTAACATCTTCAAGTGCGACACCTAATACTTCAGCCGCTGTACGACGGTGTACATCTTGCCCATGATTAAAAGCATCGACCAAGGCTTCATCTTGTGAGAAATGTGCCATTAAACGCAGTTCAATTTGTGAATAATCGGCTGCCAAGAGCACGCGACCTTGTGGAGCAATAAAGGCTTTACGAATTTGACGTCCAATTTCCTCACGCACAGGAATGTTTTGTAAGTTGGGATCGGTCGAAGATAGACGGCCTGTTGCAGTCAGTGCTTGGTGGTAACTAGTATGCACACGATGGGTATCACTGTTGGCTTGTTTTAATAAGCCATCGGTATAGGTGCTTTTTAGTTTGGATAACCCACGATAGTCCAAGATTAGCTCGGTAATTGGGTGGTCAATTTTTTCTAAAACGCTTTCAGAGGTACTGTACTGGCCCGTTGCGGTTTTTTTACCGCCCTTGAGTCCGAGTTTATCAAACAAAATTTCACCGACTTGCTTCGGTGAGCTGACATTGAAGCTTTGTCCGGCCAGTTCGGTAATTTGGCTTTCAAGATTGGCCATGGTATTGGCAAACTCAACACCGAGTTGGTCAAGGAAGCCTAAGTCGAGCTCAATGCCGTTTTCTTCCATGATGGTCAGGACACGGGCAACTGGCATTTCGACATTGTGCAAGATATTGACCAATTCGGGATGCTTTTGTAGTTTGGCATCGAGCACTTCAAACAGGCGATAGGTCACATGGGCATCTTCAGCCGCATAGTGCGCGGCGGTTTCGATCTCAATTTGGTTAAAGGTTTTCTGTTTTGCGCCTTTACCTGCTACTTGTTCAAAGGTCGTGGTTAAGTGGCTGAGGTAGAGACGTGAAACATCATCCATCCCGTGACGAGTCGCCACAGCATTGAGTACATAAGAGGCCAACATGGTATCGAAATACCAGCCTTTTAGCTCTATGCCATGATTTTCCAAGACATGCGCATCATATTTCAAATGATGACCGATTTTCTGAACCGATTCATCTTCTAAAATAGGTTTAATTTGCGCCAAGATCTGTTCACGATCTAGCTGCGCAGGTGCATTTTCATAATCATGCGCAAGTGGAACGTAATACGCATCTTGCGCATCGAACGCGACCGAGAAACCAACAATTTTCGCTACGCGATAGTCTAAACTGGTGGTTTCGGTATCAAAGGCAAAACGTTTTTCTGTACTTAAACGTTTGAATAATTGAGTCCACTGTTCTGCACTGAGCACAGTATGGTAGTTCGCTTGACCCAGTTGGTCATCGACGCTGCTTTGAACAGCCTGATCTTCTGTATTGATAACAGTTTCAGATTGTGCTGATTTTACAATTTCTTGTGTTGCTTGTTTATAGGTTGCACTATTGGGATTGTTTGGATGATCGAGCGATTGCAACTGCTGACGGAATTCAAGCTCGGTATACAGTGAACGTAAGGCTTCGGTATTCGGATCTTGGAGTTTCAGATCGTCAAAGGTCAGTCCTGTCTCTAAGTCACAGACAATACTTGCCAGTTGGTGATCAAGCGCAATGCCATCAGCATGTTCTTTGATGTTTTGACCGACTTTGCCTTTAATTTTATCGACATTTTCTAAAATGCCACCAATTGAGCCATATTCTGTTAATAGTTTTGCTGCAGTTTTAGCCCCGACACCCGGAACACCCATAATGCCGTCAGAGGCATCGCCCATTAAAGTCAGATAGTCAATAATTTGGTTTGGCCACACCCCAAACTTTTCAAACACGCCATTCACATCCATCGGCTTGTCTTTAAAGCTGTCTTCTAAGGTGACTTTATCGGTCACCAACTGTGCCATGTCTTTATCGCCTGTGGAAATCAGCACTTGCTGTCCCGCGGCTTCCGCACGTTTGGCTAAAGTCCCGATGATGTCATCTGCTTCTGCACCTGGGAGCATGTATAAGGGGATACCCAAAGCACGAATTAAGGAATGCAAGTATGGAATTTGTTCTGATAACTCCTCAGGCATACTTGGGCGGTCACCTTTATAAATTGGTGATAGCACATGACGAAAAGTTGGTTCTGGCGTATCAAAAATGACCGCCATATGTGTTGGCTGGGTACGACGCATCAGTTTTTGGATGGCAGAAATTGCCCCACGGATTGCATTGGTATGTAAGCCAGTTGACGTGGTGAGCGGTGGCAAGGCATGAAAAGCACGAAATAAAAAGTATGAGCCATCGACCAAGACAAATGGTGGCATTGCAAGATTCCTTATCCAAATAACCCGTTTATTGTACGTGATTTTGACGCAGAACAAAGTGTATTGATGTACCGATTGGCATAGATGGTTACGGTTATGCGCTTAAAGATGCACTACAAGCTGATGTATTATTTGAAGATGAGAAAAAGAGATCGAGAACGGATGCAAACTGGACAGCGTGAAATTCGCATGATGTGGTTAATGGGGCTCACGATTGTTGCTATTGCAGCATGGTTTCTGGCTGTACCGCTGTTGAGTGCATTGTGTGGAATTGCTTTGATCATGAGTGTTATGCACTATGTTGATAGTATTGAACACCCCAGTACGACCTTGGCGGAACAACGGGACATTACTTTCCAGCCAACGTCAAAAGTGCCGCTTTACCTTGCTGCTTTCGTCATTTTAGTCGGCATGGTGGGGCAATGGGGTGGGCTCATTGGATTGGGGATCAGTGGTTGGTTGTTCTTTTTCTTTCGATGGTTGCGTCGTTTAGAATATCTATTGTTATCCGTGCAAGCACAGCCACATCAGGTGATATCTGACCGATTCCCAGAATCTGAAAACGCTCCCTCTTTACCCACTACTCTAAACAATACAGATGATTTAAGTCTCAGTGAGCAAGTGAAACGCTGGCTTTGGCAGGGCAATCCTGTCTTAAAAGTTGCGATTGTGATATTGCTGATTGGGCTTATTTTATTATTACGCTTTGCCACCGAACATTGGCAGTTGAGTCTCGCTGTTAAGCTGAGCCTCGTTGCTGCGGTAAGTGTGGGCGTTGTGATCTTTGGTTATGTGCTTCGGCACAAAAACCGCAGTTTTGCTTTGGCTTTGGAAGCGCTTGGACTGTCAGGCTTATTTTTGACTTTGTTTTTTGCTTACTACAACGGTGTGATTGCAAGTTTAGCGATTGCGAGCCTGTGCTTTGTGGTGGTGATGGCGGTTACACTCTGGCTCAGTTTAAAACAGCAGTCGATTGAGCTGGCGTTGATGGCGCTGATCATTGCTTATTTAGCACCTTTTACTTTGCCTGTACGAAATGCCACTGCGATAGAGCTAGTGGCCTATTATTTGGTTATCAATATTGCGGTCGCGGTTTTAAGCACGTTCAGGCCGTGGAAAGTCCTCAATCAAATTGCTTTTTTAATGACGGTGGTCGTAGGCGGCGCTTATGCCTTTTATCAGGGTAAAGCGCCTGAGCGAGGCATGCTGGCCTTGTTGGTTTTGGCACATAGTACGGTCTTTATTTGGTTGAGTTTTCGTTATAGCCAACTTTTGGCGCGTGAGGATTTAACTCAGTTTAAGTTGAAACCGATCTTGGATGTGGCTTTGATTTTTGCTGCACCCATTGTTGCTTTTGCTTTTTTGTATGTGATGTATTTTGAAGAAACGACTTGGCAGGCAGGCTTTAGTCTGGGCTTTGCAGCGCTCTATGCCGTGCTTTATCAACTGCTAAAAAGATCCCACAGTGTTGAGTTGATTGCACAAAGTTATCTCAGTTTGACCTTGGTTTTCTTGGCGCTGATTCCCCCTATTTTGCTGCCTGATCAGTGGGGTGTGGTGGGGTGGAGTGTTGAGGGTGCACTAATTTTTATGTATGCCTTATATCGAAATTCTGCACTGAGTCGTTATTTGGCGATGGGCTTACTGGCCGTGGCAGGGCTCTCAAGTCTGTACTATGTGGTGGAGCTCAATCGTTTTCCAACGGAAGTCTATTGGGCGCTGTGTCTGAGTTATTTTGCTGTGGTTGCCGTTGCCAACAGTGTAGAGCGCTTTAGACAACAGTTGTCTTTTGCCACCATTGCCTTTTTTTGCTTACAACTGCTTTCAGCAACCAGCATGTTGTTTATTTTACTTTTGGATGAAATCCACAGTAAAAGTCAGGTGACGATGGCGCTGCTGATCATCGTACTTTTATATACAGTGCTGAATGAATGGTTGCTCTACCGTAAAGCCAGTTGGTCATGGCTATTACCCAAATGGATTGGCCTGATTCCGTTGTATGCAGTTGCCTTTATTTTCTTGGTGGGCTTGAGCCATGATGGCATCATTATGTGGTCGACTGGTTTAGATCGCCTATTGTTTGCTTTAACGAGTGGATTACTCACGTTGCTGTGGCTTCGCCCGTTACAGGGCGTAGAGGATGAGCAGGAGTGGGTGAGTTTGGGTGCTTTACTGAGTTTAGCGCTGACCAGCTTAACCCTCATTCCAAGTATGCCGTATTTAAGCATGGTCATTTTGCCGCTGGCCTTTGCTGCATGGTGCTACACACAATCGACTCAAACGCGATGGAGACAGTTTTGGCAAGCACGCAATACCTTAGTGCTCATGTTGTTTTGGATCGTGTGTTCTCAGATCTTTAGCCAACAAGCTTTTGCAGGGTACTGGCTACCCATTTTCAACCCATTTGACTTGGTCAGTATTGCGATGCTGATCGGTTTCATTTGGATGCTGAATTTACAAATGAAAGCGGGTTTGGAAAAAAGTCTGGGTGCCATTTTGATGATGTCGAGTCTACTTTGGCTCAGTAGTTATGTGGTGCTACGTGCGCTGCATGTCTATTTTGCAACACCCTATAATGACTGGAAAATGTGGGAAAACGCCTTGGTGCAACTGAGCTTTACTTTGCTTTGGGTCAGTTTGGCTTTCATTTGCATGCTGACGGCGACCAAACGGAACTTGCGTTCATTGTGGATTTTTGGTGGGTGTATTTTAGTTCTTGTGACGCTGAAATTGGTCTTGTTTGACTTATCTCACATTGGGACACTCACCCGCGTGATTTCATTTTTAGGTGCAGGTTTGGTGATGTTGGTGATTGCGTATATTGCACCGATGCCTGAACTTGAGGAAAAGACCAATTAAACAAATTCAGCTCCTTATGTCTGCAGGGATCATAAGGAGCTGAGGCTATTTATTTGATATTCGGTTCTCGTTTCAAGGCTTGCGCATTGGCATATTGATCAATTTCTTCATTGGATAATGGACGCGAAAGCGGATGATCGACAAAACCCATTTTCGGCACAGGAATTTCGATTTGGTTATCTAAGAAACCATTACGAATACGTTCCTGCATTTCATCACGCACTTGCAAAAAGTGTTCTTGCTGACACCACACGGCAAACAGTAACTCAATCGAAGACTCACGAAAGGCGGTGACGGTGACGGCAGGTTTAGGGTCTGCAAGCACCAAAGGATATTTATTGGCGACATCAATCAGCACTTCACGTACTTTAATGATGTTCTCATGAAAGTTAATCGCTAGGGTGATGGGAATACGC
This sequence comes from Acinetobacter sp. TYF_19, assembly GCF_043105125.1. Classification (NCBI taxonomy): domain Bacteria; kingdom Pseudomonadati; phylum Pseudomonadota; class Gammaproteobacteria; order Moraxellales; family Moraxellaceae; genus Acinetobacter; species Acinetobacter sp. TYF_19. Next base: position 87,976 of record NZ_JBICLH010000066.1, read on the forward strand.
CGTATTGGAAACTTAGAGAGGTTATGAACTGGGGCTCGAATCAGTTGTTCATTCGGTAGTCGTACATAAATGTTGTCCTGAGTGAGTAACTTAACCGAGAGGAGGTCAATTGAAATGACTTCACCTTCAATGGTATTGCCGCGAATAAGGGTGATTGAAATGGTGTCACCAATTTCAAAAGAACCTTCACCAATTAGGAACAAACCACTGATTAAGTTGGATGCAGAGGTTTGTGAGGCAAAACCCAAAGCAACCGTCAAAATACCTGCGGCGCCTAAAAACACACTGAGTTTAAAACCAGCTTCTTTGAGGCTGGCCATCACAAAAATTAGAAAAATAAAGTAAAAAATACCACGACGCCAGACCAGTCGTTGGTGGGCGTTAAACTTGGTGCCAATGGTTCGGATAAAGGTATTTGAAACCAGACGTGCCAAGAGAAACCCAACAAAACACAGCACTAAGGCAATTAAGATTTCCGTTAGTCGTTCTGTATTGATGTTGGTAAAAATGCCTTTTAGGCTACTGGTAATTTCTTGGGGAATATTTGAGTTTGGCATCTGTCCCCCTTAGAAGAATGAATCAAACATATTAAATAATGCGCTCGCCGAAGAGCGCGGTGGATGCACATAAATCACTTTGCCTGCATGCGGAGGCGTACGGTTCTCGATACGGATTCGCGGTGGCCGATCGGCGCCTTCATGTAAGACTTTAATTTGCGATGTCCAAAGTCGATCCGTACTTTCACTATAAAATAAAGGCAGGGCTGAAACAGGTACGTTCATGCGGTCAAAACGCAGTTGTAAATGGCTGGTGTTGTGGAACTCAATGGGCGTCACTGCACGAAATGCACGTGGTTTGAGTTGATGCAATTCAGTTCGACCATCGACAGCCGTAGCGTAGGCAATTTCACCTGTACGGTGGTTTGGCCCAAACCAAGTTTCTTTGGGTAAAATCACAGGAATATCAAATAGGGGATCGCGCTGACCTTCAATAAAACCCGAAATCCATAACGGAGTGCTGATATACAACGTCCCGCGCTGACCGGCTGGAATATAAATCGGATCGACAGGTTTAATTACCACTGAACGATCGGCCAAACGTGGCATCAGTTGAATCGTATGGTGAGTGTTTTTAAACATGTAGCGTTTAATTTCAACGGGTTGCGGAAAGGCGAAATGTGGATCTTCTATCGCATGCCATTTTTGCTCATAGTCATACTGAACTTGAGGACGATGAAACTCTAAACGCCATTCTTGTAGACCGCGGGTGAGGCGAAAAAGTAATGAGCCGAACTGCCACGCACGAGCTTGATTCAACTCAAAGTTGTATTCCCCCCACCATTTTAAATTGGGGCTATCCGATTCAAACAGTTCATTCATATTAGGCAACAGCACATTTCCTTATATTGCAAATCAGTGAAAAACAGACTTCACGCTGTCATATGCTTAGAGTACACTCAAAATAATATTTTTCATCATTATTATAATTTTAAGATGCAAGTGCTTAAACAATTACAAATTCCCTATAGTTTTGCGAAGCGTCATGGCGTGCTGTTGCGTTACGAAGGCGATCAAGCCTTTATTGTGCGCCGTGAAAGTACGCCGTTGTTGGCTTTGCAAGAGGCACGTCGTTTTTTAGGTGTGGCAGCACAACATCAACTGTGTAGTGATGAAGAATTTCACCAGCTTTTAAGCAGTAGCTATGCAGGGGACAGTGGCGAATCACAACAAGTGGCCGCTGGTTTAGAAGATCATCCCGATTTACTTAGTTTAGCTGACCAAGTGCCTGAAGCTGAAGATCTGATGGATCAAGAAGATGATGCTCCAATTGTTCGTTTGATTAATGCGTTATTGTCTGAAGCCATTCGTGTTGGCGCATCCGATATTCATATTGAAGCCTTTGAAAAGAAACTGTCGGTGCGTTTACGTGTCGATGGGCAATTACGTGAAATTGTTCAGCCACGCCGTGAACTTGCACCGTTATTAGTATCTCGTATTAAAGTTATGGCAAAACTGGATATTGCAGAAAAACGGATTCCGCAAGACGGCCGTATTTCACTGCGTTTGGCTGGGCGTGAAGTCGATGTGCGTGTATCGACTTTGCCATCATCACATGGCGAGCGTGTGGTGATGCGTTTATTAGATAAACAAGCCGGTCGTTTGAACATGACCCATTTGGGCTTATTGAAACCTGACTATGAGCGTTTAACACAGTTGGTGCACCGTCCACACGGGATTATTTTGGTCACAGGCCCGACAGGTTCGGGTAAAACAACAACGCTTTATGCGGCGCTTTCAGACCTTAATGATGGTTCGAAAAATATATTGACCGCAGAAGACCCGATTGAATACCAACTGGAAGGGATTGGACAGACACAAGTCAACACCAAAGTCGATATGACTTTTGCGAGAGCCTTAAAGGCCATGCTGCGTCAAGACCCAGACGTAGTCATGGTAGGTGAAATCCGTGACTTGGAAACGGCTGAAATTGCGGTACAAGCATCACTCACAGGGCATTTGGTTCTATCTACACTGCATACCAATACGGCCATTGGTGCGGTCACTCGTTTAAAAGACATGGGCATTGAACCATTTTTACTGTCGAGTTCTTTGATTGGTGTCATTGCACAGCGTTTAGTGCGCACCTTATGTAGCCATTGTTTCATTTGGCATGATGCCGATACTTTTGAAACACAACTGTTTCAGCATTTGAACCCAAAATCAGAACTTCAGTTACCTCAACCGAATGGCTGTGAACGTTGTTCACATACGGGTTTTACGGGGCGGACGGCGATTTATGAAATTGTCGCTGTGGACGATCAGATGCGCCGTTTAGTTCATGGCAATGCCGCTGAATATGAATTGGAAAGTTATGCAAGACAACACTCAGGTTCTATTCGTGATGATGGTTTGCGTAAAGTATTGGCGGGGAAAACCACACTGGAAGAAGTATTGCGTGTGACCAATGAAGCGGCAGAGTAATGAATAAAGCTAAAGATTAAATTTAAAAAATGAAATTTTAGGAGGGCTCATTTATTTTGAATTGAGTGCCTTTAAAAAATGCAAGTTCCAGTGCTCTGTATTCCGTAATGTCATAACCAACTTTTTGTTTCATTAACTCAAAAAATGTTGTGAAGGGTTCTTCATTTTTTAGCTCTTCGATCAGCTTTAAATACTCAATATAAGCTCTGGGCTTTTCTAGTCTATATTTATGTGGTTCTACATCGTTTAGAAATCTAAAAACACGGCTGTCCCAAATCGCATATTGCTTTGGGTTTATAAAATGTAAGAGTTTTGATGTACCAACAAGTGAATTGTTAAAGGTAGTTTTTAGCGTTGTAAGTTGTTGTTCATCGATAAGTTTGCCTTTTTTGATTTCATTTAAGATGAAGAGAACTTCTTCTGTATTTTTAAGATTTAGCGCTTTTAGGATCGTGGGCATCCAAGAATAAGTAAAACTTATTCCGATAACCAAATTCTCTAAATTGATAGATTCTAAATTTTGGAAGTAATTTAAAAAATAAGGATAGGAAAGGAGATAATTTTCATCGGTCGATTTGAAATTATTTACAATATTAGTCAGTTGAAGAAAAGTTTCATCATTTGATTTGTCACGTTTCATTTTAGGTGTTTTACTACATTGTTTAAGTCAATATAGAATATTTGAATAAATTAAATCCACCTAAAAATTAGTCTTTATTTTTAGGTGGATGTTCATTTAAAAATCAAACAATCACATTCAATGTCACATCAATATTTCCACGTGTTGCATTTGAATAAGGGCAAACAATATGTGCTGCATCCACTAATTTTTGCGCTTCTGCTTGCTCTAAACCTTCTAAATGAATGTTCAAGGTCACTTGAATACCAAAGCCTGTTGGAATCGGGCCAATACCTACATCACCTTCGATATAAACATCAGGTGTAATTTTTAATTGGTCACGGTTAGCAACAAACTTCATTGCACCTAGAAAACATGCAGAATAACCTGCGGCAAAAAGCTGTTCAGGGTTCGTTCCACCACCTGCGCCGCCCATTTCTTTAGGAACGGTGAGTTTTACATCTAAAATCCCATCAGAAGAGGTTGCGCGACCATCACGGCCACCTGTCGCTTTAGCATGTGCTGTATAAACTACTTTTTCTAAAGACATTGTGATTCCCTGAATATTGTATTTGAGTTCTTATCCTGTCCTAAATTGCAGAAAGAATAAGCAGTGTTTTTGTAAATGTAATCTTTAAATAGAAAAGAGTTAAAGTGGACCTGTGCTATTCCTAAAATGAATCAGATATTGTCCATTTTTTTGCTTTTGAATCTGCTTAAAAGAAAAGGTTTGGGGCATTTCTTCTGTACCCTTAAGCATATAGTCAATATTGATTTCAAAGGTCTTGGATTTTGTAAATTGTTGCTCTAAAGCAGTAATACCATCTAAATAAAACGCACGATCATCTTGTTGCAAATAAATAGCGATTCTACATAACTCTTGAATGAAACAGCTTTGACAAAGTTTGTGATTTTTTTCAATATCGGTTGAATTTAGAATGAGTTGAATGTCGAAACCATAAGATTCACAACTGATGTGCTTAAGTCGTATAGTTTGCTTATTTTCAAGTTGTGCTGTTTCTAAACCGTATAAAATAGAAAAATCATCCATCGTATTTTTAATTGAAAATGTATGATTCCGTACTTTATTTTTTAAAAGCACGGGTTGGGCTAAGCTTCGAACGCATTCGGTTTCTGAGTTCTTTTTTGCAAGTGCATATAGATCATTTGTTTTTGCAAATACCAAGGTGTGCAGAAATGAAAGAAGTAGAGGTGTGAGGAGTAAAATATTTTCATTATTATCGATTTAATGTTTCAGTGAAAATATTAAAAATGAGTTCATGAAAAAACTTAAGATTTGCTTTTTACTTTATTTAAATCTTTAGAGTTGAATTAATTTCCGATGTTGCATCAACGGCATACTTTCACGAATTTGAACTTGTTCTGCCAAGTCAAAAGGAACCGTAATCAACTGTGCGCCCGGGTTAAGAATCAAATCCAAAACTTGACCACGGCTATTGGTTGCCGCTGCATGTCCCCAAGTTTGTCTCTTTTCACCATGCCAGCCTTGTTGTGCGGCGCCTAAAACCTGACATTGACTGTCCATCGCACGGGCTTGTAATAATAACTGCCAGTGCATTTGCCCTGTGGTGTAGGTAAACGCAGCGGGTGCAGTCAAAATATTTGCACCGCGCGCGCGTAAAGTTAAAGCCAGTTCAGGAAAGCGTAAGTCATAGCAAACCATCAAGCCAATAATACCAAAAGGCATTTTTGCCACAACGACATCTGTACCAGGTTCAAAAAACTTCGATTCTTGGTAGCCACCCACAGCATCGCCAACTTGTACGTCAAACAAATGAATTTTGTCATAACGTGCTTCAGTACGTTCAGGGCTAATGCAAAGACTGACTGTACGAACACGACCATCCTCAATAACAGAACCATCTGGACGGAACGGGCATGGGAGAGTACCCGCGACGATCCAGATCTGATATTGATGAGCAAGATTTTCTAAACGCTTTTGAATGTCTTCAAACTGTGCTGCGGTCTCACGTTGTTTGCCTGCGGCAAAACAAACGAAGTTTTCGGGAAACACAATCAGTTCAGCACTATTTACTTTACTTTGTTGAATGAGAGACTCAATGACAAGGAAGTTTGCTTCAATGTCATTTTGAGAGTTCATTTGTACAACAGAAAGTAAAGTCATAAATGGGCCTACAAAATTTGTTGTTATGCGTTTTGTTGCTGCGACACTTGATCGAGGCTGTCTTGTTCTTTTTGCAACTGTTTGACCAAAGGTTCAAACATATTTTGATTACTTTGATTCAGTTCCATCAAAGTTTTATGTGCATCTAGTACGGTGTTTAACATATTACGATGTGTAATGTGCTCTTCCATCAGTTCGAGGGTACAAACGTTTGGATCGCCACAGTAGTTTAAAATCACAAAAACCTGCCCTAGCCCCATACTGTTGGCTAAGGTAGTGATATCAGAGTTGGTGGACAACATGACAGCTTGGATATTATGGATCTGTTTAAGCTTTAAGCCTAACTTTGCCAAAATGCCTAACACAGTGCTGTCGATGAATGTAGTTTGGGTTAAATCTACGATTGCACCAACAACATTTGACTGTTGTTCAATACGGTTTAAAAGTTTGTCTAGACTGATACAAGATTGGGCACGCACTTCGCCAATAAGCTTAAAAATATGCGTTCCATTCAAGCTTGCATATTCAACATGACCTGTTGACATATAAATGCCATTTGCAGAGAAGGATAGGAAATTATCCCATAGGGCAAATACTTACTCAAGTATCTAACAGTCTTAGAAGATAGGATATTGTAATAAGTTATTGATAATTTGATTAATTCATTCGGCGTAAACTTAATATAGCAATATCGTCTGCAACATGCTCTGGTGCTTCAAAGGATTGATTTTGCAAATGATAGACCAATTGTGTGAACTGATCATTCAGTCCACCATTAAAGGGTTCGAGTGCGCCATCGGAACAAATAATGAAGCGGGCATGGCGGTTGAGCACACATTCATGCTCTTCAACTTCCAGTTCTTCAGTAAGGCCCAGAGGAAAACTACTGGTATGTAATATTTTAGGAGCTTGATTTGGCTCGAAGATAATTGCTGGGGGGTAATGTCCTGCACTCGACCAACGAAGTTGATGTGTTTCGAGGTTTAAAATCCCTGCAATCATGGTGATGTGCTTTTCAATATTCTCTTGAACCAACATGCCATTGAGTTTCTTAATGAGTTCGCGCGGTGTTTTGGCACGACCATGAAAAGCCGCCATCCAAGAGGTTAATAAGCTGCTGGTGACCCCGTGACCGGATACATCAGCCAAATAGAACATCACTTCTTTATCGCTAATTTTCCAATAATCAAACCAGTCCCCAGACAAATAAGCAGAAGGCTGAAAAAATGTTTCAACGGTGTAGTTTTGGAGTTCTATAGGATTTGGTAAAAGTCGCTTTTGTAACTCTGCTGCGGAAGGCAGATCGCGACTGTCTTGATTACGCTTATATTGAGCATCAATTTTGAGTAAGGATTGCTGTGGGTTACTGGGCAGTTTATTCCACATCCAACCTGCTAAAGCACCAAGTTCCCAAGCTTGGGCTAAAGCACTACCTTCATTTTCAAAGGCAAGAACAATGGTAGGCAGTGTCCATTTATAATCTAAATAATCTTGGATGTCGGCAATAGCAATAATAGTCGGGTCATAAAGATCAATGTCTTCTATGCGAATCATTTGCACACTTGGTAGTGTGTCTAGCACCTGTTCTAAATATGGAATATGGCGAGAAGGTTGAATGAAATACATAAAAAAAATGGCTTATCCTTAGCATTAAGCTATTGCTTTACTATAACAAGCAAATTACAGCTAGAGAAAAAAAATTCAACTCTAGCTGCAATACATTGTTATTCCGTATCTAACATTTGATGCGATTCATTGGTTGATGGAGAGCTAGAAGAATCATCATCACCGACCTCATCAATGAACATTCCTTCAGCTTCTTGGCCTTTTTTCTCAGCAATAATGAAGTTTTTACGTTGTAAATAAATATCACGAATTGAGGAATATTTGTCGCCTTGAATCGCACCCTCAATATCAATCAGTTGTGATCGCACATCAATACCACGTAAAGTCTGTTCGGCCCAATACAGGCCTTCTTCATCTTCTAATATGTATTTTTGTGGGCGCGCATAGCCATCAACAACCAAGCCAAAACCATCACGGAAAGTACTTGGCCCAAAAACAGGAAGCACGAGGTATGGGCCAGATGGAACCCCCCAATAGCCAAGAGTCGTACCAAAGTTTTCATCTTCAGTTTCTAAACCCAAGCGCGAAGCAGGATCTGCAAAACCTAAAGTAGTTACCGTATTAATGGTAAATCGACCTAAAGTTTTTGCGGCACGGCCGGGACGACCTTGTATAAGTTGGTTCACTGCATTCCAAGGTTCACCGAGGTTTTTACGAAAGCCACTATAAGAGTCACGAATCGGAGAAGGGATCTTTTCTTTATATTCCACCGCAATTGGGCGAACGACTGCACGGTCTAAAGCATCATTGACGGCAAAAATTTGTCTATTTAAAGGTTGAAGCGGATCTTTTACATTATCAGGTTGTGCTGCATTGGCATCTACTTTTAAATCTTTTGCTTTAATATTCTTTAATTCTTTAAGCGAAGAAGATTGAGCTGTTTGCGGATCAGCACTGGTATCTATTTCGCTGGCAGCTGTAGGCGCTACATCTTCAGCAAATGCAAATGTTGTAAAGCCTACAAAGAGTAGACCAGCACATAAGTGGCGAATGTGTTGCATATAAAAGAGTTCCGGAACTTTATAATCAGCAGGTGAATTAAAAAAATAATCTTTTAACTATCTTAACAGCTCTTTATTGCTCATTGTTAAATCAAATTTTAAGAAATGTTAGTAAAAAAGCGACATTTTGCTGAATAAATAAACAAGTGGAAGTTTTTTTATAAATAATTGAGAAAAGGGGGTTGTGTTGGTTTGGAAATGCTGTAGAATGCACATCCATCGGCGGTGATGTTGATTAAAACTTGTTAAGAAACAAAGATTTAGCCCAAGTAGTAGAATCTGGAAGTCTTGAATAAGTTTAAAAATAATTAACAAAACCAGTTGACTTTCTCTGGGAAGAGAGTAGTATAGCCGACCTAGCTTGCTGATGACGAATCAGCAAGAAGATCATTAAGAGATTATGAAGAACAACTTGTGTGGATTTTTACTGATTGATCGATCGAAAATATTTCATTGATTGATGGTAAAAATTACTCGAAGTTTATTTGAGAAATATTTGTCAGAAAATTGATGAGCCAAGATTTGTAGCCATAAGCTACTAATGATTTTAACTGAAGAGTTTGATCATGGCTCAGATTGAACGCTGGCGGCAGGCTTAACACATGCAAGTCGAGCGGG
>NZ_JBICLH010000067.1:0-28885 GCF_043105125.1 Acinetobacter sp. TYF_19
TAGCAGTCCTTAACAGATTTACGGAATTAGGTCGACCACTTACCCAAGTTACGCCTTAAATTTGGCTCAATTAGGGGTGCTTTGCATTTCAAATCTTTGTGCAACAAAGCCTATTTAAGCTGAAATCTCCACAAAGAAAAAGCCTTATTGAATCGCTTCAATAAGGCTTCTTTTAGACGTGACAACCATCATAGTTTTTCAATCAGAATCCTATCAATTAACTTCATACCTGTCTGCTTTTCATGGTTTTTACGACGGATCTTAATTTGCTTATCTTCTGCTAAATCTTGCAATAACAGTTCAACAGCAACCATCGCCTCCAAAGGTAGATCTGGTCCAATCCACTTCTGTTCGCCCGCATCCATCAATACAACTTCATCATGAATTTGATCGTACAAGCTCATATCATCACCTAAAATTTATGCAGCTACTTCAGCAGCAGCTTGCATATTATATACACCATTCAAAATAAAAGACGCCCCTAAACTGGAGCGTCCTTCAAACAGTTAATTTTAAAAATTAAGCTGTCAATTCTTTTACCGCAGCAACAACTGCTTCAGTGGTAATACCGAAGTATTGGTATAAGTCTTTCGCAGGTGCAGATTCACCATAAGTCGTCATACCAATTACACGACCGTCTAAACCTACAAACTTCCACCAATAGTCTACATGTGCCGCTTCAACAGCAACACGCGCACGAATGTTTGATGGAAGAACCGCTTCACGGTACGCTGCATCTTGCTTCACAAATTCTTCTGCACATGGCATAGACACGACACGCACACCTTCAAGTTGTGCATGCGCCTCCATTGCTAAAGATACTTCAGAACCCGTCGCAATAATAATCGCTTTTAATTCGCCTTTTTCTTCAGCCAATACATAACCACCTTTCGCTACATTTGCGATTTGTGCATCTGTACGTGTTTGGAATGGTAGGTTTTGACGAGAGAAGATCAACGCAGTTGGGCCTTCTGAGCGTACAAGTGCAGACTTCCAAGACACAGCTGCTTCAACCGTGTCACATGGACGCCAAGTATTTAAGTTTGGTGTACCACGTAAAGACGCAATTTGCTCTACAGGTTGGTGCGTTGGACCATCTTCACCCAAACCAATTGAGTCATGTGTATATACATGGATTACACGTTGTTTCATCAACGCAGACATACGTACTGCATTACGCGCATATTCCATAAACATAAGGAATGTTGCAACGTAAGGAATGAAACCACCGTGAAGCGCAACACCGTTTGCAATGGCAGTCATACCAAACTCACGTACGCCATAGTGTACGTAGTTACCTGCAGGATTGTCCTGAACGCCTTGGCAACCTTTCCAAAGTGTTAAGTTAGAACCAGCCAAGTCCGCAGAACCGCCTAATAGTTCAGGCAATAATGGACCGAAAGCTTGCAATGTGTTTTGGCTTGCCTTACGTGTAGCAATGGTTTCAGCTTTTGCATTAGTTTCTGCGATAAATGCATCTGCTTGAGCAAGGAATTCAGCTGGCAATTCACCTGAAAGGCGACGTTTCAGTTCAGCTGCTTCAGTTGGATATTTTGCTGCATATTGCGCAAATAATTCATTCCAAGCCGCTTCAGAAGCCGTCCCTTTTGCTTTTGCATCCCATGCTGCATAAATGTCAGCAGGAATTTCAAATGGACCTTCAGTCCAGCCCAATGCTTCACGTGTTAATGCGATTTCGTCATTACCAAGTGGCGCACCGTGGCAGTCTTCTTTACCTTGCTTATTTGGTGAACCTAGACCAATAATCGTTTTACAGATGATGATTGTTGGTTTTTTCGTTTCAGCTTTTGCTTGCAAAGTTGCAGTACGTAATGCATCTGCATCATGACCATCAGCTTTAAGTACTTGCCAACCATAAGCCAAGAAGCGTTGCTCTGTATCGTCAGAGAACCAACCTTCTACTTCACCATCAATCGAAATACCGTTGTCGTCATAGTAAGCAATTAGTTTACCTAGACCTAAAGTACCTGCAAGTGAACATGCTTCGTGAGAAACACCTTCCATTAAACAGCCATCACCTAAGAAACAGTAAGTGAAATGGTCAACAACGCTCATCTCATCTTTGTTGAACTGCGCTGCTAAGGTTTTTTCAGCTAGAGCAAAACCAACTGCGTTTGCAATCCCCTGACCAAGCGGGCCAGTTGTAGTCTCAATACCTGGTGCATAACCTAATTCTGGGTGACCCGGCGTTTTAGAGTGCAGTTGACGGAATGCTTTTAAATCTTCAATTGATAAATCATAGCCCGTAAGGTGCAATAACGCATATTGCAGCATAGAGCCATGACCATTTGATAGTACAAAACGGTCACGGTTCGCCCATTGTGGGTTAGTCGGGTTATGGTTGAAAAACTCACGCCATACCACATCAGCGATATCAGCCATCCCCATTGGCGCACCTGGATGTCCAGAGTTTGCTTTTTGCACAGCATCCATTGCCAATACACGAATTGCGTTTGCAATACGACGTTCGTTAAGCGGGGTTGTCATAGGTCAGAGTCCAAACAAATGATTTAAAGAGTAAGATGAATAGAATTCAAAGATAGGTGTATTGTCTTAAAAAAAGAGGAATGGGTAAAGCCTAATGGACAATATTTCGCTATTTATTCATCATCAATGTCTAATAAATGCGGGCATTGCCTAAAATCACAACAATTTCACTCAGAAATGTCTCTCTAGCTTCTTTTAGTTCAAATTCCACACGATAGAATGGCCAACTTTTTAAAAGCAAAGCTCGGCCACCCTATTCACTAATCAGAACAAACCGTTATCCTTGAGTATCAAACACATCACAAGATACATTTGTATTTTTTACATACAATTAAACACTCATGGTGAATTTTATTCACTTTTTTAAATTATTCATGAATTACTACAGATTATCGATTATTTTCTGATACTTATTTTGAGCATTTTTTATTTACTAACTTAACACCACGCCAAAAAAAACTCAAACAAACTATTGTTTTACAATTAGATATAACCAAAGCACAAAATCTCATGATATGCACCCATAAACTTTCAAGCAGAACCCGTGACTTTGTCATTTCGAACTAAAAATAAACGCTATATCAATTTTTTAGATGCTTATATCAGATAAAAAGTCGTTGAATTGAAATAAATTCAGTCATTTTGGTCGTGTAGAACTGGCTCAAACGGCTAAGTCGATGTACCATATTGCGTCTTTTAAATTAACTGTGATAGGACTTATGCGCGAGTACGCTGTATTTACCTCGGAATCTGTAAGCGAAGGCCATCCAGATAAAATGGCTGACCAAATCAGTGATGCTATCTTGGATGCGATCTTAAAAGAAGACCCATATGCGCGGGTTGCTTGTGAAACGCTTGTAAAAACGGGTGCGGTAGTACTTGCAGGTGAAATCACAACAACTGCAAATGTTGACTTCGAAGCGATTGTTCGTCAAACCGTAAATGGCATTGGTTACCACCATTCTGACCTTGGTTTTGATGGTTCAACATGTGCTGTGATCAACATGATTGGTAAACAATCACCAGAGATTGCTCAAGGTGTAGACCGTCAAAAGCCTGAAGATCAAGGTGCAGGTGACCAAGGCTTAATGTTTGGTTATGCAAGCCGTGAAACTGACGTGCTTATGCCTGCTCCAATTTCATATGCACACCGTTTAATGGAAAAGCAAGCTGAACTACGTCGTAGTGGCGCTTTACCATGGTTACGTCCAGATGCAAAAAGCCAAGTGACTTTTGCTTATGAAAATGGCATGCCTGTTCGTTTAGACGCAGTCGTATTATCTACCCAGCACGATCCTGAAATTTCTCAAAGCAACTTAAAAGAAGCTGTGATTGAAGAAATCGTGAAAAAAGTGATCCCTGCTGAAATGTTCCATGCAGACACCAAATTCCACATCAATCCAACAGGAATGTTTGTGATTGGTGGTCCAGTGGGCGACTGTGGTTTAACAGGTCGTAAAATCATCGTAGACACTTACGGTGGCATGGCACGTCACGGTGGTGGTGCTTTTTCTGGTAAAGATCCATCTAAGGTTGACCGTTCTGCTGCTTACGCAGGTCGTTATGTTGCGAAAAACATCGTAGCTGCGGGCCTTGCAGACAAATGTGAAATTCAAGTGTCTTATGCCATTGGTGTGGCTGAGCCAACGTCTATTTCGATCAATACCTTCAATACAGCAAAAGTATCTGAAGAGTTGATCATTGCATTAGTCCGTGAACACTTCGACTTACGTCCATACGGGATCACTCGTATGCTTGACCTCATTCAACCGATGTATAAGCAAACCGCTGCTTATGGTCACTTCGGTCGTGAAGGTTCAGATACAGCATTTACGTGGGAAAAAACAGACAAAGTGGAAGCACTTAAAGCTTCAGCTGGTCTATAAGTTTGATCCAAAAAACCCGCTTAATGCGGGTTTTTTATTTTGACTGATGGAAAATAGTTCAACCGTGAAGTCATTGAACCTCACTACTTAGGCTTGTTTTCATGATTCAACACATCAAACAATGATGTTACCGCAGCGGGTTCACTGTTTCGGTCGGCCAAATAGACTTGTACAGATTTAACGATAATCGCTGCTGCAAGACATGCAACAATACAGAAAATCCAAAATCCAAAAGGACTTCGAATATTATGTGATCCACAGTTTGGACAGTCTTTATCTGTTGACGCGACAACTGTTTCACAACATGCGCAGTGGTATTGATAGAGCATGACTTTACCCCCTTGTTTTTGTCCTTTCTTGTTTTTATTGTCCATCACCCTGCCTCACAGAATGTTAGATTCATTTATCTTATGTGAGTATTTGTTGAGACTCAAGCGCAATTCACCTGAAGTGATGTCAGCAACGGCTTACACTGAAAGATTAATCAATTGATTTAACGCATATTCCTCTTTATAACACCGAATCATGACAATTTCATTTTGTAACATAATAGTTTTTGACGTATTCCGTCATATTTGCTCAAAACCCTTTAGTTTTCTCGCGATTGTTTATTAAAATAAGATGCAACGATGAGGAAGAAAGAATGGTTCAGTTGATTAAAAAAGGCGGTTTACGCGAACGTGCCAACCGCAGTCGTAGCTATAAGGGCTCAGAAAATACCGAAGCGACATTGCAGCCCAACCGCTATGCGCAAAGTAAAAAAGACGAAGTGTCTAGCTTGGAACAGGCTCAATCATCTCAAGAGCTTAAAAATGACTTAAATGTAGATTGCGAGAGCATCATACCAAAGCCATAAAGCAAAAATCAGGAACAACCCGCCAGAAAAAATGTCAATATAACTTCCTGAACGCTGATATGCCGCCTTAATTTTAGGTAATGACAAAAGCAGCATCAACAGTGCAAAAGTCATAAAAGTTTGGATTGGAATAATCACCGCAAGTTGCATTTTTAAATAGGGACTTGCGCTAGAACTCAGTGCCAATGAAAACACACTACTGAAATAAATCAGCGTTTTCGGGTTAGACAAGTTAGTCAGCAAACCTGACATGAAATAATGGTTGGCCTTTGGTGGAGGCAGTTTTTGACCATCATCTAGCAAGGCTTCTTGCTGCATTGCGCTGAGGCCTGCTTTCAACATAAGCCAACCCATACGTGCAAGGAACACCCCACCAACCACCATCAATACTTGTTGAATCCACGGCATTTTGTCGATGAGTACGGTAAAACCTAACAAGGTTAAAACCACCCAAACGACGATTCCAACAGAAATACCTAAGATCGTTTTTAAAGTATTTTTTTGTGTGGTCGAAGCTGAACTTTTAGCAATCAGCAAAACATCAGGACCAGGACTTAGCTGCGCAACAAAATGCAATGCGCAAATCGTGAAAAGCAATGACATAAAAAAGCGGCATAAATTTTAAAAAATAATTATATCGTTTGTTATATTTATTTTAAATCATAAGCACTTAAAACATTTTCATAAAGATAAAAAAAGCCGAGTTAGAACTCGGCTTTAAAATTAGGCATGAAATTATTTATTCACATCTTTCATTTCAATTTTTTTCGCCTCTGGCGTAACTTCTCGTGCTTCGCCATCAATAATACTAGAGTCACGATAAGTTGAACCGCCCTGCTGTTGCTGCATTTCTTGCATCTGACGCATGATATCTGCAAATGGGTTTTGACCTTGAGCACCACCGCCCATGCCATTCATATCCCCCATCATGCCACCCATCATTTTTTCCATCATCGCTTGCTGACGTTTCATCATCACGTTCATCAGTGCACCTGTCATGGCTTTTTGCACTGCAGGAATAAGCAATAACACGGCAACCACGTCTGTCACCAAGCCAGGAATCAATAAAAGAAAACCCGCAATGATTTTTGGCAGATTGTTTGTTAATGCAGGATCTGCACCCATCTGGCCCGCTTGCATTTGTGGCATTAAACCTGCTGAATACTTACGAATCAGGCTCATACCAATAAAGAAATCGGCAATAAACCAGAAGAACACGTACCACATGCTACCAACGAGGTCGCCCACGCCAATCCATACGAAGACTTCGAGAATGACACCAGCTAATATAAAAAGAAATAATTTCATGAAAATTAATCTAATCTCAACAAAATGAATAAGGTGCAAGAATCAAGTGCTCAATCTACATCAAGCTTTTTTGATACGCTTATGTAACAATATGGGCATATTATTTTTTTTAAAGGGCAAGCATGTCATTAATTATTGGTATTGACCCCGGTTCTCGCCTCACAGGCTACGGTATTATTCAAAAAGAAGGTCAAAAACTAATTTTTGTCGATGCTGGCACCATTCGTACCGAAGCTGCTGATATGCCTGAACGGCTAAAACGTATTTTTGCAGGGATTGATCGTATTGTAAAATTTCATGGCCCAACCGAAGCCGCAGTTGAGCAAGTATTTATGGCACAAAACCCTGACTCCGCACTGAAGCTGGGGCAAGCACGTGGTGCTGCTATTGCTGCACTGGTCAACCTTGACCTACAAGTTGCAGAATACACCGCACGCCAGATTAAACAGTCTGTCGTCGGTTATGGTGCTGCGGACAAAGAACAAGTACAAATGATGGTGATGAGACTCCTAAACCTGAGCATCAAACCACAGCAAGATGCCGCCGATGCTCTTGCTGCTGCCATCTGTCATGCGCATGCTTCAGGCAGTATGACTAAGCTTGCTGTACTCAATGCTCTTGGCGGTATGGCGCGCGGACGCAGCCGTAGTAGCTCTCGTCGACGCTAAACGTTAAGTAACATAGTTTTTAAAGTCTTTACGCATTTCACGTACCGATGGTGCTTTGGGATAAGTTGCTATCAGCATTCTTCCCGAAATGCGTAAATTTTTCTTTTGAGCAGGATCGATACGTATAAAGACCAATTCTTCTGGCTCATTGCGATGGTTGATCTCACAAATCATAATGGTGTAGTTTTTTTCGATCACTTTATAACGACTAAATGCCTGCTGTACGATTTGCTTAAAATTTTTCTGTCCGCCTGCTGGTGCAAGTTGGGTATAAATCACCAACAGTATGCATGCACCAACCACCAAGGCCACCAGTAAGTATTTATCCATTATTCCTCCCCTCTTTTACCATTATTCAAAGTCTTTAAATTTTAGGCTTGATTGCGTTATATCGTGTTTTCTTACTACTCAATAGTTCTTTTTGCTACATCAATGTTCTTTGCCCGAAGCATTTACTTGATTTTCTTCTATTTGAAAAGAATTAAATAATTTTAGAGAATCACGCTGAATTTTTTTCCAACGGGGCAGAAGCTCCGCATGGAAATCTATATCCAAATTACTCGTATTAAAACCATAATTTGGTACATGACTATTTAATTCACACGCCGTAGCACCACTTGGATATGAAGCACACGCAATGACTACACCAATGCCTTTCCCGTTTTCTTCTTTCCAGTAAATTTTTTTAGAAATATTATCTTGCTCTCCCAAATCTATTTCATAAAGTGACAAACTTGCATTAAATTTCTTCTCCGAATTAATCTCACTTATGCTCATATCTTTTCGAGCACCCATCCGTCCACTTAAATAAAATTTCAATGAAGGCGTATAATCAAAAAACGTTTTGTCGTCTCCCCACTCATCCTTCCACATACCACGTTGTGATAAAGTGAAAGCGATGTCACTGATTTGATTTGAGGAAAGCCTAAAACCTTCTGAAGGATGCATTTCTGGCCATTTCACAAGAAATGTGGCGTTACCGATTTGATCATTACAACCTTTGGTATTATGTAGTTGATTAGAACCTTTCTCCCAATAATTAACATCTTGATATTCAACACTTGCAAAAAATAAATATCGTCGATCAATGCGCATTTTCTGATCACCAAAACTTCCACACTCATATGGTTTTTCTTTTAAGCTCGGTACATCACTTGGTTCTAATACACTAACAATAACACTCAAAATAACGATAATGATTGGTGACAATAGTATAAAGATCAAAAAATGTTTTAGCTGAATAGGCTTTCGAAGAAAATTTAAAATCATAAGTCATCTTATTTAATTATTCATTTTTTTCATGTACTCCTAAAATTAACACAAAGTATTTGAGATATAGTATTTTTTTATTCAAAATACCCATCATAAAAAAAGCCCATCAAATGAGATGGGCTTTTTAGCAAGGACAAATACTTACTTCATGCTTGCAAAAACTTCTTTCGCTGCTTGCAGCGTAAATTCTATATCTTCATCAGAATGGGCAGCTGAAATAAAGCCAGCTTCAAACGCAGATGGCGCAAGGTTCACACCACGGTCTAGCATACCGTGGAAGAACTTACGGAATGCATCGATATCACACTTCAGCATTGAGTCGAAGCTGGTAATGTCTTCTTGATCGGTAAAGTACAAACCAAACATACCGCCGACTTGTTGCGTTTTAAAAGCAATTCCCGCTTCATCAGCTGCGGCTTGTAAACCCACAAGCAGTTTTTCTAGCTGCGCTGTCAATTTTTCATAGAAACCATCTTGGCGCAGGTGTTTAAACATCTCAATCCCTGCACGCATTGCAAGTGGATTCCCCGACAGTGTTCCAGCTTGGTAAACTTTACCCAGTGGTGCAATACACTCCATCACTTCTCGTTTCCCACCAAAAGCACCAACGGGTAAGCCTGCACCAATAATTTTACCCAAGGTGGTTAAATCAGGAGTCACGCCATAGTGAGCTTGCGCACCACCCAATCCAACACGGAAACCAGTCATCACTTCATCAATGATAAAAACAGAACCATGTTCATCACATACATCACGAATCGCTTGTAAGAAGCCGTCGATTGGTTTGACTAGGTTCATGTTCCCTGCCACAGGTTCCACAATCACGCCCGCAATCTCTGAACCAAACTTAGCAAAGCACTCTTTCAAAGTAGCAATATCGTTATATGGAAGAGTAAGTGTGTGTTTGGCAAAGTCGGCAGGAACACCAGCTGAAGTCGCTTCACCTTCGCCGCTGGTTAACAAACCTGAACCTGCTTTTACTAGCAGTGAATCTGAGTGACCGTGGTAACAGCCTTCAAATTTTACAATCTTGTCACGACCTGTATAACCACGTGCAAGACGAATGGCTGTCATGGTTGCTTCAGTACCTGAGTTGGTCATACGAACCAGCTCAATTGACGGCATAATTTCGCAAATAATGTCAGCTAAAGTTGTTTCATGTACGGTAGGTGCACCGAAACTCAAACCATCCACTGCAGCATTTTGAACTGCTTTAATAATTTCAGGATGAGCATGACCTAAAATCATTGGTCCCCATGAGCCCACATAGTCTACATAGCGCTTACCATCCACATCGTACAAGTATGCACCTTGCGCCTTTTCAATAAAGACAGGCGTTCCGCCTACGCTATTAAATGCACGTACAGGTGAGTTCACACCACCCGGAATATGTTTGCTTGCTTGTTTAAACAATTGTTCTTGCTTTGGAGATAAGCTCATGAAGTTACTCAACTCAAAAAATAAAAAAACATCTAAAAACGCTTAAGCTTTAGATGCAAATAAATCAGCCCACTGTTCTATACGATCAGGAATCGCAGACATTGATAGCCCTAATATATCACTAATCACTGCGCAAAGGTCGGCACCAGCTTCGATCACTTCACCTGAATTTTCAACTGTTAAGCCACCAATCGCACAAATCGGCACATTCAATTTGGCTTTAGCTTCTTTTAAAGTCTCTAAGCCAATATTGCCAGCCTCTGGCTTGGTTTCAGTTGCGTAAATTGCACCAAAAGCGACGTAAGTTGCACCTTCAGCAATCGCCTTTTCAGCCAGCTCAATCGAGTTCAAACACGTACGACCAATCACCGCATCTTTTGGCAGGCGTGCGACAGCTTCGGCAACTTCGCCATCACCTTGCCCTAAATGCACACCAACGCCATATTTAACGGCCATTTCTAAGTCATCATTGATCACAAAAGGAACACGATACTCAGCGCACATCGCTTTCATATACTCAACTTCGTAAGCCTGTTCTTCTTTGGGTACTTTTTTACGGCGATACTGCAAAATGGCAACTTCACGTGTTGCCATTGCACCTTCTAATTTAGCCAAAAGTAGCTCTAAAGGATCATCATTTGTAATTAAATATAAACCGCGCATTTAACTCTACCTTTGGGTTATGTTGTTCTATTATAAAGCTAAAGGCGACTGATGCTTTAATGAGTTGGGAATGAAAATGCTTTGCTTTGTACAAAAATCCCGCGACTAAGCTCAGGCTATATAAAAATACCTATTTTCAGTGATAGTCGCCCCACCGCTTTCGCAGTTTAATGGATACAGAAAGCAACAAGAATAAAATAAAAATAACAACTTTATAACAAGAATAAGAGACACGCAGCGATCTGATACGGCTTTTTAGCTTTTTAAACCAGTGGTGTTTGAACAACATCATAAAAGCTAAAAAGCCGCATATTTTATTTAAAATCCACATAAAAAAAGCCTAGAGAAGGTCGCTCTAGGCTTGGAAAACTAAAAGCACTTTAAAGTTCAAAGCACTTATATATTATTTGGTGAAAATATAAACAACGATCTCATTATTAGAACATTAACTCATACTTTGCAACTGTTAATTTCAAGCTTTTCATAAAACTTTCATGATGAAGTCACAAAGTGCTTCACTAACTTGGAATTTTATCCAAAGCACGATCTTGTAAGCTTAAATTTCCACGTAAAACATCGGAAAACATGCGCCAGTCAGAAATAAAACTATACAAAGGCTGTTTAAAACCAGCTGGCTTATTTTTTTCAAAAACAAAATGACCTACCCACGCACAGGCATATCCAGAGACTAAGCCGTATATAAAATAACGCGGCTTGCGTTTAAGTATGGCTTTAGAGAAAAAGTACAGTCCAATTGAACTGCCCGCAACGTGTAGCCGACGACTCATGATGTTGCGATGTTCTGTAAGATAAAAACGATAAAACTGGTGATAGTCCTTAATCGGCAATTGAAAATTAGGTTCAGCGTCGTGTTCCTGTTTCGGTTCAACCTGAGCATTCATCTGTCATCATCCTGATGGTTTTTTACCAACATAGCTGAAAATATGCAATCTGCAAAGTGCAATCGCCTCTGGGAGCGCGTCCACTAAAAACAGAATTGTTTTTTGATCAATCTCACGCTGCAACTTTGTTTTATTGTGTCGTCAAGTCTTACATACTGTCTCTTTTTCGCTACAATCCAATGGTCCATTGGTGTGCCTTTAGCGCACATAAAAACAAACTACAGATCATGCATCTCAATACATAAAGGCTTGGCACTGACCTAGCACCTCAAATTAGGAATTTTTCATGGTTGAAATTGAATTAAAATTTCAGATTAGCGAAGCACGACGTACCGCCCTTCTTAAAGCTTTAGATCCTAAGAAATCTGAAACGATTCAACTTCAAGCCAAGTATTTTGACACGCCTGATCGCCTCTTGGCCCAACACGGCGCAGCTTTGCGTCAGCGTCTTGAAGGTGCTTGCTGGATTCAAACACTCAAAGCCGCAGGTAAAAGTCATTTACACCGTTTTGAACATAATCATAATTTGGGTGAGTTAGAGTCATCTCCTGAACTAGACTTAAGCATTTATGCAGCTATTCCAGAGGCTCAACAGATTTTAACCCAAGCTTTAGGATCGGATGCGGCTGCGTTAAAGCTCACCTTTGAAACGGACATCCAACGTACCTATCGCGTCATTGAGTTTGAAGGCGCTGAAATTGAAGTCTGTTTGGATATCGGTGTAGTTCGTGCGTCTGGTCGAGAACAGACCATTCATGAGGTAGAATTCGAACTTAAATCGGGCTCTGTTCAGTCACTTTTGGCCTTTAGTTTTGAATGGGTGAAGAAGTATCAACTGTGGTTAGATGTCCGCAGCAAAGCCGAAATGGGTAATCTACTAGCACTTGAGCAAACAGTGAGTCCAGCACGTTTTGAAAAAGAGTTTATCTTATCGAAAAAAGAAAGTGCGGCACATAACCTGAGTTTGCTGATTGGTCAGCAAATGCAGCATTTACTGCCGAATATTGCTGCAATTTCAGCAGGTGTTGCTGAGCAAAGCCATATTGATCAAGCACAAACTGCTTTAGAGCACTTACAACTGACCTTGGCTTTATTTAAAGACTGGAATAGTAATATTTCTGATAAATGGGCGATGCAACTTGCCGCATTCAAACATCAGTTTGATCATTTACAACATTTGCAGCATATGCAAAGTACCTTAGGCGCTTTTCTTCAGAATCCAACCACTACAGAAAATCTTGCCAAAGACATTTTATATGCTCAAGAAAAGCTTGGAAATTTAGTTAAATCGACGCAGAACGTACATCATTATCTTGAATTATTGACCTTTAGTTTAAGTTCACATGATCAGGTACAAAAGCAGGATTTAAAAACCTATGCGCACAATACCCTGCAAAACCAATATCGACAGCTACAAGAAAGCTTAAATGCTGCAGATATTAGCCACTTTGAAAGCTTAGATGTATTGGCACAGAAAATTAAGGAATTGAAGTTTAGCTTTCCTATTTTAACATCCATTTATGATGTGAAAAATTTGCAGAAATACAGTAAAGCGTTGAATGATGCCCAACAAGCCGCACATGAATATCAAATCTTGGCGACTTCAGCTGCGTACATTCAACAAACGGAACTTGAAGCCAGTGATTGGTTTGTTTTGGGTTGGCTCACGGCGAAGCTTGAAGTTTATGCCGATAAACTTTTAGAAGCGACAGAACAATTCTTAGTTAGCCGTAAATTCTTAAAATAACGTACTGTATACCAAAGCAGTCATGTTAAATACATGACTGCTATCGCCTCGACAAGGCCTGACAAGCCGCAAAACTGCGATAGAAGATCGTGATTGGTCTCTTCAAACCACTAATTTATCTGTGACAAAACGGCCTACTATCAAAACAATACAGACTTTATATTCATTTTTATTCTTAAAAAGTAATGCTATACATTCCTACCCAATGTAGATTTATTATCACTTCGATGTAACCATCAGTACTTAGTCACCCTTGTATACTTTTAAAACTCCACTTCATTATTTTAAAAATGACATCTAGCTCACTATTTTTGCTCTTTTAGCTTATACCTATTCAAAGCTGGTCTTTTTTTGCTCAATTTAGCATATAGTAAAACGTAGGTTGTCATGAGTCAGGGCTATGCAAGAGATTGAGTTTAAGTTTCAAGTTCCAGTTAAGAAGCGTAAGGCATTGCAAAAAGCTTTTACACTGCTCAAGGCTGAGCCGATTCATTTAGCAGCCCAATACTTTGATACAGCGGATCAAACACTTGTTAAGCATTGCATCGCGATTCGACGTCGGCAGGAAAATGATGAATGGAAACAAACCTTCAAAGCAGTGAACAGCGCAAAAGCATTGAGTCGCTTTGAACTTGAATTTGATATAGCGCCACCTGAGGCGACTACACTCGACTTAGATAACTATAAAGATTATTCCGCTATCTACAAAAAATTAAAACGCGCTTTGGGGCTTCCACTTCCAACCCTTGAATTGCTCTTTGAAACCAACATCCAACGTTTACGCGTTTTGCAAAATGTTGGAAATAGTACAGTTGAAATTGCACTTGATATTGGAAAAATTTTTAAAGAACAAAACAGTGTTGATATTTTCGAGATCGAATTTGAATTAAAACAAGGATCGATAGAAGATTTAATCGCATTTATACGACCTTGGGTTCAAAAATACCAACTGAGTCTCGACACACACAGTAAATCTGATTATGGACTTCAGGTCGTTCGTCAGCAAAGTTCCTTTCCTGCACAATATCAAACACCTCTTGTACTGAACAGAAGCTCAAACGAAGCTAAGGCTCTACAAAGCATGGTGGACAATTGCTTACAGCACCTACTCCCTAATGCCAGTTCAATTGCTCGACAGCAGTACTCCAGTGAGCATGTCCACCAATCCCGCGTGGCAATCCGCCGCTTACGTACCGCACTAAAAAGTTTTGCTGCATGGTCGGACGCCATTCAACCGCACTGGAAAATAGAACTCACGACTATTTTTCAAGCCTTAGGTGGAACACGGGACATTGATGCACTGAATGAAGATTTACTTCCTCAACTGATTGAGGCAGGTTATCCATTAGACCATCTTGCCCCAAGTACAGAAATCATCACTGATGTCTGTGCCCTATTCCAACGACCAGAAACGATGCAACTTTGGCTTGAATTAATTTTATTTACAGAGCAAGAACTAGATTCGCCTTCAAAAACCAAACTGAAAAAACATGCACTCAAAGTGATACAGGCTTTACACCATAAAATACGCGCACATGCCGAGCACTTTAGCCAGCTTGAGGATGAGGAAAAACACCGCATTCGTAAACAAGTCAAACAACTGCGTTATAGCGTTGAGTTTGTGGCGTCTTTACTCAATGCAAAAGCTTTAAGAACCTATTTGAAAAAACTCAAAGCAGTTCAAGAAAGCTTAGGGCACTATAATGATTTAGTCGTTGCAGACGCCTTATTTCAACAAGCCCCTGAACCAGAAGCCGCTTATAGTTTTGCCACAGGATGGATCGCCGCGGAAAAAAATAGAATGCTGAAATTAGTTGAACAACAGCTGTTGCTGCTCAGTCAAACCAAAAAGCTGAAATAGCCTTTAAACCAAAATATACATCAACAGTGAAAAGCTCTTCTATAAGTGAATTTCCTGCCGACACTTAAGTTAACGATACTTTCCGTACACCTTCCACGTATTGTTATCTGCTAAGGGGTTGTTATAGCTATCACTGCGCTGTTTACGTGGTTTGTCTCGAGCATCGACCAATTCAAAGTGTGCTTCGGTACTTAACACGATACCATTTACATAAAATCGGGTACGGGTATATTCACTCTGCCCATGCTGAAACACATAGGTTCTGAGGTCAATAAATTCCCTATGCGCAACCAAGGCAGCGTTATCATCGCTGTCCAACCAAGCGCGCATAGCCTGCACCTGTTCTGGTTCAAATTGTCCGCATTTTTCAATTAAGCTCGCAATGCCGCGAAAACTTTTAGATTCTTTAGCACGGGTTTTATTAATCCGAATACGATCGACATGAAAATAAAATAGCGGCAAATTTAAATGACTGGGTAAATGAATTGCATCCAACACTTCATCTTCCATAAAAGGTTGGAACAAGTCTTGTGCCCGCTCAATCAAACCCGTCCACTGACGGTAGTAATCCTCAACCTCTGTTTTCGTTCCGTAATAGATCGGTAAGCCTTCGACATTGGCTAGATTTTGTGGCGGCCAAATGTTTTGACGCAATAATGCAATATCACTTTTTAAACTTTGTACCGCAATCGCGTCTTGCATGAATATTCTCTATTTTATTACTTAGGCTATTTTTAGATTAAGGCAAAGGTTTAGTTTCTGCAAGGCTTTGCCTATAATGCAGTCTGAGTTATTTATGTATTTTAGGACAAGTTCATGGTTCAGAAGATTGAAGCAACAGATGTAACCGAAGAAGAAGCGTTGAATGCTGCTTTTTTTGAACGTGCAGATGAATTTATTAAGCAAGCCAACGATTTTTGTCGCACTGAAAAAGGTTCACAAGTGAAACCTGCCGAAATACGTGGCCAAGTGAGTGCTGCGATGTTGTTTGGTACAGCCCGTTTTAACACGTGGGTGGCAGCTAATAACTTTAAAGATGGCGATGAAATGCGTGATGCCAAAGAACAAGTGATGTCTTATATTTTGCAGCAGTTCCAAATGATGCTTGAAGACAACTATGACGAATATTGTGAACAGTTTGAAAACTACCTTCGTTTCCGTCATAACGAAGAATTTCATGCCAACAAGCATGACCACAAACACGATCACTGATCAATCAAAGCCTGCTTCGTGCAGGCTTTTTTCATTTCGTCATATTTAAAACGAAATACAATGTTGCAACACCTCAATTTACAGTATGGTAATCGCTAAGGAATATGACTTAGGGAAGAACATGCAGCATTTGGACTTTGCACTCATCGATTCACACATCCATCAATGGGACCCCTATAACACGCCACATGCAGCGGCTTTGGCAGTCAAATTATTGGGTAAGCATCCTAAGCTTTTGGACAAAATGGTTCGTTTGGTGAAACCTAAAGACCTGATTGAAACCCTAGGCCTAACCCGTCATATCACACGTCCTTATTTGCCCCAAGACTATAAACTCGATACTGGCCCATACACAGTAGAGCAAGTGGTACATGTTGAAGCCAGTTGGCATCACAGCAAAGGTAAAGGTGTGGTTGAGGAAACTCAGTTTATCGAGTCTTTAGCTTTTGGGGCGGATACCGTCAAATTGGGTGGCATTGTCGCAACAGCTGACCCACGTGATCGTAACTTTAAAAAAATCCTAAAATTACACCATAAAGCTTCACCACACTTTCGTGGTATTCGTAAAATGGCGTCTTTTCATGAAGACAAAGCAATCCATTCGTGGACAGATGAGCCACAGTTATATCGTAATAAAAAATTTCTCAAAGGCTTCGAAGTGCTGTCCCAATATAACTTGAGTTTTGATGCTTGGGTTTATTCGACACAGCTTGAAGATGTAATTTATCTGGCCAAGCAGTTCCCAGAAACTTCCATTGTGCTGGATCATTTGGGTACACCCGCAGGTTTATTTGGCCCAATTGGTGCAAATACAGGGATGACACAGACGGCGCGGGAAAATATTTTCTTCCGTTGGCAGGACGACTTAGCTGAACTTACAAGCTATCCGAATGTCTATACCAAAATGTCGGGGCTTTTCATGCCTGTATTAGGACATCGCTTTCATAAAGAAGGTCGGCTAGCATCCAAACAAGAGGTCTTTGACCTTGCACATCCCATGATTACACATGCCCTCACCTGTTTTGGAATCTATCGAGTAATGTTTGCCTCGAACTTTCCTATGGATTCGGTCAGTACATCGTTGGTGAATATTATCGATGCCTTTAGCGATGTCGTCGCTGCCTATGAGCCTGATGCTTTAGAGCGCGTATTCCATCACAATGCCAAACAGTTTTATCGGCTTTAATTAAAAAAATAAGAAAACTAATTTCTAAAAGCTATAACAAAAAGAACCCCTCAATTTTGAGGGGTTCTTTTAAATGAAAACTGAAATCTTTACTTTTTCAGCGCTGGTTGCGCTTTGCCATATTGGTCAGCCATCACTTCAACCAACTGATCCAGCTTAATATACTTCTGAATCACCGCATCAACATCGGCTTTGCCAATTTTTGCCAATGCTAAATCACGCTGTTCGCGATCCAGTAAAGTACGATTTCGCTTCATTTGAGGAATTAACATACGATGGATATTGCGACTATCTTCAAGTGCAGTCACACGCTTTTTCAAAATATCGGCCTTGGCAGCTTCCACTTCCTGTTCAGTAACGCCTTTTGCCAGTAACTCATTCAACACTTTATACACCGCTTGAGACACTTGAGCCGATTTGCCTGCGCTATAGTTCGCATCAATCGTCAGCGCTCCTGACTCCGTCCAGTCATCCAGCGAAATACTACTACCAAAACCATAGACCAAGGCATTCTTTTCACGTAGCTCTTGTGCCAAACGAGAAGATAACTGCGACTCACCTAAAATGTGCTCGAGTACCTGTAAAGCAGGTGCATCTGGGTGGTATGTACCCACAGGGAACGTCATAATGCTCTGATAGCTACCAAACTCACGCTGCTCTGACAGTGCATGTACACGCTGCGCTTTATATGCAGTAAAGTCAGAAGTAATCCGCTGATAAGGCGCTGCCGAATTCCAGTTTGCAAAAGCCTGATTTAAAGTCTTTTTCATCTTTTTCATCTTTTTCATATCAATCACGCCCGTTACCGAAATTTGTGCATGATTCATCGCAAAGAACTGCTGATACAGCTGTTTCACCTGTCCTTGTGTTGCGGCCTGATACTGCTTCTTGACATATTCAGGCTCGAAGTGATGTCGAATATCCCCAATTGGATAAGTTTCAAGTAAACGAGCAATGGTTAAAGCTGCTACAGTTTCAGGTTCTGTATAGGGTCGGTCTAGACTTGCTAAGCTTTGTGACTTAATCAAATCAAACTGGCTTTGTTCAAAGGTTGGATTTTTAAGTACATCGATCACGAAGTTAAAAAATTCATCAAACTTTTCTTTCTTGGCCACGATTGAAATATTAATCCCATTGCCATTACTTGAGGCACTTGCTCCACCACCCGCATCAATCGAATGATCGGCAATATCTTGCAAACTATATTGAGTTGATGCTCTGAGCAATAAATAAGAAGTCAGATCTAACAACTCTGCTTTATTAAACAAACTTTCTGCAGTACCAAAATCAATCGAAATGGTGGCATAAGTCTTATCATCACGCGTGCTACTTGGGTACAGCGCATATTGCATGCCATTTTTTAACTTGCCACGCTGAATTTGTTTTTCAGCACTTTCTAAATATTGCTTTGAGCTTTTTACATATCCAGCCACTTCTGCCTTATACGCACTGATATCTTTCAATGGTTCTTCAGCAACGGCTTGTTGGTCTAAAGTTTTTGCTGGGGTCGCTGCTGCCGCTTGTTCAAGTGCTTTTTTCTGATCTTCTGGGGTCGGTAAAATAGTGCCTGAAATACGATGCTCAGGCACTAAAAAGTCATCTAAACGTTGGTTCACATCAGTAACGCTGAGCTGTTGTAACTGTTGCTGATCTTTAAAGTATTGTGTCCAATCACCATTGGCAGAAACCACATAGTCACTGAGCATGCCACCGACTGCCGTTGCACTGCTGAACATGCTTTCTTGGGCATTTTTAATCATGCTCTTCACACGGTTGAGCTCAACCTCATTGAAGCTTGGTGTTTTTTCTACACCAGTAACCAAAGCCGACTCGACTTTCTTTACATCATGGTTGGGGGCATAAACTGCGCCCATAAACACCATATTAAAATCTTGGTCTAACCATGTGGTCGACTGAACAGCTGTCGCCGTTCCCGTTTCTACAATGCTTTGGTACAAATGCCCACTGGGTTGCATGGTGTATAAATACGGTGACACCGCCAACGCGGTCTTAATGTTCTCGTTTTTACCATTCAGGTAGATATTATATTTGGCTAAGTTACTGCCCTTTTTCACCACAAACTGACGATCTTTAATCTTACTGGCATCTAAGACAGGCACTTTGACTTTCGCAGGCACAGCACGCGCTTTAATCGCACTAAACTTTTCATCTATCTGCTTCAGTACAGCAGCTTGGTCAAACTTGCCCGAAATGACAAACACCGCATTATTCGGTGCATACCAGTCACGATAAAACTTATTCAGCTCAGCCATTTTGATTGACTGTAACTCATTTAAATCACCAATCGGTAAACGCCCTAAATATTGATTACCATAAGCGGACTTCCACATCTGATCCATGAGCACTGAAAAAGGCTGATCCATACGGACTTCACGCTCGCGTTTTACAATCGCGATTTCAGATGGTACATATTTTTCTTGGAGCACCAAACCGTCCATACGCTCTGCTTCAAGATGAATTAGCTCATTAATTGCATTTTGTTCAGGACGAACCACATTAATATATTTGGTTGAATAATAGTCCGTGCTGGCATTATTCATTAAACCGTATTGATCTAAACGGCGTTGAAACTCATCCCCTGGAACATTTTTAGTCCCCTTGAACGCTAAGTGTTCCAATAGGTGCGCTAAACCACCCTTACCTTTTGGGTCGTTCAATGAACCAGTCAAATAGACCATGTTCATATACACTTTATTTTCTTTATCGTTTGGCGCAAGAATAATACGTAAACCGTTATCTAATTTATATTCTTCAATTTTCTGTTCCGATTTTACCAATACGGGTTGTGCCCATACTGTGCCCCCAAAGCCAAGTAGCAATACCGACAAACTCAATGTTTTAAAACGCATTAACATTATTTTTCCAAATAATTCGACAAAATATGAATGATTCTCAACATCATAGAGGAAAGTGAAATTATTTTTATAGTAATTTGGTGAAAAATAGCATTTTAATCAATGCTTATTTTTCACCAGCAGTTTTAATTTAAGAGAATTACAACTTAAGCTAAGTAAAGTTCAGCTGTCATATATAACTTGGCATAGCCAGAAATTTGGATCCGCGTTTCAGACTGAATATCACAGTACAGTAATCCACCACGGCTCGATGCCTGATAGGCAATCAATGAGGTTTTACCCAACTTCTCCGCCCATAGTGGTGCAAGACCTGTATGCATGGAGCCTGTCACAGGGTCTTCATTGATGCCTTTATGCGGTGCGAAATAACGCGCGATATAGTCATAGTCTTGAAACGTTGAGGTCAGGGTAACATCCAAGTTTTCAGCAGTAATCGCAGTACTGACTTTATGCTTTTCTGCCAGTTGACGAATTTTATCTAAGTTCGGTTTGGCATCCTTAACGGCCTGCTCAGACTCACACACTAAAATATAAGCCTGTGGATTTAAATAGACTTCTTTAATTTCACAATCGACCAATTCATGAATTTCCGCAGGATAGTCTTCTAACTTTTGCGGTGCACGAATTGGAAAATTCATATGAATCTTGCCGTCAACATCTTGATCAATGATAAAAACACCCAAGTCTTTCACATGAAACTGGATACGTTTAGCATCGGTATAATCCCGAAACAGGACGAAACTACTGGCTAAAGTCGCGTGCCCACAAAAGTCCACTTCAACCTGAGGGGTAAACCAGCGAATTTCATAGTTTTCAGCATCAATGACTTTCACAAAAGCCGTTTCTGCCAAATTATTTTCCAAAGCAATATTCTGCATCAAATCTACTGCTAACCATTCATCACGTACAATCACAGCGGCAGGATTACCTTTGAATAATTCAGTTGTAAAGGCATCGACTTGATACATTTTCATCGTTTTTCTCCTAAATTGAAGCTTTATTTTGCAAAAAACTGCGCAAAAAAGTAGATACAGTTTTTCGTCATTTATGGATACACGCCCAATAAAAAGAAGCCTAATCATGAAGATAGGCTTCTTTTCAGTTCATAAGCTATATATTTCTCAGCTTAGACTTCTTTTAAGTCCACATTGTCTTGCTCAAAAATGCGCTTATCTGTTTGACCTAAGACTTGACTGGTCACGACACCTGCGGTCATCGAACCATTCACATTCAAAGCTGTGCGACCCATATCAATTAAAGGCTCAATTGAAATGAGCAGTGCAACCAAAGTCACAGGCAAGCCCAACATTGGCAGGACAATCAGCGCTGCAAATGTTGCACCACCACCTACACCTGCCACCCCAATCGAGCTCAAGGTCACGACACAAACCAAAGTCAAAATCCAAAGTGGATCGAGTGGATTAATACCCACTGTCGGCGCAACCATAACGGCCAACATCGCAGGATACAGCCCCGCACAGCCGTTTTGCCCAATGGTCGTACCAAATGATGCTGAAAAGCTGGCAATCGACTCAGGTACGCCCAGACGTCGTGTTTGCGCTTCAATATTTAAAGGAATACTCGCAGCACTTGAACGGCTAGTAAACGCAAAAGTCAGCACAGGCCAAACCTTTTTAAAGAACTGAATTGGGTTCACGCCTGTGAGCGCCAAAATCACGGCGTGCACGATAAACATAATCGCCAAGCCGATATAAGACGCAACCAAGAAGCCACCTAAGTTTAAGATGTCCGCCATTTTAGAGTTGGCCACAATATTGGTCATGAGTGCGAACACACCGTAAGGAGTGAGCATCATAATTAGACGCACCAACTTCATGACCCACGCTTGCAAGATGTCAATTGCAGACAACAGCTTTTGCCCTTTTTCAGCATCCGCTTTCATGAGGTTCAAACCTGCAATGCCTAAAAACACTGCAAAAATGACTACACTAATAATGGAGGTTGGATGTGCCCCAGTCAGCTCGGCAAAAGGATTGCTCGGAATAAATGACAGAAATAAATCAGGCACTTGCAAGTCAGCCACTTGCCCGACATAGTCAGTTTGAATCCTATTTAAACGTTCAGTTTCTTGTGTACCTTGCACTAAACCTGCCGCAGTTAAGCCGAACAGATTGGTCACCACCACACCGACAAATGCAGCAATCGCTGTAGTAAATAGCAAAGTCCCAATACTGATAAAACTAATTTTACCCAATGAACCTGCATCGTGCAGCTTAATCACAGCGCCTAAAATGGAAACAAATACCAAAGGCATCACCACCATTTGTAGTAGTTTGACATAGCCTTTACCGACCAAATTAAACCACTGTACCGACTCTTGCAGCACAGGCGAATGCGTACCATAAAACCCATGTAAAGCAAGACCAAAAACAATACCGAGACAGAGACCTGCCAGTACTTTCTTCGCTAAACTCCAATCGGTTTTACGGGTTTGGCCCAGTAAAAAAAGCAATGCAATAAAAATGATGACATTGACGATTAAGGGGATATTCATATTGTTTCCCTAAATGATGCTGTCATAATTATAAATCAAAATTTAAACGGGCTTACTGTTTTGCGCCATATTCCACGCTGAATGTACAAATTTAGACTGAATTGGCAGTTTTAGAATGTGGTATAAAGCATTTAAACGGCTGTTAAAGTGTTCTTTTACATGAATCAATCTTTGCTTAATCCTCACATTCTGCCCGTCCCTTTAGAAAAAGCATATCGGCTACTCAACCACGGCCCAACCGTGCTGGTTTCCAGTCAAGATGATGAAAGCACCGATGTCATGGCCGCGGCTTGGGCATGCGCCCTAGAGTTTAGCCCAGCCAAAGTGACGGTCGTACTCGATAAATCTACGAAAACCCGCAGTATTATTGAAAAATCGGGTTTGTTTGCGCTGCAAGTCCCTACACTTAAACAGCTGAAAATGGTCTACGGACTGGGCATGATCAGTCAATATGATGCTCCTGAAAAGTTACGTCAATGTGGGGTCGAACTTTTTCAGTTTGGTCACAGCCCAATTCCAGTGGTTGAAGGCTGTAGTGCATGGATTCTGTGTGAACTCATTCCTGAACCGCATAATCAGCAGCAGCATGACTTGTTTATTGGCAAAGTCATTGCCGCTTATGCAGATGATCGTGTTTTTAGAGATGGCCATTGGTACTACCATGAAGCCGCAGATGAATGGAAAAGTATCCATCATGTTGCAGGCGGGCATTTTTATACCATTGGTGATGCAGTGGATATCAATCAACTCAAAGATACTGATTAAATTGACTGCGCCTTTACTCCGCTCGACTAAAGGTGGACATCACCCGATTGTTTTATTGTAAATTTCATCTTATAGTTCAAGTGTGTTTTTTAAACAAATAGTCAAATTATGATGAACAGGACGTTCTCAAGCACCGTACAACTGAGTCTCTTTCTCTGCCTGAGTATGTGCTTGGGAATTGGCATCTTACGTTTTT
This sequence comes from Acinetobacter sp. TYF_19, assembly GCF_043105125.1. NCBI lineage: Bacteria > Pseudomonadati > Pseudomonadota > Gammaproteobacteria > Moraxellales > Moraxellaceae > Acinetobacter > Acinetobacter sp. TYF_19. The sequence goes on from NZ_JBICLH010000067.1 coordinate 23,862, forward strand.
CTTATACAGCTCTACTGCCGTCCACTCGCGAAGCCTATGAATGGTCACACAATTTCGCCAGCCTACTCGGTAGTGCCAATCTGCTGGGCTATCTGATCGGCGCATTTTGGGCAATGAAGTTGCCACAAAATGCAAAAATGCCAATCTATATCATTTTTGCTGCGCTCTTTGGTTCAATCAGCCTATTTGCCTGTGCATTTTCACATTTTAATGAAGTTTGGTATTTGGTGTGGCGCATCATTTCAGGTATCGGCGGTGGTTTGCTGATGATTCTATCGCCCAGTATTGTGGCGCAGTGCAGTGAGTTACAGCACCGTTTTAAAATTAATTTCATTGGATTTAGCGGAATAGGAATTGGTGTATTGGCAGCCACGCTGTTTATGCCGTATTTAGACCGTATTGCAATCAGTAGTGCATGGTTCATTCTCTGTGGCTTTGCATTTGTCATTACATGGTTATTATGGATACTTGTTCACCCTTTCCAAAAACAACTGCACAGTATCCCTACAAGCCAGCCCCAGACTTATACAGTGAATAAAATTTACTATAGCTTACTCATTGTTTATGCCTGCAGCGCCTTTGCGTATATTCCCCATTCTTTGTTTTGGATTGATTATTTAAGCCATGTGTTAACGCTAAATTTATATTGGATCAATTTTAACTGGATTTTATATGGCTTAGGCAGCGCTTTGGGTGCAGCGACAGCTTATGCTTTAGCGCGTAAATTTGGCAACTTTCTGGCTTTAAAGATTTTATACAGTGTCTATATTGCGGCAGTTTTTATTGCGGTTCTGAGTTTTTCGCCCGTATTTACGCTCATGTCCTCATTTCTCACAGGCCTACTGAACCCTGCGGTGGTTTTTCTCACTTCCTACACCATCTTACAACTCTACGGCTTGGCCTATAAAAAGTTGTGGAGTATGGCAACACTCAGCTTTGCAACGGTCCAGCTGGTCGGTGGCCTAAGTTTTAGTACCTTGCAGCATTTGGGTTGGTCATATCACTTTCAGTTTATGCTTGCTGCGGGAGTACTCAGTTTAGGAACACTGCAACTATTTTATTTTACTCGTAGGACATCCACCTCCAATCCAACAACTAAAAAAGAGGCCTTTTAAGCCTTCGCATTGAAGAGAATCAAAAAAGAATTAACCTACTTGCGTTAGTCGGGCGCGTTATAGAGGGTCATCCATGTTAAATACGTAGTGATATTTTTAACTTACCTCTAAATACTACAAATGTATTGTGTAAGTATAAGAAAAGAACCCAATTGAGGGACCTTCTATGATCAATACAATGGATGCATTCAAACTTTTACATCTGTAGATCAAAGCTCGGTTATTTCAATGCATTTAAAGTTAAATACGGATAAGGATTTACGGCTCCTTTTCCAGTCCTATAAATTCCATAGTGCAAATGTGGTGGCGTATTTTTGGCATTGCCCGTATTCCCGACATAGCCCAATACTTCTCCCACTTCAACCCAGTCACCCGTTTGAATATTAGGCGCATAAGCATCTAAATGTGCATAGTAGTGACGGCTTAAGTTTGGTCCCATTACCCATACTACTTGTCCACCTAGACTATTGAGGCCGACATCCAAGACAATGCCTGATGTGGCGCTTAAGACAGGCGTACCACGTTTGGCAAAGATATCAATACCTTGATGTTTTCGTCCCTGACCACGTTCAGCCCCCCAAGTGTCCTGTATCTGCTTATGGCTTACACCTTGTACAGGCACATTTAAGTTTTTCTCTAAAGGTGTCTTATATAACTGCCAATATAAATATGGATAACTCAAACCTGCTGCTTCACCCGAAGCGGGTGGCTGACATCCACTCATCAGCAGACTTGTACTTAAAATAGCTCCACTCAGAACTAAACGAGACATGATTCAACTACTCAGCTAATTTTTAGATATTAAAATAAGATACAGTTACCTTTTCATACTAAATACCTCATATATTGAAAGATATCTTATATATGTAACAGCAAAGCCCTCATATAAAATGAGGGCTTTGCTTCAAATAAACCACGTAAAATTACTTACGTTTCTTCAGTTCTTTCTCTAAGGCTTTCAGCTTAGACTGATGCTTAGAAATCTTTTTTAAACGTGCTTTGATCTTCTGTTTTAATGTTTTCACAACATTATTCGACATAAGGTCCTCCTTTGGTTCAACTCCCTTTGATCGATACTTCCTTGAAACGCCTTTGGCATTCGTTCATGAAATAGCAATACGCCTAGCGTTGTTGCTGATCTGGGTTCGGTTGTTTTTGCGGATTTTGCTGTTCTTGTGGCTGGTTCGGCTGTTGCTGTTGTTGCTGCTGATCTTGCTGTTCTTGGGTTGATTCGGCTGTTGTTGACGTTGTTGCTGATTATTTTGTTGTTGATTAGCCATGAGACTACTCCTTTTTCATCATTTGCCGTAGTTGACAAGTACCACCTTACAGTAATAGGGAGAAAACCCAAGCCATAAGCTGTATCAAGGTGATTCAATGTAATTACATATATAAATTATGGTTAAGAATCAACTCCCCCTTATTATTCAGCCTTACCTATACTCACTGAAAGCACAAATCCTTTAACCTAGTTTTACATTACAAACCTATTTCCAGACCTATTTTCAAGCCAACAAAAGAGAACCCGCAGTATATGCGGGTTTCTATCATTTTTAGCTTAAGGCTTATTCCATATTCGCAATAATAGCCTCACCAAACTCCGAACAACGCAATAAGGTCGCATTCGGCATTAATCGCTCAAAATCATAAGTGACTGTTTTCGCCTCAATTGCCCCTGAAATGCCTTTAATAATCAAATCTGCCGCCTCTACCCAGCCCATATCCCGTAGCATCATTTCAGCAGAAAGAATAATGGAGCCTGGATTGACTTTATCTTGACCGGCATATTTTGGCGCTGTTCCGTGCGTGGCTTCATAAACAGAAATCGCCCCACCAATATTCGCACCCGGCGCAATACCAATCCCTCCAACTTCTGCAGCCAGTGCATCAGAAATATAGTCACCATTCAGGTTTAAAGTCGCAATCACTGAATAGTCCGCAGGACGCATTAAAATCTGCTGCAAGAATGCATCGGCAATCACATCTTTAATGATGATGTCTTTACCATTTTTTGGATTTTTAATTTTTACCCATGGCCCGCCATCAATGAGCTCACCACCGAAACGGTCCATCGCAAGTTCATAACCCCACTCTTTAAACGCTCCTTCGGTATATTTCATGATGTTGCCTTTGTGAACCAAGGTCACACTCGGCTTATCATTATCAATGGCAAATTGAATGGCTTTACGCACAAGACGCTGCGTTCCCTCTTTCGATACAGGCTTAATCCCGATACCACAGTTATCTTCAAAGCGGATTTTAGTCACGCCCATTTCTTCTTTGAGAAACTTAATTACTTTCTTTGCCTCGGGAGAATCGGCTTTCCACTCAATTCCTGCATAAATATCTTCTGAGTTTTCACGGAAAATGACCATATCGGTCAGTTCAGGGTGCTGAACAGGTGATGGTACCCCTTCAAACCAACGTACAGGGCGTACACAGACGTACAAATCTAATTCTTGGCGTAGCGCCACGTTCAAAGAACGAATGCCCCCGCCGACGGGTGTGGTTAAGGGGCCTTTAATTGAAACCACAAACTCGCGTAGCGCATCAAAAGTTTCTTCTGGCATATAAGAGCCATAAATTTTATTGGCTTTTTCACCGCAGTAGACTTCCATCCACTCAATCGAGCGTTTACCACCATATGCTTTTTGTACTGCAGCATCCACTACAGTTTTCATGGCTGGTGTAATGTCGACACCAATACCATCGCCTTCAATAAAAGGAATAATCGGTTGATTTGGAACATTTAATGATAAATCTGCGTTTACGGTAATTTTACTACCATCCGCAGGAACGATGATCTTCTGATAACCCATTTTGCAGGCGCTCCCTTTTATTATAATTGGCAAATTTAAAAAATAATTGCCGATAGACAATACTTTCCACTCTTCTTATCGCATAATAGCTTAATCGAATTCCGCTGTTTTTGAGATTTATACGAGAAATAACTACATTTCTCTATTAAATAAATCTTGATATTTCTTATTTTATGTAATTACAGAAGTTATTGACTATGAAAATCGTCATCCTGAATAAGCCCTATGACGTCCTCTCCCAGTTCCGTAAAGATGAAGCACATATGACGATGTCTGACTTTGTCAGCGACTCTACTTTGCGCTTGGCTGGTCGTTTGGATATGGACTCTGAAGGCTTGGTATTTTTAACCGACCATGGTGGTTTAAACCAATACATCACTAACCCTGCCAATAAAAAATTTAAAACATATTTGGTTCAAGTTGAAGGTGATGTCACTGAAGAAGCCCTTGAGCAGTTGCGTAAAGGTGTGGAACTTAAAGATGGTATGACTTTACCTGCTGAAGCATCTAAAGTTGAACAACCTGAGTGGTTATGGGAGCGTGATCCTCCTGTACGTTTCCGTGCGTCTGTGCCGACGTCTTGGGTCGAAATTTCCATTTGTGAAGGCCGTAACCGTCAAGTACGTCGTATGACTGCTGCTGTAGGTTTTCCTACTTTACGTTTAATCCGTACTAAAATTGGTGCAATTGATTTGGTTCAAATGGGTTTACAGCCAGGCGAAACCAAAGAAATCGAGCCACTTTTATACCCTGACTTTCAGAACATTCCTGCGGAAGAACCTTACCGTTCACGCTCTTATGTGAAAAAACCGGGTGGTACAGGTGGTAAGCCTATGGTTCGTAAGAACAAAGATGGCTCTGTGAAAAAGTCTGGTACGAAGCGTATTTGGCAAATGGATGATAGTGAGAAACCAAAGCGTAAAACCAATGGTACTACTCGTCCAAATACGAAAGCACCACGTGGTCGCGGACGTAATAATGGTCGTTAAAAATTAAGTATTTTAAAGCCCACGAAAGTGGGCTTTTTATTATAAATTTATTTCTTTATATAGCTCATCAATTTGTGTCAAAGTCCAATACCGCTTATTTG
>NZ_JBICLH010000068.1:0-22491 GCF_043105125.1 Acinetobacter sp. TYF_19
TATGATCAGTCCTATTTCATCGATTTACATCTAAACCGAGACAAAATAGTCGGGCAATATTGGCTTTTTGCTGAAAAGTCATGATTACAGAGTTTGCACAAAAAACAAAGACAAGCAGGCAGAATTGGCATTTTAGGTTTTGCTGCTTGAGCGTAATTTCTTAGAGGATATTGGGGCGTTTTAAACTGATATTTTTTGATGGATTATGATGAAGAAAAAACTAATAGCAACATTGTTTGGTCTCCCATGTGTGATGGCTTGGGCCAGTAGTGAAGTAACTTCGGATTGGGGTTATCAAGCACAAATAGCACCGCAGTATTGGAGCCAGCTCAATAGAAAATACCAAACTTGTGCGGGGCATAATCAATCGCCCATTAATATTGAGCATGTGATTTCAGCAGACCTTGCACCACTTGATTTTGATTATAAAACGGCTGCAACGAGTATCGTGAAGCTCCCTCATACTTTACAAGCCAATTTTCATCAAGGCAGTTATTTAAGTTTAGAGGGAGAACGATTTCAATTATTGCAAATGCATTTACATAGCCCTTCTGAAAATACGATTCACGGCAAAAGTTTTCCGATGGAATTACATTTAGTCCATGCTTCTGAAAAAGGAGAGCTGGCTGTGGTTGCGGTGATGTATGAACAAGGGAAAAAGAATCAAGCACTTGATGGACTATGGCAGCAGTACAGGTACCCCCAGAAAGTACTCACTTTAAACGCAGATCAATTTCTGCCGACACATCGCGAGTACTACCGCTTTAATGGTTCGCTCACGACACCGCCGTGTACTGAAGGTGTACGTTGGGTGGTCTTAAAAGATATCCAGCAGGCATCAGCACAGCAAATCGCAAACTTTGCTGCTCTGATGGGGTATCCGAATAATCGTCCTGTTCAAGCTACCAATGCGCGCTTGGTTTTAGACTAGAGCATGAATTAAAAAAGCAGATCGTGTGATCTGCTTTTTTAATGTGGGATAACACGTTTGTGCTAGTGCAAGATCTTGTCTAAGAACTGTTGAGCACGATCACCACGTTTGGTGTTAAAGAAATCATCTTTGCTACAGTCTTCGACAATTTTACCTTGATCCATAAACAACACACGGTTGGCCACTTGGCGGGCAAAGCCCATTTCATGGGTGACACACATCATGGTCATGCCTTCATGTGCCAACTCGACCATCACATCAAGAACTTCATTAATCATTTCAGGGTCAAGCGCCGATGTCGGCTCATCAAACAACATGGCAATCGGATCCATACTTAAGGCGCGGGCAATTGCGACACGTTGTTGTTGTCCACCTGAAAGTTGTGCTGGAAATTTATGTGCATGTGCACTCAGCCCAACCCGTTCTAAATAGCCTAAGCCTTTCTTTTTCGCTTCAGCTTCAGAGCGTCCCAATACTTTAATTTGGGCAATGGTTAAATTTTCAGTAATGCTTAAGTGTGGAAACAACTCGAAATGCTGAAACACCATGCCTACGCGACTGCGCAATTTGGTCAAATCTGTTTTCGGGTCTTTAATCGGAATTCCATCGACTGTAATTTGACCTTGTTGGAAGGCTTCCAGTCCATTCACTGTTTTAATCAGGGTCGATTTTCCTGAGCCTGATGGGCCACAGACCACCACCACTTCACCTTGGCAAATTTGTGTGGTGCAATCGGTTAAGACTTGAAAATCGCCATACCATTTACTGACATTTTGGAGGTCAATCATTACTTTTTGGTCGCTCATACGCTTAACCTCCTTTGTAATCGTTTTACTGCATATGTGGCTAGCATACTGATGGTGAAATACACTAGGCCTGCAAATAAAATATATTGCGTTAATAGAGACATCAAATCGCCCCGCACGTAGTTGGTGCGGAAGAAGTCGAGTAGACCAATGGCGTACACCATGGTTGAGTCTTGGAACAAGATGATGGTTTGTTGTAACAGTAGCGGTGTCATTTTGCGAAAGGCTTGCGGCAAAATGATTAAACGCATGGACTGACCATAGGTCATGCCTAGTGCATAAGCCGCGGCAGACTGTCCTTTAGGAATCGATTGAATCCCTGCACGTACAATTTCCGAGAAATAAGCTGCTTCAAACAACATGAACGCCACAATACTTGAGACCAAAGCGGTATCAATGGTCAGGTAATTTCCCGTGACTGTGGTGTAGATGAACGGTACAGCAAAGTAGAACCACATCAATACCAACAGTAGAGGAATTGAGCGGAATAAATTGACATAGCCTTGGGCAATTAAATTCAAGATGCGAATTGAAGACAAACGCATCAGTGCCAACAGCGTGCCAATGAAAATACCACCAATGGTGGCAATACAGACGACTTTCAAAGTGATACTTAAACCATGCCATAGGGCGGGTGCAGATAACTGCAAATCATGGGTAAATGCGGTGAGCCATTCCATTATTTAGCTCCTGCAATTAAACCTGGGACACGTAAACGTTTTTCAAGCAGCGTCATTAAGGTAATTAAACATACGTTGATAACGATGAAAATAATCGTGACATAGGTATAGATTTCGATGGTGTTCTGCGTATATTCGCTGATGGTTTTCATCTGAGAAATAATCTCGGAGACCCCAACTAAAGAGGCGACAGAAGTATTTTTGACGCAGTTGGTCAACTCTGAGCTCAGAGGCGGCAAAATCGTACGGAAGGACTGCGGTAAAATGACATAGCGGTATAGTTGTGCGGTACTAAACCCCATGGCATAACCTGCATTGACCTGTCCTGTAGGTAAGGCTTCAATGCCTGTACGGACTTGTTCGCAGACACGTGCTGCGGTAAACAGTCCAAGACCGATACTGGCTGAAATCAGTGCTGTTGTTCCTGCACTTAAATCATTAATCCACCATGACTTAATCGGACCAGGTAAGAAATTCGGCACCACATAAAACCAAATAAATAATTGGATCAGTAGCGGTACATTACGAAAAATGGTGACGTAGCCAGTGCCGATAGCACGTGCGGTTTTATTGGGAAGCGTGCGCATAATGCCGAGAATACTTCCGAGCACCATTGCAATGCTCCAAGCCACAATGGCAATAACAACCAACCAGCCTAAACCAATTAAAATCCAACTGAGATAGGTGCTATCTCCGACGCCTGTGGATTGCCAAAGGACGCCCCAGTTCCAGGTATAATTCATGACAATCCCCTAAAATAGGTCAGGCAAAGAAACTTTGCCTGAGTGAACATTAATTCTTCCTTTATCGTTTACTGATCACGGTCATGTGGGTTTGCAATTAAGGCTTTAAGTTGGTCTGACATAGCAAAGTTCAGGTTAATGTTTTTCGGTGGAATTGGTTGTTCAAACCATTTGTTGTACATCTTGTTAATTTCACCTGAGCTATAAGTAGCTTTAATTGCATCATCAACCACTTGTTTAAAGCCAGTATCGCCTTTACGCAACATACAGCCATAAACTTCTTGAATTGGTGCTGTACCAACAATGTGCCACTTGTTTGGATCTTTGGCTTTCGATTTTTCTCCAGCAAGTAAAATGTCATCCATCATAAACGCAGCAGCACGACCACTTTGCAGCATCAAGAATGATTCAGCATGGTCTTTGGCAGAAATCACTTCACCAATACCGAGTTCTTTTTCATGCTGACGGATATAGCGTTCAGAAGTTGTTCCTGCTGTCGTTACTAATTTTTTGCCTTTTAAGTCAGCAAAGTCCTTCACGCCTGAATCGGTTGCAGTAAGTAAACGTGAACCCACTTCAAAGAAGCCCACAGAAAAATCAACTTGTTGCTGGCGTTCTTTGTTGTTTGTAGTTGAACCGCATTCAAGATCGACTGTGCCATTTGAAACCAATGGAATACGGTTTTGGCTGGTGACTAAGTTATAGCGAACTTTCAAATCAGGCATATTCAGCTTTTGTTTAACAGCCTCAACTACTTTGAGCTGTAAATCATGTGCATAACCGACAGGTTGATTTGGATTGTCTGCGATATAGGAGAATGGAATAGAGGAGTCACGGTAACCTAAAACAATGGTTCCTGATTTTTTAATCTTATCTAAAGTGCCTGACTGTGAAGCATCGGCGCCAGTGCTAGCTGCATCCGCTGCAGGTGCTTTGTTGTCGCTACATGCACTGAGGCTCAGCGCAAGTGCACTTGCACAAAATAAGGTAGAAAGATTACGTTGCATGGTCATGTACAAACTCCTTTTGTTTGCAGCATCAATTGCATTGTTTTTATCAAAAACGTCAGAATTGGGTTAAAGCTTTATTCTGTGCAAAAGATGTTCTTTTTATGGTATTTTTTTACAGCTTAGTCTGCATCTTAATCGAGATTGCTTTTGCTGCTCAAGAGGGATATTTAATATTTTGTTAATAATGCTTTAAATAAGTGCATCGCTATATTCCTCTGATATTTAAAAATAAAATTATGCATAATGCATGCCATTTCAAGTTTTCTAATTCATTTTATTGGGCTAATGTCTAATGCTATAGGGTTGGTTATGCGTTTCGTTATGGATGCATGACAGAATGGCTTTTGTTCGTGTAGAACATGCTAAAACGGCAATAAAAAAGAAAAGTGCTTTATTTTGAAGATGAACTGTTTTATGACGCAGTATATAAAGGTCAGTTAGATTCGGTTTACTGTCCTACGCTTTCCGCAGGGGATTAAAAACTAAAAAATAAAAGCGACTGTACGTTATGAACAAATCATAGGGCACAATCGCAATGGGAGGATATGAACAGATGTGTATCAAGAAGTGCTTAGTGCACAAACATATCCATATATTCACGAATTTCAGAAATAGCCGTTTCTATATCCGTCGTCAGCCATGTGGGCTCAAACAGTCCAATATAGTGATCTAAACGGTCTTGAGGTACAACTAAACGCACAGGACATTCTTCTTCCAGTAAGCGCCAAGGAATGATGGGTGTTTCATTATCTAAAAAGGCTTGCACATTTCGAATGTCAATAATCATGGCATTGACACATTCAGGAAAAGGCATCACTGAAAACTCTTCAGTACGACGACGGAAAAACTCCAGATCACCCCATTTCAAAATATAACTAGGCTTAGAAAATTCAATAATACCAATAAGATGTTGGTCTCGCGTGTAGTGCAAATGACATTGGTGCGTAACATCAGTGTCTAAATCAAGCGTTACACTTTGTTGACGATATGCCATAAAGTCCAAAAACAGCTAAAACAAGGTGCATAATTATAGCGCAAATTCATTTAAAGAACGCTGTTCGCCAGACTCTTTTTGTCTATGTGTATATGAAATACTTTTTATATGACTTTTAACACTGAATTGAAAGAAGAGTGAATATTTTTAAAACTATAAAAAATAATAACTTAGATCAAAATAAAGCGTTTGTTTACTATCTCACTATGCTTTGAAACACAATGCTACACAAGCAGTTGTTAGTATGAAAATTCGACAACTTGATAATAGAAAATTGAGGGGGAGCTATGCCACATGATTTCAATAAACCGTCCCATGTACAAACGCCAGAGGAGCGGCAGAAGAAAAAACGCGTGCCCTTGTATATATTGGCATTGGTCGGAATTTTCTTAATCGCATTATTATTTTATATGTTTGCAGATACCAAGCCAAATCCGAATGAGGCGCCTCCAGGACATCCGAATCCGAGTGCAGAGCCTGCAACACCAAATAACAGTACCACTGCAACAGCAGGTGACGAAGCGACAGCCAACGATAGCAATACGGCGACTGCAACTGACCGCTAAATGTGACTAAAGCCCTTGTAATGTACAGGGGTTTTTCTTTAGCACTCATCAAAAGGTATTCCATTTCTCATTCATACCTCATGGCAGACAATCACTTCAAAACTAAAATCTGTAGTTGAGCAAAGGTCGCTGTGATGTAGACACAACAAGAGGGAGAACAAAATGAATGATTATGTAGGGCATCAGGGTCGATTTGATGCGATGTATTATTGGGACCAGTTTCACCCGATCTTGTCCGCAATCGCCATCCTGATCATTGGTTGGATTATTGCATTATTGATTGCAGGTGCTGTGAAAAAGGTTTTAACCAAACTCGGGATCAACCAAAAACTTTCCAGTGCTACTGGCCATCGCTCGAATATTGAAAATATTATTTCTCGAGTTGTGTTTTGGCTGATTTTGATTATTGCGGTGATCGGTGCACTCAATGTTCTCAATCTCACCAGTGTAAGTGGGCCATTTAGTAATATGGTTCAACAGTTCTTGTTGTTTATACCACAATTGTTGGCTGCTGTTGCTGTGGGCTTTATTGGCTGGATTGTGGCAAAGCTGGTCAAAGTGGGTTTACAAAAAGGATTGGATCGGACTCAGTTAGATGAAAAACTCAGTCAGGATGTCGGAGTCAGTACGCTGAGTCAAAACATTAGTGAAATTGTCTATTGGTTGATTTTATTACTATTCTTACCCATTGTTTTGTCGATACTCGGTCTGACTGGGCTGCTCTTTCCGATCCAAAATATGGTCAATGAAGCCGTACTGTATCTACCAAATATCTTTATTGCGGGTGTAATTGTTTTTGCAGGTTATATTCTAGCCAAAATTGTACGGGGCATTATTGAGGGCTTATTGAGAAGCCTAGATGTACAAAAACAGGTTGAAAAAGTAGGACTGTTTAAAAACTCAGATTTGGCTAAAGTGCTCGGATCTTTTGTTTTTGCAATGGTTATTATCACAGCGCTGATTATTGCGTTTGAAGCTTTAGGCATTGATGCAATTTCTCAACCAGCGACGGCCATGCTGTATGAAATCATGAATGCAATTCCGCACATCATTGCAGCGGCATTAATTTTAATTTTGGCCTATGTGGTGTCACGTTTTGTCGCAAGTCTTGTGGTTGAAGTCTTGTCGGGAACAGGTGTAGATGACATTCCAAACAAAGTTGGCTTGCAACGTTTCTTAGGAAACACCAAAGCATCTTGCGTTGTGGGTTATTTTATTGTGTTCTTTACCATGCTATTTGCGGTTTCTGAAGCAGCAAATCGACTCGGCTTTGAACAGATCAGTGGTTTGATTGCGATGTTTATCCAGTTTGGTGCAAACATCCTATTAGGTGCAGTCATTCTGGGCGTGGGCTTCTGGCTGGCGAACTTGGTTGCTCAGGTGATTGAGCGTGGTGAATACAACAGCTCTCGTTGGGTGGCGAACATTGTACGTGTCTTGATCATTGGCTTGGTATTGGCGATGGGCTTACGTGCCATGGGTATCGCAGATTCCATTGTGAACTTGGCCTTTGGTCTAACGCTTGGTGCGGTTGCTATTGCTTTTGCACTGGCTTTTGGTCTAGGCGGGCGTCAACCTGCGGAACGGGTTTTGACCGATTTGTTAGATAAAGCCAAAAAAGAAGGTACGCAACCGAATCCACTTTATCAGGCCAAAGCTGAAAGCACGCAATCCGCACAGGGCAAAGAAGAGCATGCCTCACTGAAAGAGCAAATGGATACACCAACGGTTGCAGAGGAATATCAACATGCAGATGATATTCCAACTACAGCAGAGGTCGATCCTGCGCATAAACCTTTAAATAAACCTTTTGGTTCAACGGGTGAAGCTGAACAAGATATTGACGTTCACCCCAAAGATCCAGACTAAATTAATCATACTAAACACCGACTGCTGATGGCGGTTGGTGTTTTTTTATTGGAGTAAACCGATGTCAAAAAAGGCCCCAAATAAATATTTTGCCCCAATCATCATCGCGGGTATTACGGTTGGATTTTTTGTGAGTGCTTATAAATTTGTATTTGCAAAACCGAAAATCGATACAACAACACACGCTAATGCTGAAAGCATACCGACTGCGGCAATTGAAGGCCGTGATGCGGATGAATCTGATGAAAAATAATACAAAAGTCTATAGTGTGGAATGAACTTTAATTTGGTATGTTTGATGCATGTGGAATATGGATATTTCATAAATTAGAAATACTTACATGCCTATACTTTTGTGATAGCTGCATGGGCATTTCATGATTTATTTTTATAAATTGTAGTTTAAAAAGGAAAAAACAGATGATACAAATATTAAAAAAAACATTGATGACGAAACGTTCAGTGATCCAGCCGAGCCATGTCCATATTGCCATTGCGAAAATGGACTTAGCGCTTGCCCGTCAACAGAAGCAAAAGCAGTGCGTACTGCTACGCACGGACTATTTAGAATAATTTACAGTTTTAAGCACATGGCTTAAACATATTCTGATGCGGCATGCGCAGATGACCATGCCCATTGGAAGTTAAAACCGCCCAAATGTCCTGTCACATCCAATATTTCACCGACAAAGTACAAGCCTTTTTGCTTTTTACTTTCCATGGTTTTCGATGAAACTTCAGTGGTGTCTACGCCACCTAAAGTGACCTCAGCAGTACGGTAGCCTTCGGTTCCTGATGGTTTAACTTCAAACGCATGCAAGCGCGTTGCAATGTGCTCCAGTTTTTCATCCGACAACTGAACAATCGCTGTTTCAGCCAGTTCTGGCCAAATGAGGTTTTGCAGTTCAACTACCACACTTTTAGGGAAATGTTCGCCCAGTAAAGTACGCAGCAGGGCTTTGGGTTGACTGTGCTTCTTGGCTTTTAAGTAGTCGTGCAAATCCACACTTGGCAAGAAGTCAATTTTGAAGCTTTGTCCTACATCCCAATAATTCGACAGTTGTAGCGAGCTTGGCCCACTGAGCCCACGATGCGTAAATAAAAGGGCTTCGGTGAAAGCGTTTAAGTCATTCGATAAAGTTGCATCGACCGCGTTGCCACTTAAGCGTGTGGTCACTTCTTTAAAACTATCTGAAAAGGTAAAAGGCACCAAACCTGCGCGAGTTGGATATACATGGTGACCAAATTGCTTTGCAATTTCATAGCCAATGCCTGAACCGCCTAAGGTCGGAATAGATAAACCACCCGACGCAATGACTACAGATTCGGCTTCAAAATAACCCAGTGTCGTAGCAATTTGAAAACCTTGCTCATCGAGTGCGGTGATGGCTTTCACTTCACAGTTGGTTTTAATATCGACCAAACCTGTTTTTTCACACTCGCTCAATAGCATGGCTAAAATTTCTTTGGCACCTTTTAGGGTGAACAGCTGACCGTGTTTACGCTCTTCATATTCAATGCCGTACTCACAAACCATTCCAATAAAGTCCCAATTGGTATAGCGAGTGAGGGCTGAAATCACAAAGTGTGGATTATGTGAAATAAAGTTGCTTGGTTCGACATAGAGGTTGGTGAAGTTACATTTACCCCCACCTGACATGAGAATTTTTTTGCCGACTTTATTGGCTTTTTCTACCACCACCACTTTACGTCCACGTTGAGCTGCCATATAGGCTGTCATTAAGCCAGATGCACCTGCACCTAAAACTAAGACATCGTATTGATTTGTGGACATGACACACTCACGGGAAAATAAAGCAGGGCATTATAGACCATCTTTTTTGCTTTTTCAGGACTATCTAAAGTGCGGCTAAACGGCCTTGTAGCCCACCAGAATGAATCACCAAAATACGATGATCTTTGGGGAATGAACCTTGTTGAATTAAATCGCTTAAGCCCAACAGCATTTTGCCTGTGTAAATCTGTTCCAGTGGAATCTGATAGCACTGTTCAAAGTCTTGAATAAATTGCAGTAATTCAGGCGTGGTTTTTGCATAGCCCCCACAACAATATTGATCGGTAATTTGCCAATTTCGTTTTTCAGTCAGTTGCTGTAGTTCTCGACTCAAAAAATCACCTTTGAGCGCGGAGAAGCCCAAAACGTACTGCTGTGGATGACTGGCTTCAATCAGACCCGCAATGGTGCCACCCGTCCCTACGGCACAACAAATCAGATCGAAATTTTCTCGATCCGCATCAGAGAGAATTTCTGTGCAGCCTTGAATGGCAAGGGGATTGGTTCCCCCTTCGGGAATCACATAATAATCAGGATAATCTTGTTGTAACTGTGCTAAGTATGCTGGATTTTGCTTTTGACGATAGGCTTCACGGGACACAAACTGCAATTGCATGCCGAATTGCTGTGCTGTATTTAAAGTTGTATTCAGGGGTTTACAGGCCAGTTCTTCGCCTCGAATAATGCCTAGACTCTCAAAACCAAATAACTGCGCTGCATAGGCCGTGGCGGCAATATGATTGGAATAGGCACCGCCAAAAGTCAGCAGTTTTTTATAGCTTTGTTGTTGCGCCGACAATAGATTGTATTTCAGTTTAAAAAATTTATTGCCTGAAATGTGTCGATGGACCAAGTCTAAACGTTTGATGCTGATCTCAAATCCTTCGACAGTAATTTGCTGATAGGGAATGGTTTGGGCAATTTGGTCAAACATAGAATTTTTATCAACTCGGCTTAGAGCATAGTGTAAATGAAAATGAATTTCTTCTGCACAAGATTAATGTTGTGCAGATTGGGTATCGACCGAACTAATTACGGACATGCCTGGACGTAGGTTTTCAATGCCCGTTTGATTCGGATCAATTGCAATCCGTACCGCAATGCGTTGTACCACTTTGGTAAAGTTACCTGTCGCATTATCAGCTTTAAGTACACTGAACTCTGAACCCGCCGCTGGGGAAATTTGCTCGACATGGCCTGTAAATTTCTGATGATTGAGGGCATCCACGGTGAACCATGCTTTTTGTCCAATTTTCATATTGGCAATTTGAGTCTCTTTAAAGTTAGCCGTGACCCAAGTTTGTTGTGGAATCAGATAGAGCAACTGTGTGCCTGCTGCTACATATTGTCCCACACGTGGATTGACTTCACCCAGTTGTCCATCCATCGGGGCGATAATACTGCTGTAATTTTTGGTGGTTTTTGCTTGATCCAGTTGCGCAGCGGCATTGGTCACTTGTGCTTTGAGTCCTGTTTCAGCCACTTGAGCGGTTTTGAGCGCTTCTTTTGCCACCAATACATTGGCCTGTGCTTGTTGTAGTAAAGCTAAATTATTTTGGGTATCGGCAAAGGCTTTGTCTTGTTCCGATTTAGACGCTGCGCCAGAGTTTCCCAATTGTTGATAGCGCTGCTGTTGTGCCAATGACAGTTGGTACGCTGCTCGCGCTTGTTCGACCTTAGCTTCTGCCGCCACAATATCGGCTTTACGCTGTGCAATATTTTGGCTTTGATTGGACAGTGCATTCTGCGCCTGATCCACCCCAGCTTCTGCTTGAGTCACTTTTTGGTCATAAGTCGTGGCATCAATATGCATTAACACCTGTCCTTTTTTGACGTGATCAAAATCACTGACCAACACATCTTTGACATAGCCATTAATTTGCGAAGATAGCACCGTGGTTTTGCCTTTGATATAGCTATTGTCTGTTGACTCAACTGCACTATCAAATGGCCCAATTTTCCATGCCCATAAAATGATCCCGATACCGATGATCAGTACTAAAAACATCAAGATCAGTGTACGTTTCGCTGTTGGAATCAGTTTACTCGAAGGCGGCGTAATCGGTGTTGCTGCTGCCACGGTCTGCTCCGGCTGAGAGGAATTTTCAGACGTTGCGGTTGTTTCAGCGGGAGCTACTGGTTTTTGATCTTCAGACATAACAATTTCTCAATAAATAGGGAGCAATGGCATTAGACATGACCGATTTTCGCTTGTTGTCGCAGTTGATATTGATTCCGTGCAATCAGGAATGTCCCCCATAGCAACAGCAGCATGGCAACAACGCCATTGAAGCTAATCAC
Source organism: Acinetobacter sp. TYF_19 (assembly GCF_043105125.1). Taxonomy (NCBI): domain Bacteria; kingdom Pseudomonadati; phylum Pseudomonadota; class Gammaproteobacteria; order Moraxellales; family Moraxellaceae; genus Acinetobacter; species Acinetobacter sp. TYF_19. The sequence continues at coordinate 11,696 of NZ_JBICLH010000068.1, forward strand.
ATCGTTATAGGCACGTACTTGGGCTTCTCGAGTTACCACTTGATTTAAATTTTTTAAGGCTTGTTGTTGCTCTAACTGCTGATCGAGCGTGTAACTATGCGAACTTTGTTGATACGCTAAAAGACGCTGTGCGATCAATGGATTGGTTTCGGGGAGTTGCTGAATCATCTCAGCACGATAGTTTTGGGTTCGGACTTGTTGATAGGTAGAGTAAAACGATGAACCGACTAAGCCACCAAATGTTTGAGTCGCTGAAAATAAAACAATGAACGTGACAATATGGGTGGGACCTTTTTGCATGGCGCTTAAGATACCCGTGATCAAGAGTGGGCCAATAAACACACCACTGGCAAAGCCCACTAAAAACTGACTGCCGTAGAAGTTGGAAGGCCGAATATCGCTGGTGAGGTGAAAATCCAGTCCGCAAGCAATCAACACCAAAGCTTCGGCTAACAGCAGATGCCAAATAATCCGTTCACGTGAAAAAGTGATGGCACTAAATAAGGTACCAGACACGATGCCTAAAAAGATCACCATATAGAGCGGCACAAATTGATCGGGGCCCATGCCCATAGTTTTGAGAAAATTCACGGCAGCATAACTTTGCTCCGACATTAAGAAGCGAATTGCAAAGGCACCGATGATAAAACGAAGCGTGGACGATGCCCCCAGCCAACGCGTCATAATCAGCGGATTGACCCGATAATGCTCGTAGACCAAACCAATCACAATTAGGCTAAACCCTGCAATGAGCAAATAGGCTAACCATTTCACTTCAAACCACCACAAAATAGGCCCTTGGGTCAGCACAATACACAAAAAAGCAAAACCGGGCGCAAGCAGGGCAAAGGTGAAGAAGTCTTGCTTTTCAAAAACAGCAATTCTTAGGCTGCGGGGCAACTTAAGCGACACCACCATTGCGAAACAGCACAGGGCTAAACCAATTTCAAAGGTATACAGGACATTCCAGTTATTGACGTCAATGAGATAGGGAGAAATGATCCATGCCAAGGGAATACCAAGCTGTTGAAAGCCCAAAGCCAAATAGATACTGCGACCAAAATTTTCCCGCTTAAAGGCCTGCATAATGTAATACATGCCTAAGGAGCTGAGCGGTGCTGCAACCATGCCGCTAATGAAACGCACCAGTACGGCCATTTCAAAGGTATGTACAAAGACGTGTAGAACCAAAACCCCAATAAAAATCAGTAGGCCAATTTCAGAAAATAGACGTAGACCGTATTGCTGGCGGGCTTTAAACAGAATCAGGTTCGCACTGACGTTAGCCATCACATAAGCTGCGGGGATCCATGCTACCTCAGAGGGTGTTAGTCCATATTCACCCTGAATTAAGGGTAAATTTGCGGTAATAAAACCGTTACTGAGACTGGCAGACAGTGCGACAAATAAACCAATAAAAAAATATATGAAGCGCTTAGGTGTGGAGTGCGCGATCACGGCAGGAGAGCCGGGCAGGGTTGGCTTTTCTTCTGCTGTCCAGTTTGGCGCAGGTTCGAGTAAACGCGGCGGCTGAGTCATGAGTGGTGACCTTTATGCCCGAATGCCATTGAGTAAGAGCTCAATCGCACGTTGTGCGAGTTGTTGTTGCTCTATATCGGTCAGCCCTTGAAATGAAGTCCTTAAAATGGCCGTAATCATGGCGTAATCTTGGGTGGTTAAATCAGGGCGACATACGCCGTGGCGAATGGCTTGATCAATCAAAGGTTGTAAAATCGCATCGCGGCGTGCGTAGATATCGACCATGACGGGATCATTACGCTCAATCACCCGCCAATATTCCATCAGCGCAGTTAAATACGGTAAGTTATAGACATGGTTTTCAATTAAACGGATAAAACCATCTTCATATTGAGAAAATGCTTCTGCACGAACTGCGAGACGTTCCAAAGCTTGCTCCATGAGTGCAATCACTAAGGCACGACGGTCATCAAAATTACGATAAAACGTCGCCCGTCCGACATTGGCGGCATCAATTACCTGCTGTAAGGGGGCATTGATCCCGTGTGTACGAAAAACCTGAACTGCGGCTTCCAGCAATTCTTCACGGTTTTGTGCAGCACGCTGTTGACGACTGGTCATGGTGATTATTTCATTTAATTTGGAAGTGCTATTATTTAACGGACAAAAGTGTCCGTTGTAAATATTCAATCCTGTAAGATTTTGTAAATTACTTTGTATTTTTCTAATCTAAATCATTCATGTTATTGTTTTATTTATGAATGATTGATATTTATTTTATAAAGAAAATTCACAGAGAACCCTCATGTAGATGGATAAGAGTTGTAACAAAGTCGATAGGATTGGAAAAATAAAAGTGCTATGCTGAAAGCACAATAATGATAAATGAGGGGCTATGATGAAAACCTTATCTACCCTAGTATTGGTTTTATTGCTCACTCAACTGACCGCGTGTGATGCAAAAAAGGATTTGAATCAGCCTAGAACTGGGGCTCGTACCATGATTATTGGTGGTGTTCCTGTGCATGATCGTGACTATAAACTTCCATCACAAGATATGGCTTTTAATCAGAAAAAGCCTCCACAGGCTGATGCCTACTAATAGGTAAAAATAGGGAGGCATATTGTCAGTACATGGTGGTGCAAGGTGCGATGTGCAGTATAAAAGATGCATTGTGCTACGCCAGATTTGTGAAAATGTGAAGTAGACGTCTTACTCCCTGCAAACGTTTGTTGAATTAAAGCCTTACAAACGTATAAAAGGCCTTGTACTCGCCCAATATGCCCAAACTGTTGTGGCTCAAATTGGCTAGATCAGTTCGATTTGCCAATTTGAAGCTTGAATCTCTAAGTTATTTTGCCTGAGTTGCTGGCTAATTGCATCGGCTTTTTTTTGCAAGTCTGCAACCGCAATGGTTTTAACCCAGCGAATTTCACTCGAACTATAACGACCATTTTCACGTCGTGAGCTGTCGATGGCCTGTTGAATAATACGATGTTGTTGCGTGAGCAAATCACGTGTGTTTAAAACACTGAGCATCGATTGACCTGTGCTAGTTTTAGCTTGAGCATTGGTCGCATGAATTTTTTCAATCAGATGATGTAACTCTGTATTTACACTAAAGGCCTCAAGAATCAGCGCATTGGGGTCTTCACTCAGTTCATCGCCTTCTTGGATTAGCACATTATTGTTGATGCGTTGTTGTAAAGAGGCAAGTTTGGTTTGTAAATCACTACGCAATAAAAGTGCTTCTGCTAGTTTCATAGATTTATTTTTAAAGTTTTAGATGAGTCTTATGCTGCATCTGTACAGTCAAAGCTTCAAGTGAGTTTTGTAATTTTTATGAAATCTAAAATCATGAGAAAAAGATAGAAAAGCACTTAGTCAGTTTCGGAGTATTATTTAAAACGTGGAGATGTTTTTCCTATGTTGATTAGTCAATTTATTTACGAATGAGATATAAAGTTTTATCTATTTTTTCTTTTTATCCAATTTAAAATTAGGTGCGTACACGGCCTCAATTTTCAATAAAATATAAAAGGTGGTTGTGTAGGCAATACCCTTACTTTTGATAGGCCAAAAGTAAGCAAAAGCCTTTGTTACCCATACATAACATCCCTATTATGATGGATAACGTGTGGCATCCTTGCCACACTCGCGTATCCAAACGTTGCTTAAATTAAACTATGTAATAGCAGCGACATAAAGGTGCTCTTATCGCTATATATTAAAAAGCTTAGTGGAACACGGTTTCCAAAGCTTTCAAACCGACTTTCGGATCAAGCAGACCGTTGTAAATTTCAGGGATTTCACGTTCTACTCCAAAGAATTCATAAATGGCAAGCATTGCTCCACGAACTGAATATTCCACAGTAAAGACCACGTCATCTTCAATTTCCACAAACTGTCCAAGGAAAGCAAAGTTTTGTGAGCTTTGTGGAATTATCTGTGGACGATCCCCCGGTTTACGGCAGGCGAATAGGGCAGAGGCATATGGCATCATGGCGGTAGTAACATCAGTCGTTGCTAAAACATGATCTAAAATGTCGCCAAAACCGAGTTGTTTGATCAGCTCTGTTAGAATTTCTTGTCCCGTGGCTTCGGACATTGGTTTTTTGATGTAATCACCTATATGGTCAATTTGGAAACCGTAGCCCCATAAGGTATATAGGCCTTCAGGTAAGTCGGCAAAGTGTGGCTGTGCAGGAACCACAATGGACAAATGCCAACCTGACTCATACCAAGTCATCAGTGCGCCTGTACCTGGTTCATTGCCTGTATAGTCAATAATGCGTTTAAGTAGTACGTCATCTTTCATAGTTAGTGTGAAAGACTCCCACTTATGTTCATCGACATTGCCATAGAAAGTCATTGGACGGCCAAAGTCTGGGGCTTTTTGTGCCAGTGTTTCCCAAAGCGTCCAGCCATGATCTTCTCGATGACGAATAAGGGCAGGCACGTCATGATTACCGCCATAACGTGAGTCTGCTGTAATAGAGCCTAAAGTGAAAATAGCTAAATCATTGGCTTTCAGATTAATTTGCTCTGAGCCTTCAAGCAATTGTACATATAGGCGTGAAGCATGGCGTTCTTGGGTTTCAGCATTGGTAATGAAGTCCGCATCTGTGACATAGTGTCCAAAACGTACATCGACGCCTTGTGCGACTAGCCAACGCTGCAAGGGCAAAATCATCGAATCATATTGATTGTACTTAGTACGTTTCACACCCGCTAAGGTATGAATGCGTGGCAATTCTTGAATAAAACGCAAGAAATAGCGTCTTAACTCTGCTGCACTGTGCCATTTTTGAAAAGCGAAAGTCGTGCGCCACATGCGCCAGAAATTGGTTTCAAAAAAGGTTTCATCAAAAAACTCATCAATGCGGCGACTGCCAATTTTTTCTTCTTTTGAAGCCAATAGGCGCAGCATCTGCGCGCGGTGTAGTGTATTCAGACCAAGCTTTGCTGCATCCGCAATGACATGTTTGGCATCAATCAAACGCGCATTGGCGTGGGTTTTCACTTTTTCATTAAACTCACGACATTCTTCACGCACCGAAATGTCTGGATTTTCCAAAGATGGAATACTGGAAAATAAGTCCCATAGGCACAAATAAGTTTCATCGGTCAGCATTCGCCCACCACGTGTTACCCAAGCTTGCGCGGCATGCGGTGTATGTCCACCATCCATCGAACCACCTGAAATATCGAGTTCTTCTAAAATATGGATATTTTTGGCAGGGACTTTGGCATCACGGATTGCAAATGCAGCAGCAGCCATACCTGCGATACCACCACCAATAATCCAAAGATGGGACTGTTGCGCGTCTAATGGGGTGCGCTTCTTATTTTGCATGGTTCACCTTTAATTATGATGTTAAAAATTATGAAGTAAAAAAATTGGTTTAGAAAAACCTTAAAAATAGTATGTCTTTTTATATATGAAAAATGTATGAAATGGGAAGCAATCCCCTCATTATATTTTGTAATCAAAAATAGATGTATGATGGCTATTTTTAATACACATTTGTCTTTTTATTAAAATTGAATATGATCTAAATAACTGATGTTAATGTTTATTGTTGAGTAATTGCTCTATTGTTGTTTTCACTATGGCTATGCCGAATTTCTTTAAAAATAGGCTTTTTATTTATCATTAAAAAATATAATGGACGTATATGCTGTGGCTTGAGCACGATATAAATGTGAAAAATAACTGATAAAGTGAATATCGTAAAAACTTTGTTTAGCGTAAAATCGCAGCTGATCAAATTCTCTCAATTTAGAGGTCACTCTTGGAATCATTTTGGATTTTGGGCTCGATTGCCTTTGCATTAATGTTAGGCGCAATGAGCCCTGGACCGACGTCGATTTATGTAGCAAAAAATTCGATTGCGATTTCTCGAAAGCATGGCCTATTTACCGCACTGGGGACTGGAACAGGCGCAGCTGTTTTTGGTCTGTTGGCTGTACTCGGCTTACAAGCCTTTTTGTTGGCAGTGCCGTCAGCGTATTTGGCCTTAAAAATTTGTGGTGGGATCTATTTGCTTTGGCTCGCGTTTAAAATTATTAAACATGCCAAAGAGCCAATTGAGGCAGATCATTCCAGCTCAAAAGCAATGACTTTACGCCGTGCATTTATGACTGGCTTAATTACCCAGCTGTCCAACCCTAAAATTGCGATTGTTCTAGCCAGTATTTTTACTGCACTTTTACCCAAAGAAATCCCAACCTATTACTATTATGTACTGCCTATCCTATGTTTCTTTATTGATGCGGGTTGGTGTTCGTTGGTTGCAGTGGCATTGTCTGCTGAAAAGCCGCGCCGCGTGTATTTGAAGTTTAAGGCTGTATTTGACCGCGCAGCAGGGACGGTGATGACAGTGTTAGGTTTAAAACTTATTTTTGGAATGAAGTGATAAGGTTGACAACAACAAAACTGGATTTTGTATAGGTAACGAAAAGCTAAATGGTTATAATCCCTTTGATTTTTTAATGATTTTTAAATTAAAGATTTGAGGGATAAATTTTGAATAAATCTATGTTTTTGGCCGTTTTGAGTGTCTTAGCATTATCTGCATGTTCAACAACAGAAACGTCAAAAACAATTCAATCACCGCAAGTAACAGCGGCAGTGGCGACCGTTAAATACGCTGGCGCTAAAACGCCTGTTTCTGTAGGAAAATTTGACAACCGCTCGAGTTACATGCGTGGCATTTTCTCAGACAATGTTGACCGTTTAGGTGGTCAAGCAAAAACTATTTTAGAAAAGCATTTACAGCAATCGGGCTATTTCTCTGTCCTAAACCGTGACAACCTTGCTGAATTACAACAAGAAGCAGGTTTTACCAAATCCTCTCAAGCCATCAAAGGCGCACGTTATGTCTTAACGGGCGACGTATCTGAATTTGGCCGTAAAGAAGTTGGTGATCACCAGCTATTTGGCATATTGGGTCGTGGTAAAACCCAAATTGCTTATGCCAAAGTGAACTTAAATATTGTCGATGTAAAAACAGCAGAAATTGTTCACTCTGTGCAAGGCGCAGGCGAGTACGCACTCAGTGAACGTGAAATCTTAGGTTTTGGTTCTACCGCTTCTTATGATTCAACTTTAAACGGTAAAGTTTTAGATTTGGCTGTGCGTGAAGCGGTTAATAATTTGGTGTTGGATATTCAAACCAATAAGTGGTCTGCGCAGTAATTGGTTTGAATCAATGAAAAAAATCGTATTGGTTTTAGGTGCGATCTGCACCATGACTTTGGTGGGCTGTGTTTCAGCGCCAAAATCGTTATACAGCTGGGGTGAATACCCGCAGCAAACTTATTTGATGTTGAGTCTGCCAGAAAAGACTTCTCCACAAGAACAGATTGGCAAACTTGAAAAAGATATTGAAAAAGCCAAAGCCAAAAATGCAGCAGTGCCTCGGGGCTTGTATGCACATTTGGGTTTGTTGAATTTAAATATCAATAATGGGCCACGTGCTGTTCAGTATTTTGAACTTGAACGCGAAACTTACCCAGAGTCGACAGTATTAATGGATCGTCTTTTGAAAAAAATGACGGCTCAGTCTGCGGCAGGGAGTGTGAAGTGAAACATTTCAAAAAACTATGCGTACTTGGCCTTGCAGTGACACTCTTCACAGGTTGTGCTACGACACCAAAAAGCAATCGTGACCTATCTGCTTATCATGCCAATATGCCAAAATCCATTTTGGTGTTGCCGCCTGTGAATGAGACACCCGATACACGGGCAACTTATGGGTATTGGTCTACCGTGACTTTACCTGTAGCAGAAGCGGGCTATTACGTGTTCCCCATTTCTGTGGTCGATACGCTATTTAAAGAGAACGGCGTAACCAATGGCTATGATGCGCAGCAAATTCCAATTCAGAAACTCAATGAAATTTTTGGAGCGGATGCCGCACTGTATGTCAAAGTCAAAGAATATGGTTCTAAGTATCAGGTGATTCAATCCGTTTCGACCGTCGCGGTCGAGGCAAAATTGGTGGATTTAAAAACCGGGGCATTATTATGGGAAGGTCAGGAAAAAATCCAACAAGCCAATAATAACAACAACGCCGGTCTAGTCGGGATGTTGGTGGGTGCTTTGATTGACCAAATTTCCAATCACTTATCGGACAAAGCCTATGTACTGTCTAACAGTGTGAGTACGCAGTTGTATGCTCCGCAGTTGATGCAGCAAAAAGGGTTGCTATATGGACCTCGCTCTCCGCATTTTGTACAAAACTCGATGAGTCCACAGTAGTAAAAAAAAATCCCCTTAAATGAGGGGATTTTTTATGATTTAATAAACTTCTATTAGGTTTGAAGAGACTTTTAACTCTCAGCCCAAAGAAGAGGTAATTTTCGTATAAATTAATCCTTAAAATGCACAGGAATCCATTGATAGCTTTTTCCATCTGCCGAATAGATATGTCCAATAGCAGGGAATGGCAAGTGTGGTGCTGCAATAGTTTGCCCGCCTTTTGCATATTCAGAAAATTGCTTTAAGCGGGTTTGCACTGCTTTTTTGGGGTCGATATCATAATCGATTGCGGTTTCTGGCTTGTCGAATTGCACGGTATGTGAGTGTACAATATCACCAATAAAGACTACTGTTTCATCTTTGGTTTTTAACTCATAGCTAAAATGTCCCGGCGTATGCCCCGCGGTATTAATGACTTTAAAGCCCTGAACTTGATCGCCCAATTGATATGTTTTGAAGCGTTGTTTGGCTTGATACGGCGCAATGGCCTGTTTAATTTTTTCAACAGTTCCTAAGTAGCCGGCTTGTTTTTCTTTCGGGAGTTTGTCGACTTGTTTCGGGTTTAGCCAATAGTTCGCTTCATCGCTCGAAACATAAACCGTTGCATTTGGAAAGTTTGCCACGCCATTTCGGCCAATACCACACACATGGTCTGGGTGTAGATGCGTCAGTAAGATGGTATCGACTTGCTCTGGTTGATAGCCTGACGCTTTTAAGTTGCTTAACACTGAACCCAAATGTGCGCCAAAACAGCTCGCAGCGCCGCTATCTACCAAAACTAGTGAATGACCAGTATTCACGAGAAATGCATTGACAGAGGTTTGCACGCCTTTGGCTTGGTCGGCAGCGTATTTCTTTAAAATTTCATGGACTTCTTTTTCTGGAGTGTTTTGAAATAGTTTAGGCGACATGAAGTTGGTGCCATCGAGCAGGGCTGTAATTTGTACATCACCTGCTTGGTATTGGTAATAGCCTGAAACTTGTTTTTGTTGCGAGATTGGGGCGGGCGGGGAAAGGGCGAAGGCTGAAACACTAATGAGACTGGAGCTAATTAAAGCCGAAGCAAGTAATTTATTCATTTATAAAGTTCCACGAAATTTGTTGAATTGCCTATTTTTTAGCATGTAAACTAATTTTTTTCATCTGTTTTTGAAAGGCTTATTTAAACTACTTACAGATGAGCTTTAAAAAAATTATGTTATTTTTTACAAAACTTTATGATTAGGTTCTTTATATAATGACACAAGAAAATTGGATTTCAGCTCCAAATAAGCATATCGAAGAATATCTAGATTACTACTTCGATGGGAAAAAGAATTTTCAATATGCTGTATTATTGAATGGAGCATGGGGGAGCGGAAAGACATGGTTTGTAAAAAAATATTTAGAAAAAAGGAAGATCAGGGGAAGAAGATTTGTTATGTGAGTTTAAATGGAATTGCAAAAACCTCTATGATTGATGAAGCTATTTTTAAAAGTATTCATCCAATTTTGGGAAGCAAGGGAGCAAAATTAGCAGGTCAAATTTTAAAAGGTACATTAAAAACAACAATAAAAGTTGATTTAGATGGTGACAGTAAGTCAGATGGTAGTATCTCAGGCGGTATTCCCAAAATTGAATTACCAGATTATTTAAAAATTAATGATAATTTCATATTAGTCTTTGATGATTTAGAAAGATGTGAATTAAAAAAAGAAGAAGTGCTTGGTTATATCAATTACTTTGTAGAGCAGGATAATATTAAGACGCTTATCGTATCGAATGAAGACGAAATCAAAGATAATGATGATTATGCTAGAAAAAAAGAGAAGTTAATTGGTGCGACTTTTAGTTATATAGAAGATCAAGATGTAGCGATTACAAGCATTCTTCAAGAAGTTGGAAGTGAAGAGTTACGTGACATTTTAATTTTAAATTTTGAATTAGTTGCAAATACTTTTAATCAAGTTGGATATAAAAATTTACGATCATTTAAGCAGACTATTTTTGATTTTGAGCGTTTTTATAAAAAAGAATATTTTGAATGGAAAGATAGTTTTTATCCTGAGATTTTTGAAAAAATTTTAAGGGCTTTTTTGATTCTTTCACTGGAAAATAAGAAAGGAATATTCCATAAACAAATATTAAATTTTATACCTGATTTAGATGGAAAATCGAATCAGAAGCCTGTAGATAAAATTGCAGAAGCGATATCAGGTTTTAAAGGTGATGATGCACAAAAGTTTAAGCAAAAGTATCAAATGAACCTTAATGAATTTGTTTTTTCAAAAGAATTATGGAGTCAGATTCTAAATAAAAATATTATTACGGATGCTTTAATTGAAACTGAGTTGTATAGGGCATATTTTCGATTAAAGGAAGATTATCCAATATGGCTCAAACTTTGGCATTATTTAAATTTAACTGATGAAGAATTTTTTGAATTAGTACAACAAGCGAAGGAAAGTATTGAAAAATCAGAATTAACCAATGTAACTGATATTCTTCATACGGCTTTGTTGCACAAAGATTTGAAATGCAAAGCACCCCTAATTGAGCCAAATTTAAGG
>NZ_JBICLH010000069.1:0-59669 GCF_043105125.1 Acinetobacter sp. TYF_19
TATTCGTTCTCTCTTTAAAAGTTGAAGCTAAAATGTGTTCAATTAAAGCAACCAAACTGCTTCGGTCAGCTGCTTAATTTCATCCATATCATGGCTGACATACAGCATCGGGATATGGGTTTCATGTTGGACGGTTTGAAAAAAAGGAAGGATTTCCTGTTTATGTGCAGCGTCTAACGCAGACAATGGTTCATCTAATAATAATAAATTTGGCGAATACAACAGTGCCCGACCCAATGCAACTCGCTGCATTTCACCACCTGAAAGCTTCGTCGGCATACGACTGAGTAAATGATTAAGTTTAAGCAGTTCAATAATATAATCGGGATCAAAACGTCGGCTTTCAGGCGGAATGCGCTTATAGCCAAACAATAAATTTTGCATCACCGTCATATGTGGAAACAGTTGTGCATCCTGAAAAACCAAACCCACATGACGTTGCTGCACGTTTAAATTAATCTTATTTTTCGCATCAAACCATGTCTGATGATTGATTTTAATCCAGCCCTTGACTGGAGTATTAAGTCCTGCAATAGCATGCAAAATACTGGTTTTTCCTGAGCCTGACGCTCCAAATAAACCAACGACAGGATGTTCAGATGAAAATGTCTGATCGAGTTTAAATTTGCCTAAATTTAACAGAATATGACAGTCAATCATCGTCTTAATGCTCCCGTTTTTTTTTCTGATAACGATGGAACCACTGGGCAAACCATAAAGCGAAAAATGCCACAGTTAATGACAGAATAATCAGTCGCCAGACCGCTTGTTCTGTGTCGGGTTGCTGCATCAGGCTATACATGGCCAAGGGCAAAGTTCTGGTCTCCCCTGCAATATTACCGACAAAGGTAATAGTTGCGCCAAACTCGCCCAGACTGCGACAAAAACATAAAATTGCCCCCACCAATATGCCACTGCTGGCTAAAGGCAAAGTGACATAAAAAAAAGTGCCCAAGGAGGAAGCACCGAGCGTTTTCGCCGCCATTTCTAGCCGTTGATCCACCAGCTCTATGGCCAAACGAATCGATTGAACCAAGAGTGGAAAGCCCATCACTGCTGAGGCCAAAACTGCGCCTTTCCAATTAAATGCAAAATTGAGTCCAAAGGGCTCAAGATATTTACCCAGTATTCCGTTTCCTCCAAAAACCTGTAACAGCAAATATCCTGGCACTACAGGCGGCAGCACCAAAGGTAGGAAAATAAAGGTTTCAAATAATGATTTGCCAAAAAACTCTTTACGTGCCAAAACCCAACCCACTACCAACGCAGGGATCAGGCTAAATGCCAAACAGGTTGCAGCCACTTGGCAGGATAACTTGAGTACCTCTATTTCTTCAGCCGATAAAGAAAACATCATCACTTGGCAGCAGATAAAACGGTAAAGCCATATTTTTTAAAGACTGCATGTGCTTGTTTACTCTGTATAAACTGATAAAACGCTAGTGCATCTGGATTATTTTTGACAAGACCTAAGGGATAAACAATCGGGGTATGGGTGCTGATAGGGAAAACGCCAACGACGGTGACATCGTTACTAATAGCAGCATCGGTTGCATAGACAATGCCAAGCTGACATTCACCACGTGCGACAAAGTTGAGCGCAGCTCTGACATCTTCAGTTTCAACCAATCTTGGTTCAAGTTTTGACCACCACCCCAATGCGGTCAGTGCTTGTTTCCCGTATTTTCCGACTGGGACACTTTTGGTGTCACCTGTACAAAGCTTGCCTTGAAAAGCGGTAGAAGGATCAAAACTTTTATCCATTTTTATTTTGACGGGCTTAGCTTTTGGCGAAATCAATACAAGACGATTGCCCAATAAATTCACACGTTTATCCGGCACAATTAACTTTTTATTTTGCAGATAATTCATCCACTGTTCATCTGCCGAAATAAAAACATCCGCAGGTGCACCCGCTTCAATTTGCTTGGCCAAAGTCGACGAGCCTGCATAAGAGGTTTTCACGCGTACTCTTTTTTGTTGTTCAAACATTGCATCGACATCTGCTATAGCATTGGTCAAGCTGGCTGCTGCATAAACGGTAATAGCTTGCTCTGCATGTACCTGTGCCCCAAGAGTCAAACCACAACATAACATCGCATATTGCATATACTTATTCTTAAAATTGAGCAGCACCATGTTCACCTTAAGTGTTATAAATTGACCGATATGTTTTCAAAAATATATGGATACATAAGCAACGTCAATTCCAGAAACAGATTATTTATCATTCAAGTTAAAGGATTTGTATCTTAATCACGTGACTGATACTGCTCTTGCAATCGAGTGAGTAGATAAGAGGTTTTATCAAATAGAGGAAGCTTATTCGTGTATGCAATGACTGACTACGAGAAGCATCTAGTTGAACTGAATAGATTATTGTTTCAGGTGTTGAGCTATTTCTGCAAAATCCTGCTCAATTGCAAGGCGTGCTTTTATTTCCATTTGTCTAAATTGACTTAAAATACTTTCGCCCAAGTCTGTGAGTTTTGCCCCACCCCCATGCGTTCCACCTTTTTGAGTTTCGACCAATCCTGACTGAAAGCTATGATTCATGGTTTCAACCAACTGCCATGCACGGCGGTAGCTCATATTCATACTTTTTGCAGCTTGAGAAATTGAACCTGTACGGCGAATTTCTTCCAATAACTCGGCCTTACCTGGCCCAAAGGCAATGTCTTGATTGAGAAGTATTCTGAGCTGTAATTTTAATTTGACGTCCTGCATACATTCACTCAAATAAAGACTGGTCATCAAAGCAGATGACCTAAAGAAAAACCTTTTACTTTTTATACAGCAAAATTTTGAATATCAAGTATATAAAACAAAACCATTACCGCGGCAAAAACTCGCTAAGGTCAAACCTGACTGCTTTGCCATATTAATCGCCATACTTGTTGGAGCTGAAATACACGCCAACAAGGCAATATTCAGTTGAGCACACTTACGAATCAACTCATAACTGGCGCGGCTGGTCATCACCACAAAACCTTGATTTACATCATAATGATGTTCTGCAATATAACCCAATAGTTTATCTAAAGCATTGTGTCGGCCCACATCTTCAAACAAAGCCACTACTTCCCCCGCTTCAACCCATGCAGCAGCATGTGCACCGCCCGTCATTTGGGTAATTTTCTGTCGAGTATTGAGTTGAGCAATGGCTTGCGGAATTTGAGCCAACCATCCCTCACAGACGGCTGTGGTAATTTGAGGTAAATCCAAATGAAGCTGCTGTAAACTTTCAATCCCACAGAGACCACAACCCGTGCGTCCAACCATCATCCGTCGATGTTGTTTGAGCGCCTTAAAGGTCCGAGTAGAAATCGTCATTTCGACTTGGATTCCAAATTCCGTTTCGTGTATGTCTAAAGAATAAAGCTCTTTCAAACTCGTCAAAATACCTTCAGACAAGCTAAAGCCTTTGGCAAAAACTTCAATATCTGCTGGCGTTGCCATCATTACTGCATGCGAAATCCCATTATAAACCAAGGCAATAGGGTATTCTTGCACCACAAAATCAGATTGTTCAACAGCTCTATTTTCACTTAAACGCTGAATATCAACAGTTTCATAGCCCAGAGAATTCAACTTAGACGCCCGAATATCCATAATAATTTTCCAATCTTCCCTAAACACTCAACCCTTCAATCATGAAAAAAATGACACCTGCAAATCAGGCGTCATTTCAGCATTGAATCAACTAACCTCTCGATTCACGATCTGATTGGCATCTTCAGGATCAACCGCTTGTGCCAAGTTGAAATGTTCAGGCGCTTGGCCTGCATGCAAAATCACAGGCACGCTTTTCGAAGCTGGTATTTTGGCGTATTTATCATGGCTACTGAGTGCAACCAATGGATTGGTCTCCGGATAATAGGCTGCAAGGCTACCCCGTGGAATGTTATACGGGACGATACGGAAGCTTTGAACCACACGTTTAACACCATCCGAATAAATACTTTCGATATCCACCCATTGATCTGCAACAAAACCAGCCGCAGCGATATCTTCTGCATTCATAAACAAAACACGGCGCTGACCAAATACCCCACGATAACGGTCATCCAGTCCATACAAGGTGGTGTTGTATTGGTCATGAGAGCGTGTGGTCATTAGGGTATAAACTTTGGCCTCTGTATATTGTTCAGCGTATTTATTCTCTTTATCTGCATACACTTCAGCCAACGGCGTAATTAAGAACTGTGCCTTGCCTGCAGGCGTATTCCATACATGCTGATTGGCTGGATGCTCTAAGTGAAAACCACCCGGCTGATAGACACGTGCATTGAAATCATGAAATTCATCAAAGACCTCTTCAATCGAATCTCGAATACGGTCATAGCTTTCTACATACCATTTCCACTTGATATCACTGTCTGGCAAGACGGCTGCTGCCATACGCGCCACAATGTCAGGCTCTGAAAGTAGATTCTTAGAAGCAGGCTCATTATGCCCTGCTGAAAGATGTACATTACTCATGGAATCTTCAACACTGACTGCCTGCGGCCCATGCTGTTGCATATCAACTTCGGTACGGCCCAAACAGGGTAAAAGTAATGCCTCTTTACCACAAACCAAATGGCTACGATTCAGCTTGGTTGCAATCTGTACCGTCAAATCACAACGACGTAAGCCTTCTTGTGTATACGGTGTATCTGGAGTGGCAACAGCAAAGTTACCACCTAAACCAATAAAAACTTTTACACCACCTTCATACATGGCCTTAATGGTATCCACCACGCCAAAACCATGTTCACGTGGCGACTTAATGCCGAATACTCGGTCCAGACTATCCAGCAATTTTGGGCTTGGTCGTTCATTGATCCCCATGGTTCGATCGCCTTGCACATTACTGTGCCCGCGAATCGGTGCTAAGCCTGCCCCTGGACGACCAATATGCCCTCTTGCCAACATTAAGTTCGCGAGCATATGTACATTCGCAGTCCCGTGCCGATGCTGTGTAATCCCCATGCCCCAACAGAAAATGGCCGTTTTGGCATCCAAATACATTTTAGCTAAAGACTCTAAATGCTCGGGGCTAAGTCCCGTATGTGCATGAATATCGGACCATGCAGTACGATCTATTTCTTCCATCATGGCATCGAAACCGACTGTATTCATTTCGATAAAAGATCGGTCAAAAACGCTCTTTTTCCCAGCTGCCAGTGCTTGAATATCCCATTCACGTAAATGTTTCAGCATCCCGAACATGAGTGCATAATCGCCACCCACGTTGGGTTGGAAATAATAACGACTAATAGGTGTACTGCCATTGGTCATCATCTCAACAGGTGCTTGCGGATCTTGGAAACGTTCTAAACCACGTTCTTTTAAGGGGTTAATGGCAACGATATTGCCACCACGGCGCGACACTTCACGTAAAGTCCCCAACATCCGCGGATGGTTGGTGCCCGGATTATGCCCAAAACTGAAAATCGCATCGGCGATATCAAAATCTTCTAAAGTCACCGTTCCCTTACCCAAACCAATTGAGTCACGTAGGCCAACACTAGTGGTCTCATGGCACATATTGGAACAGTCTGGGAAGTTATTGGTTCCATAAGCACGGACAAAGAGTTGATACAGAAATGCTGCTTCATTACTGGCACGACCAGAAGTATAAAATGCCGCTTGATCTGGATGATCCAAGGCATGTAAATGTTTTGCAATTAAGGTAAAAGCATCGTCCCACGAGATGGGCACATATTTATCGGTCGCGCTGTCATAGCACATTGGGTCGGTTAGACGACCTGAATCTTCAAGCAAGAAATCACTTTGCTCAGACAGCCAACTGACCGTATGGGTTGCAAAAAAATCAGGCGTAACACGTTTTGAAGTGGCTTCAAAGGCAACGGCTTTCGCACCGTTTTCACAAAAGTTAAAGGCATGTGCATCTTTTTTTTCAGGCCATGCACATCCTGGACAGTCGAAACCTGTGGGTTGGTTAATATTGAGAAGCGTAATCGCACCTTTTTTGAAAACTTCCTGTCTCTTTAAATTTCTTGCAACACTTAACAACGCGCCCCATCCACCCGCAGGGTTGGTATAAGGCTCTATTCTCGCATAGCTGGTTTCTTCATCGTCATGCTTTTTATCTTCAGTGTTTTCCATCTCACCGCCCTCAATATTTATCTTCGGTAAAAAGTTCTGCAATGATCAATTCACTGTTCACTTTGCTCATAGCATTCGTAAGCTATTTGGATTTCTCATCTCTTTTTTGTTGTCTATTTCTTATTCATCATGCCCGCGTTTCTTGGCGCCATTCCAAAAACACTTCTGATCAAAAATATCACCCTTTTGGCATGTAATTTCAATAGATGAATTATTACAAAGAGCAAAGACTTAATGGATCGCATTCGAGGAACACCAACTCAATTTTTGAAAATGAACGAACAAAGCGACTTCAAGACTCCGTTTGATCTTTGAAATAAAACATTTCATACTCTCGTTTATAAAAACTAAATCGTATGTAAATACGAGGTGGAGCGACTATGGACGGTTCGACTACTACACGCTTAGAACATAGGTCAGCACAACTGATCGATCAATTTGGCCGACATAAACATAAACTCCGAATCTCTCTGACAGATCGTTGTAACTTTCGTTGTAGTTATTGCATGCCCGATACGCCTGAATGGTTAGCCAAAAAAGACATCTTAAGCTTTGAAGAGCTGTTAACCTTTTGTGAAATGATGGTCAGTTTAGGCATTCGGCACATTCGTTTAACAGGTGGCGAGCCTTTAATGCGTCAAGGCGTGGTCAATTTTATTGATACTTTGAATCGGCTCAAGCCACACGGTTTAGAACGTATTTCCATGACCAGTAATGCTTTTTATTTAAACAAGTATGCACGAGCGCTAAGAGAGGCAGGACTAGATGATATTAATATCAGTCTCGATAGCATTCATGCAGACACCTTTATGAACATGACCAAGCGTCCGATAGCACCAGTCCTCGAAGGCATCGCTGCAGCTCAACAAGCCAATCTGCCGATAAAATTAAACTGTGTTTTAGTCGCAGGACAAAATGATCATGAAGTGCTTGAACTGACTCAATGGGCTTATCAGCAGAATATCGCATTACGTTTTATTGAATATATGCCTTTAGATCAACCTGAGCACTGGCAGCCTAAAAAAGTCATCACTGAAGATAACATTATCCGAATACTTGAACCCCATTTTCAAATTCAGAAACAAGCCAGACAACATGACCCAGCAACCATTTATCTGCTTAATGATCAGTACACATTAGGCATTATTTCCACCATCAGTAAACCGTTCTGTCAAAGCTGTGACCGTTTACGTATCACTGCAACGGGAGAGCTTTTTACCTGTTTATTTGCCAATACCGGAACACCGCTGCGTCATTTACTTCAACAAAAAGATCCCACTTTATTACAAGCTCAGATTCTGAAGGCGGTATGGCATAAAAAAGCGGGGTTTATTGAACATCAACATGCCCCAACACGCAAAATCAGTATGCATGCCATAGGGGGTTAATCAACTAGTTAATTTTGAGTTTGTCAGTCATTCGACTGTATCCGCTTTTATTTTTGTGTTATCTAAATACGTCATAAACTTTTTCTCTTGATTGAACAGTTTCACTTTAGATCAACACTTCAATGTTTCGGAATACTTTATGAAAAACGTTGGCATGAAGCCAGAAAGCTATCGCGTTGCAACTGCAAGCTCTGAACTGCTTGCCCCTGCACATTGTTTACAACTTCTTGCCGACGGCAATACCGAAAAAGGTGATGCTCTCAAAACAGCCCGCATTGCTGGGATTTTAGCCGCAAAACGTACCGATGAACTGATTCCGCTGTGCCACCCACTGCCTATTTACCGCGCCGATGTCGATTTTGAACTGCTTGTCGACCGTGTGGTTATTCATGCAACCGTGGAAACGATTGGGCCGACAGGTGTAGAAATGGAAGCTTTGACTGCTGCCAGTATTGCGGCTCTCACCATTTACGACATGCTCAAACCACATTGCGAACCGCATGAGTTGATCATTCAGCAATGTAAACTCGATCTGAAAAAAGGCGGAAAATCACACTTTAAACGTCATTTGCGTCAGCCTGTTTCTGCGGCAGTATTGGTTCTGTCGGATACCGTTGCCGCAGGTCGAAAACCCGATACTGCTGGCCGCTCCGTCGTCGAGACCTTAACCGAAGCTGGTTTTGATCCAATTCATTATCAAATTTTACCTGACGAAGCCGATCAGTTAAAAGCATTGGTCTTAGAGCTCACTCAATCTTATGCCTGCATTATTACTGTAGGCGGAACAGGCATTGGCAAACGTGACATTACAGTAGATACACTTGAGCCTTTACTGGAACGTGAGCTCAATGGCCTGATGGAAGCCGCACGTGCTTTCGGACAAAAACGTACCCCTTATGCTGCGATGTCACGTGGCGTTGCAGGTTTTATCGACCGTTCATTGGTGATTACCCTTCCGGGCAGCCGTGGTGGTGCAAGTGAATCTATGGCAGCCATTTTACCTGCTTTGGTTCATATTTTTGATGTCTGCCGTGATCTACCTCATCCGGGAGGCTATGAATGAGTTGCTCTGGCGTTGGTTTAATTACACTCGATCAAGCTCTTGAACACTATAGCGCCGTCCAAACATTGCCTGTCGTTACTATGCCTTTAGTACAGGCGCATCGGCATGTTTTAGCGGCAGATGTTTTATCAACAGTTGCCTTGCCTCTATTTACCCAAAGTGCGGTTGACGGCTATGCGCTGCGCTCTGAAGACTTACAAGCAGGAATTACTAGTTTTGAATTGGTTGGTGAAATTCGTGCAGGTATTGAAGAACATATTGAGATTCAAATAGGACAAACCGTTCGTATTTTTACTGGGGGCAAACTGCCAAGCTCAACAGATACTGTGGCTCGACAGGAAATTATCACGCGTAGCCATAAGCAAGCGACTCTAACTCAAGCTTTGGACAAAGGAGTAGACATTCGTTATCAAGGTGAGGAGTTGTCCATCGGGACAACACTTGCGCAACAAGGCCAGCGTTTAGGCAGCGGTTTAATTGCGGCACTCAGTATGGCGGGTGTTCAGCATGTCGAGGTTTATCGCCAACCTAAAATTGCAGTGCTTATTACTGGTGATGAAGTCAATACGCAACTGGACAATGACTCTCAAGTGTTCGATGCCAATGCCCCAATGATCCGTACTTGGCTCAAAGAACACGGTTTTGCTGAAGTTTATTTAGAGCATGTGATTGATGATGAGAAGATACTCACACAAGCGCTCTCGAATGCCATGAATCATTATGATGTAGTCATTACTACAGGCGGTGTTTCGGTAGGCGATTATGACTTGATTCGACCTGTTTCAATGGCTTTAGGTGCAAAAGAGATTTTCTGGCAAGTTGCACAAAAACCGGGTAAACCACTATATTTTGCTGAATATCAGACAGACCATCATCGTTCTTATTTGATTGGTTTGCCTGGAAACCCTGCTGCTGTACTCACCTGTCTTGCTGTACATGTATCGACATTATTGGCGGCTTTACAGGGGGTTACGTCTCCTGCACCCGCGTGGAAAAAAGCTCGCTTCAACGACAGCATTAAACAAGACAGCCGTGAGCAACTGGTTCGCATGGTATTAGATGTCAACGAATTTGGACAATTAACCGTTTCCAAACTCGGCAAACAACAATCCCACATGCTCAGTAATTTAAATCGAGCCAATAGTATAGTTCGAATCCCTGCTCGATCTGATGCCCCTGTAACATTGGACTATGTCGATTTCATCTCGATCTAAGAACATCGATTGGATAGTGATACAAACCAAATACTTTTTTGCACACGGTCTAAGACTTGGACAGCTTGGTCTTAGACCGTACATCTCAATATTGAACGATCGTTATTGCTCCCCCTATACACAGATGTTAGGTCTAAATCATGCAAAACAACCCAGCAACAACACTGGTGATTTTAGCGGGTGGGAAAGCCACACGAATGAATGGGGTCAATAAGCTTTTGCAAAGATTTTAGACTATTGTTTTGATGTACTGCTAAGCATAGCCCCTAAAAAAATGGATTATAGCGGTACAGTATGGAACAAATTGAAACAAGCAAAAGGCAGATAATACAGTATTTATAGGTGTTTGAGGCTATGTTGGTATGTATTGAAATAAGTAAATGGTGCGCTCAGCGGGACTCGAACCCACGCCACAGGCTTCGGAGACCTGTACTCTATCCAGTTGAGCTATGAGCGCGCGAGCACATCATATCAAAAAAAATCACAAGGTAAAGCATCTATATAGCTTAGAGTGATTTTCCTGCTTATGCTTTATACAATGTTCCATATCTGCAACACAGAATTGCGAGCAGATTACTTGGTTTATTAGACATAATCGCTCACAATAGTGCCACTATTAATCATTCGAGAATTTCATGACTGATGCATTGACGTTAAGAGATTTGTCCAAAACCTATAAAAATGGGTTTCAGGCTTTAAAAGGCATCGATTTAACTGTTCCTGAAGGCGAGTTCTATGCCCTTCTTGGACCAAATGGTGCAGGCAAATCTACAACGATTGGTATTATCAGCTCATTGACCAAGAAAACCTCAGGCACTGTCGAAATTTTTGGACATAATCTCGACACGCACCCCTCTCAAGCCAAACAGTGCTTAGGGGTTGTACCTCAAGAGTTTAACTTCGGTCAGTTTGAAAAAACCTTCGATATCTTAGTCACACAAGCGGGCTATTATGGTATTCCTAAAAAAATTGCGGAAGTTCGTGCCGAAGAATATTTAGAAAAACTCGGCCTATGGGAAAAACGCGGCGTTCAAGCCCGTATGCTTTCAGGCGGTATGAAACGCCGCCTGATGATTGCTCGTGCCATGATGCATGAACCGAAACTCCTTATTTTAGATGAACCCACAGCAGGGGTTGATATTGAGCTACGTCGTTCGATGTGGGACTTCCTCACAGAAATGAACAATAAAGGCACATCGATCATTTTAACCACACATTATTTAGAAGAAGCAGAAATGCTGTGTCGTCGAATTGCCATTATTGACCGTGGTGTCATTAAAGAAGACACCAGCATGAAAAATTTCCTCAATCAACTCAATGAAGAAACCTTTATTTTTGATTTGGCAGTACCGATTGAACCGATTCATATCGACATCATTGGCGTTCGTTTTCATTTAGTCGATGCCGTGACTTTAGAAGTGACTATGGATAGAGCGCACACCCTCAATGACTTATTTCAATTACTCGAATCGCAAGGAATCCAAGTCCGCAGTATGCGGAACAAATCCAACCGTTTAGAAGAACTGTTTGTGAAGATGGTCGAAAAAAATCTCGAAGGAACTACGCTATGAACTTAAATCAACTTAGCGTAGCTTTATATACTCTGGTGCATAAAGAAATTCGCCGCTTTATGCGCATCTGGCCGCAAACCTTACTTCCACCTGCCATTACCATGAGTTTGTACTTTGTGATTTTTGGTAATTTGGTCGGCTCTCGTATTGGAGAGATGGGCGGTTTTAGCTATATGCAGTTCATCGTGCCTGGACTAATTATGATGGCGGTGATTACCAACAGTTATGCTAACGTTTCTTCGAGCTTTTTTAGTGCCAAATTTCAAAAAAGTATTGAAGAGCTGATCATGAGCCCTGTACCTTTGCATGCCATTTTATGGGGCTTTGTTTTAGGCGGTGTCTGTCGCGGGGTCTTGGTCGGTATTATTGTGACGGCTATGAGTTTATTTTTTACTGACCTTTATATTACCAATTGGTTTGTTACCATTTACACCGTCTTGGTCACCTCGTTCTTATTTTCACTGGGTGGTTTTATCAATGCGGTGTATGCGAAATCTTTTGATGACATCTCCATCATCCCAACCTTTGTGCTGACGCCTTTAACTTATTTAGGTGGCGTATTTTATGCCATTTCAGCACTCAGCCCTTTTTGGCAAAATTTATCGTTGATCAATCCAATTGTATATATGGTCAATGCTTTTCGTTTCGGCATCTTAGGTCATAGCGATGTTAACGTCGTCGTCTCCCTGTCTGTTATGACCATATGCTGTGCAGTGCTTTATGGCATTGCTTACTATTTACTTTCTCGTGGTTCAGGAATGCGTGAATAATGAGTGTAGAACATTCTCTTTTGGGTAAAGACACCAATTACCCTACAACTTATCAACCCGATATTCTTTTTCCTATAGCCCGTGCTACAGCACGTGAGCACTATGCACATGTTGAAGGTATTCAACAAGGTAAAGACTGGTGGCATGTTTTTGAAATTTCTTGGTTAAATAACCATGGTGTTCCACAAGTTGCCATTGGTCGCATCAATCTGCCTGCCACCTCGCCCAACCTCATTGAGTCAAAGTCATTAAAACTTTACTTTAATAGCATGAACTTTACTCAGTTTGAGTCTAAAGCTACGTTTAAAGAAACAGTCGAACAGGATTTATCGGCAGCGGCTGGCGCAGATGTGAATATTGATCTTTTTCATGTCGATGATGTGGAAATTAGTCAACCTGAAGGCATCTGTATAGATGAACTGACTCCGACCCAATTGGAAAATCATCCCAATGCTAATCTGTTGGCATTAGATGATGCTACGGAAGATGTTGAAGTACAGATTTACTCACATTTACTCAGAAGTAACTGCCCAGTCACTGGACAACCTGATTGGGGCACGGTATTTATCCGATATAAAGGTAAAAAGCCTTGTTATAACAGCATACTGGCTTATATTATCTCTTATCGTCAGCACAACGGTTTCCACGAACAATGTGTGGAACAAATATTTGCCGATATTTGGCAAAATTTGAAACCTGAAAAGCTGATGGTGTACGCAGCTTATACACGCCGTGGTGGTTTAGACATTAACCCTTGTCGTGTGTCAGATGTGTCATGGATGCCCCGCCCAATTCGATTGGCGCGACAATAAAATAAAGAACATTGAGGTTAATACACGATGCCATTTTTTGGTTTTATTCCATCGACTGAACTTTTACAGACTATTCAAACTGCTCAGCAGAAGAAAGACTCAAGTGAACCTTTATATCCACTTCGTGATAAAACAGCACTCCTCATCAATGATGAAATTATTGATGCCATTTTGACTGAGTTAGTTCGCCGTTTTCCACCGAGTGATAAACGTGACACAGCCGAGAAACTGGCTGGCTATATTAAGTCAACAGTTGCGGTTTTGTTGAAGCAGCTTTTAGGCAAATCATCGAATGATGTGGTTCAAGCATCGATTCAGTTTTCTGAAAAAAGCTTGTTTAAAGATGCTGAAGGTCAGTTCCGTGTGGGTGAAGCGCTAGATGCAAGCTTAGTGACCAACCTCAAATATAACTATGCTGAAATTAAAGCAGGCAATGAAGTAGATAAAGCCGCGTTAACCGAACTGTATAAACAGTTTGCTGAAGCGACTGTACGTCACTTCATGAATGACTTTAATAAAACCCTCGATTTGGGCATGATTAAGCGTAAAGCGGCCGATATCGGTTCTGCAGCTGTCATTAAAGCAGTCCATATTGCTGCCAATAAAATCATCCCCAATTTAACCAAAGATGAACTTTTAGCTTTAGCTGAATATCACGACACCTTATTTCATGCTTAAGTACTAAAAGTCTTTCGAGGCTTTTCAGATCAAAATGACTCTAATTGTGTAGGGTCATTTTGGTTTCTAAGCTGTGATTTCTTGCTCTTTATATAAAGTCCATATATAAGCTGAGACCAGATCTTTTTGTCATTGTCACTAGACCCTAAACACTACAATTTTAATTGCTTCTATATAGAAGACTTTTTATATCAGTCAGTAAAACTTGACTTATATAGTCACGTAAATACTCTGCCTGAAAATCAGTGTCATTTTGAATAATCTGCCCTTTATATAGGCTGAGTTTGTCTTTTTTTGTATACCTATTTGCCCGCTTCAGTACAGACAATGTTATCTTAAAGCCTATTCACGATAGACTCCGTTCACAAGAATTTCGACATAACAGAAACGCGAACTATGGGCTTTACCCTATTCGCTTTGCTCCACTGCCAATAACGACTCTGGAAATTAGACTTCTATGTTAAATTTAAACTTTTATAACAAAGTTAAACGTTTACCTTTATTGATTGGCGCTTTGTCGATCACCAGTTTTTGCCAAGCCAACGATTTCGCTTCTCATCCTGACTATTACAGCTTTAAACAAAAAACCATGCAAAATTATGGTCTGTCTGCTGAACAAGTTGATTGGGCGATGAATGGTTCTAAAAATGTACCCAACATCATCAACATTATGAACCGCCCTGGCGAAAGTAAACCGTGGTACGAATATAAAACCAACTTTATGGCGGAAAGCACCATTCAACGTGGTGTCCGTTTCAAAGCCCAATATGCAGATACTTTAAACCGCGCCGAACAACAATTTGGTGTACCGCAATCAGTCATTCTCGGCATTTTAGGGGTGGAAACAGGTTTTGGGAGCAATAAAGGTAATTTTGTCACTCGTGATGCTTTAGCCACTTTAGGTTTTGGTTACGAACGTCGTAAGCAATATTTCCAAGATGAACTCAGTGCTTTAATCGCATGGAGCTATAAAGATGGCGTGCCAACCAACTCGGTTGTAGGTTCGTATGCAGGTGCGGTGGGCTACCCACAATTTATGCCAAGCAATATTCCAAAGTTTGGTGTGGATTATGACGGCAATGGTCATGTCGATTTACGAAATTCAGCAGTCGATGCGATTGGTTCAATTGCCAACTATTTAGCAAATCATGGCTGGCAACGTAATCAACCAATTGGATTCGCAGCACGCTATAGTGGCTCGAATCCTGAAGCGGTCATTGCCAAAGATTTAACTTTACCGACACCTTATGGCGTTTTAAAAAATCAGGGCATTCAACCGACCAATCCGATTGTCAAAATCGATGATTTAGATATGGTGAATGTGATCCAACTACAGGAAAATTATGGGCAAAGTTATTACATTACTTACCCTAACTTTCAAGTGATTACGACCTATAACAAGAGCCGTATGTATGCGACTGCAGTGTGGCAATTAGGGGCTGAAATTGCTAGCCGATAGGGCTAGCTTTTTACTCAAGCTTGAGATGTCAATAAAAAAATATTTAAAAATGATGTAAATTTCGGCATTTTTCACACCTTGTTACAATATTGGTTATTTTTTAAGCAAAAAATGTTCGGTTTATGTAGTTTTTATCATTATTTTAATTAAACACTAGACATGCTTATGACTGCATGAATATTATCCATTTCGTCAAATGTTGTTGCAAAAGTGAATTAACAGGCAAGTTTTTTTATCTTTCAACCACTTAGTTTAAAGAAAAAAGTATTGTCTTTTGGAGTTTATAAATGCAGTCTTCACTTAAATATATACTGGCCATTGCCTCGACCATCGCGCTGAGCCAATCGCAAGCAGAGATGGTTCAGTCATCATTTACCAATGATAACGATAACTCTCGCCTAGCTGCGCGTGTCTTGAATAAAGATGCTCAAGGCTTCAACTCACACTTCTCAAATTTAAATAGCCTTTCAATCACTGAACGTTCAGGCGATAAAATTCGTCGCGAAACAATCGCTGCAAAAATTGAGATCCCTGAAGAAGAGCCTTCAGTGATTGAAAAGTTAAATACTGTTGCATCAAATACAGTACGTAAGTTTAGTCAAACGGGCATGGCGTCTTGGTATGGTCGTCAGTTCCACGGTCGTAAAACAGCAAGTGGTGAAACATTCGATATGAATGCATTAACTGCAGCTCACCGTAGTTTGCCACTAAACTGCTTTATTCGTGTAACGAATAAAACCAATGGTAAAAGTGTTGTGGTTAAAGTAAATGACCGCGGCCCATTCCACGGTAATCGCGTGCTTGATCTTTCTTATGGTGCTGCTAAGCAACTGGGTATTACCAATGCAGGTACTGCGAAAGTCAGTATTGAACGTATTGATGGACCAAACTCTTAAGATTCTTCCCTACAGCACGCATTTGACAGCAAAGCCACAGTAATGTGGCTTTTTTATTGTCCTATCTTTACCTAATGTTTTACACAATCGTAAACAGCTCGATCTCCAGCATTTGATCCCTCCCAGATACTTAGTTTGAATAAGATGCGAAATCTAATCGATCCGATTTTTTGAAGTGAGTGCGCTCACATTTTTACAGCGGTGAAAGACTAGCAAAATTAAATATTTTCTCAGCTCATTCTTATCTGATCAAAGCCAATTTTTCTGCCTACCCTGAACTGTAGTTTTATGCATTCGTCAAATTAAAATGATTTTATGAATTACCTAGTAAATTAAGCGCCATTTTGGGGATATTGGATTCACTATTGCCCTACATGTTTTTATATAATTGAGTCCATTCTATGGACCAAAACTCAAAAGAAAACCTTGTTATTTCTTCAAAGTTCTCAAAACACGACTCATTTGCTCTATTTTCAACTTTTCTAGTTCCTCAATCAAAGCTACGCCAATTTGATAGACATAGTAAAAATCGCAAATGGTGAGCTTTTAGAGCAACACAAATTTAAAAGCAATGAAAAAGATCGGGCTCTCAAACTTTTTTATCCTTTTTTCGGTATTTTATGGGCCTATTTGCTGATGAAATGCTAGAAATCGAATAACAGATTCAGACCGTAAAAAAATCCTAAACTCAGCAAAATACTGAGCAATAATTTTCTCGTCAAAAGAGTGATTAACAACGTAAAAATTGCCCCATAAAAATAACTATTTTGAAGTATCCCTTTCCAGTGCCCGCCTTCGAAAAAAACCAGTGGCAAACAAATCGAAACCATCAGACAAGGCGCCGCATATTTCAGCATGCGTGTCGCAAAGTTAGGCAGGCGAATTTGAGTTTTAGGCTCTAAAAATAAATACCGATTAAAAAAGGTCACACAGGTCAAGCTCAAAACAAATAACCAGGTCATGTTTTAGTCCTCCGCTTGATCAAAGAGCGCAGCAACCCACATCCCACTAAACCCAGCCAGCAAAATAGCTGATCCCAGCTCTAACCAACTCAAAATCAGCACCATGATCGACGAACTCACCACGCCATAAATTGCGGCTTTATTTTGAATCAGCATCACTGCCATAACTAAAAAAACCACCACAATTGAAAATTCTAAGTGGAGAGTTGAAAGATCAGGTACTTTATTTGCAAGCAAAATACCCATTAGACTAAACAACACCCAACTGACATAAAAGCTAAATCCTGCACCCAACATATAGGCATAAGACGGCTTTTCCTTCAGCATCGCGGTGGCGTAGAGTTCATCGGTCAGCAAAAAGCCGATGCTCAGTCTTCTTTTGAGTGACCATGGCTTCACCTCCTCTCTTAAACTCAGTGCATAAATAAAGTGCTGACTGGTTAGAAAAAATACGGTGATCAGAATACTCAGTAAAGATGCACCCGTCATGAGCATACTCAAACTGACCAATTGTGCCGCACCTGCAAACACTAACGCTGACATGCCTACAGCTTGTATGACACTCAGGCCCGCATTAATCGCTGCTGAGCCTGCCAATATTCCCCATGGAATAACGGCGACTGAAAGCGGCAACATATCTTGTACACCACGGAAAAAGCTTAAACTTTTTTGTTGGATCAATTGCGACTGCACAGCAGACTCCATTTTTCAATTCGCTAGAGTCAATATGCGGCATACCTTAGATGGCTTTCTTGTATGAAATTGCTGTTATTTTAAATTTTATGTGCCAGATATTGCGCAGGCGTACAACCCAAAGACTTTTTAAAATGACGAGTGTAATGGCTTTGATCGGAGAAACCACAGAGTTGTGCGAATGTCGCAATCTCGCAGCCTTGTTTAAGTAAATATAAAGATTTACGTAATCGAAACTGTACCAACCATGCATGAGGTGGAAGTCCAGTAAACTTTTTAAATTGACGTAATAAATGCCATGGGCTCATCTCGACGACAGCGGCGAGCTCGGCCAGTTGATGCTCTTTTTCAGGTTCCGCAGCAAGTAGTTCTTGTACCAAGACCACTTTACGCTGTGCTTCGGGTAAGTCTTTTAATATTTTTTTAGATTGATTATAACGGCTTAATAAATAAGCCAAAGTTGAAATATATAAGCTTTGTTTAAACAGTGTATTTTTTGGCTGTAACAACAAATCGAACAGCAAATTCAATTGTTCGGCTAGTCCTTCATCATGAACCACAGCTTGCGGAAACCACGGCATAGTCCCTGCTTCATGAAAAAAATCTTGACTCACCTCTTGGATCATTTCAGGAGTCGGATAAATTGCCCGATAACACCACCCAGTTTCAACAGCAGAAGAACCCGTATGTACCTCATCAGCATTCACTAAAATAATGTCGCCTTGCGGTGCAATATGCTGATTTCCTGTACGTAAAAAAGACTGCGCACCTTCATCAATTAAGCCAATGCAATAGCCTTCATGGGTATGTTTTGAAAACTGCGTATGCTGATAGGAGGCTTTTAACATTTCAAGACCGTCAAGTTCTTGAACATGATGGTAATTTACAAATTCACTGGGTCTGATTTCGTGCATGAGTTGGCCTCTCCTGAACACTCAGCATACTGCGATTCAGCAAAACGTATAGAACAAAATTGCTCTACTACTGATAGGTTTTTCCTTGGTGTTTTAACCAACCACCTTCATGGCGCTGTTGTGGATCGTGATGTGTCCAGTGGATCACCCCACCTTTTTCACTATATTCGTATTCACCATTGAAGCCAACGGTATCCCCTTTTTGTAAGCGTTCAATACGGGGTGCTAAATCAATATTATGTGCAACCAAAACCGTCATTGTATTAGGGAGTTCTACAATAAATTTTTGATGACGAGAACCATTATTATCATCTTTAAGCACAGCCACAACACGCCCTTGTGATTGAACTTGAATATTACTTTTCCGGTTTTGAAACGCTTGGGCAATTTTTGCTGTGCCATCAAGTACTTGATTTTGCGGTTGGCTGGTCTGTGTAGAGGGCTCTACCGCGACTGATGGTGTCGATGTTTGTAATTGATTTTCTTGAAGATCGATTCCGAAATATGCAGCAATCAAAAGTACGATCACCGCGCCAATACTCAGGTTGGTTTTGTTGGCCACTTATCTACTTCCTCGTTTTATTTTTATTAATTGTATAAAAAAAGCCCCAAAGGGGCTTTTTTTACTCAAAATAATTTTTCAATTATTTTGCAGCAGCTTGAGCAGCAGCAACTTCTTCAGCGAAAGAAAGTTCAGCTTTTTTCTCAATACCTTCACCCACTTCAAAGCGAGCAAATTGAACAACTGTAGTACCAGTTGCTTTAAGAACGTCCGCAACTTTCTTGTCGTTGTCGATTACGTACATTTGACGATCAAGAGCAACTTCGTTCAAGTATTTCTCAACTGAACCAGTGACCATTTTCTCAACGATGTTTGCAGGCTTACCAGATTCGATTGCTTTAGCTTCAGCAATTTCTTTCTCTTTAGCGATAAGTTCAGCAGATACACCTTCAGCAGAGATAGCAACTGGGTTGAATGCAGCAACGTGCATTGCAATACCTTTACCAGTCGCAGCATCACCTGTGTAAGATACAACAACACCGATTTTTAAACCGTGTTTGTAAACTGCAAGGTTTTCGCCTTCAATGATTTGAGCACGACGAACTTGGATGTTTTCACCGATTTTTTGAACAAGTGCAATACGCGCTTCTTCTACAGTTGCACCATCTTCAAGTTTCAATTCAGCAATTTTAGCAGCATCAGTTTCGCCAGCAGCTAACGCAGCAGCAGCAACTTGAGCAGAGAAACCAGCAAAGTTTTCGTCTTTAGCAACGAAGTCAGTTTGGCAGTTTACTTCTAAAAGAAGCGCTTTGTTACCGTCTTGAGCGATAGTGATTGCGCCATCAGCTGCAATGTTACCCGCTTTTTTAGCCGCTTTAGCTTGACCAGATTTACGAAGGTTATCAATCGCTAATTCGATGTCACCATTCGCTTCTGTTAATGCTTTTTTACATTCCATCATTGCAAGACCAGTACGATCGCGCAATTCTTTAACCATGCTTGCTGTAACTGCAGTCATGTCAATCTCCTAAATACGGTAGAAAATGAATTCTTTTTAGAACAGAAACGGCCCAGAGCTGTCTCTTGGGCCGTCTGCATACATGACGCTTACTTTGCCACCATCACATGTCGCAAAAATGACAAGCTTACGTCAAACGCATTAAGCCTCAGGAGCTTCTTTAGCTTCTTCAACTTTAGCTTGTGCATTTGCTTGTGATTGAGCATATTCTTTACCAGCAAGAATCGCATCAGCCATAGCAGAAGCATACAAAGTAACTGCACGGATCGCATCGTCATTACCCGGAATAACGTAGTCTACGTTGTCTGGGTTAGAGTTTGTATCAACGATACCAATTACAGGAATACCAAGGTTTTTAGCTTCTTTAATTGCAATTGCTTCGTGATCAACGTCGATTACGAATAATGCGTCAGGTAAACCACCCATGTTCTTAACTCCGCCTAAAGCGCGTTCAAGTTTTTCCATCTCACGAGTACGCTCTAAAGCTTCACGTTTAGTAAGCTTAGCGAAAGTACCATCTTGAGATTGAGTTTGAAGGTCTTTAAGACGGTTGATAGATTGGCGAAGTGTTTTCCAGTTCGTCAACATACCACCTAACCAACGGTGATCAACATATGGTTGACCAGCACGTTGTGCTTGTTCACGGATGATGTTAGAAGCAGCACGTTTCGTACCAACAAACAATACTTTATTCTTTTTGCTAGCAAGGTTGTTAACAAAGTTCAAAGCATCATTTAACGCAGGAACAGTGTGCTCAAGGTTGATGATGTGAATTTTGTTACGCGCACCAAAGATGTATTGACGCATCTTTGGGTTCCAGAAACGTGTTTGGTGACCGAAGTGTGCGCCTGCTTGAAGAAGGTCGCGCATGCTTACGTTGTAATCTGCCATTTTCTTTACCTTAAAGTTTGGGTTAGGCCTCCATATATCCGCATCCTCCACCCTAACGGGCACCCAGAGAAATGTGTCGATATATGTGCGGATTTTATTGCCCCATCGCACAAAGCCCGTGAAATTTATTCACGAAAAAGCATTTGATAAAATGGGCGGCTATTTATACCATAGTCACACACAAATTTCCAAAAGTTTTTAGAGATCATGAACAGTACTTACGAAGCACCCCGTCGACTCATCAAAAGCGCTGAAGACATCGAAAAGATGCGTGTGGCTGGACGACTGGCGGCTGAAGTCTTGGATATGATCAAGCCACATATTAAACCAGGTGTGACTACACTTGAGTTAGATACGATTTGTCACGATTATATTGTCAATAAACAAGACGCGATTCCAGCCTGTTTAGGTTACGGTGCAGCACCAGGTCGCCCTGCTTTCCAACACGTGATTTGTACTTCAGTAAATCATGTGGTCTGTCACGGCATTCCTTCAGATGCAAAAGTGTTGAAAAAAGGCGATATTTTAAATATTGATGTGACGGTCATTAAAGATGGTTTCCACGGCGATACCAACATGATGTACATCGTGGGTGGCGAAACTTCTATTCTAGCGAATCGTTTATGTAAAGTGGCACAAGAAGCAATGTACCGTGGAATAGCAACAGTGAAGCCGGGTTCAACCATTGGCGACATTGGTCATGCCATTCAACAATATGTCGAATCGGAACGTTTTGGTGTCGTACGTGAATACTGTGGTCACGGTATTGGAACTGTGTTCCATGACGAACCTCAAGTCTTACACTATGGTCAGCCAAACTCAGGCATGATTTTAGAAGAAGGCATGACCTTTACCATTGAGCCAATGGTCAATGGTGGTGACTGGAAAACTAAATTACTGGGCGATAAATGGACGGTAGTGACCAAAGACCATAGCTTGTCTGCACAGTATGAACATACGTTGTTGGTCACTAAAAACGGGGTTGAAGTGTTAACTGCACGACCTGAAGAAGATTTATCACGTTTTCAGTCTTAAATGATGTCATTGGCATGAAATATGATGCCATCTGTCAAAAAGACCACCTTCAGGTGGTCTTTTTTATGGCTAAGCAAATATTGAATTTTAAATTTATTTTTATTTTACAAACACCTAGAATCAAAAAACACTCAAGAGTAGCGCTCTATTATATTCATTCACCTGTAACAAAGATTGCAAGATAGTAACACGATCACACAAAACAGGTTTTGACATTCACAAATGTCAAAAACACATCTCCTTTAAAAACAACAGCTTTATCGTAGCAGCAACCTTAATAATACGCTCTATAAAAACGAATAGTTAATTTGGACATGGAGTCCCAGAATGAAAAAAACATTGCTTTGTGTAGCAACGTCTATTGCTGCTTTACCTATGCTCACACATGCAGATTCACCTTATTTTAGTCTACAAGATGGTGATGGATTTAAACGCTTTTCTGTATCGGTCGGTGCTTTACATGTCATGCCACAAGGTAAAGCCCAACCTTTCCGTGTTAACACATCGGTTAAAGAAGGTGAAACTGCAAAAGTTGGAGATATCAAAGCACAAACGGTGCTCGACAATATCAAGCCAGGAAGTAGCGTCAATCCTCTCTTAAAGGCTACTCTTGATGGGCTAGCTTTAATTAATGCTGATGTCCCCTCAGCACTAAGTGGAACTGCTGAAATCCGTGGACTCAGTCAATGGGACAACCCAGGCACAGGTTTAGAAGCCGATGATGTCACCACATTGGGCATCATGACCAATTACTTTTTTACCGACAATATTTCTTTTGAAATGAAAGCTGGTATTCCGCCTAAAGTCGATTTACAAGGTAAAGGAAAAATTTATGCACCTTTTTCAGCAACTGCAACACCTATGGGCGGAGCTTTAGGAAATTTAGAACTTGAAAATGATATTTTCATTACCGACTTAGAAGCGCATGGTCCTGCGGCATCTGCACGTGCATGGACACCTGCTTTCGAGTTCCAATATCACTTTGGTAAAACAGGTGTGAATAAATTCCGTCCCTATGTCGGTGTTGGAATGATGTATGCATACTTTAATGAGTTGGAAATTAACCCACAAACTG
Source organism: Acinetobacter sp. TYF_19 (assembly GCF_043105125.1). NCBI lineage: Bacteria > Pseudomonadati > Pseudomonadota > Gammaproteobacteria > Moraxellales > Moraxellaceae > Acinetobacter > Acinetobacter sp. TYF_19. The sequence goes on from NZ_JBICLH010000069.1 coordinate 23,056, forward strand.
AAAAAGATTTAATTGCGGCAGGTCATATGATTGCCAATATTAAAGAAGGAAATGCGGGTGCATCACTTGAGGGGAAAAAGAGCTTAGCCAATCCCAAAGTTAAGCTAGAAGCAACTGATGCCTTCGCGCCTATTGCAACTGTCGGTTTCACCTATGACTTTAATGATAAATGGTTTGCTGTCGGCTCGGTGTCCTATGCTCATCTTAAAAATGAAACCACGATCACCGTCAAAGATGCCACGCACGGTGAACTGATTAAATCCACAGCCGATATTGAAATTAACCCCATTCTGGCGTATGCAGGTGTCGGCTACCGGTTCTAAGCTTTAAAAGAACTACAAAAAAGACGACACTAAGTCGTCTTTTTTCATGAATATTCATTATTTTTATTGATCAAATAGTCAATTTTTTATCATCGCTTTCAGCAAATAATTCACTTAATATAGCGAACTCTAAGCTCATTTTTTGGTTGAAATATGTCAGAAACTCATTTTTCCAAACCGCTGATTTACATGCTCATTGGAAGTGCAATAATTCTGGCATTATCACTGGGTGTCCGACATGGCTTTGGACTCTACCTGGTGCCGATGAGTGATGAGTTTGGCTGGGGACATAATGTTTTTAGTCTAGCGATTGCGATGCAAAACCTAATTTGGGGCGCTGCACAGCCCTTTACAGGTGCATTAGCAGATAAATATGGCTCTAAAATCGTGGTTACCGTCGGTGGTGTGTTGTATACCATCGGTTTGCTGCTCATGGCAGTCAGCTCTACGGGTTGGTTACTCAACTTAAGTGTCGGTCTTATATTGGGCCTAGCATTATCTGCGACCTCTTTTTCTGTATTGTTATCCGCGGTGGGTCGTGCTGCACCGCCTGAAAAACGTAGCCTTGCTATGGGTATTGCCAGTGCAGCGGGTTCTTTTGGGCAGTTCATTATGCTGCCGTCAACCTTACTGCTGTTACAAAACTTTGGCTGGTCTGCGGCGTTGGTCGTTAGTGCACTTTTAATTGCAATGATTGTTCCTCTGGCTTGGATGCTCAAAGCTCCCGCCTTTGTTGTACCGAATGCGTCAACCAACCAAGTTCAGCTCAGCTTTAAAGATATATTAGTCATTGCGAAAAATCATAAACCTTTTTGGTTTTTATCTCTCGGTTTTTTGGTCTGTGGCTTCCAAGTGGTCTTTATAGGTATCCATTTACCCGGCTATTTGATTGACCATGGTTTTAATGCAACCACCGGAACTGTTTTCTTAGCACTGGTCGGTTTATTTAATATCGTTGGTACTTACACTGCGGGTTGGCTAGGTGGAAAATATTCTAAACCGAAGTTGCTGATGGGCTTATATGGGCTCAGAGGCATTGCCATTATTGCCTTTTTGATGCTCCCGCTCAGCACACTCACCATCTATAGCTTTGGTGTAGTGATGGGTTTATTATGGTTATCTACAGTGCCTTTAACCAACGGTATTGTGGCTAATATGTTTGGTATTAAGTACCTCAGCATGCTGAGTGGCATCGTGTTCTTTACTCATCAAGTTGGTTCATTTTTCGGTGGATGGCTAGGTGGTGTGAACCATGACGTGACAGGTAATTATGACTTGATTTGGCTGTTCTCTATTATTCTGAGTGTTTTTGGCGTACTAGTACATTTCTTTGTCGATGAAAAGGCGGTTGTCCATGACTAATTCATTTTTATGGCTTAAGTGTGGTATCGGCATTAGCATCGTTGCTTTGTTTGCTCTGGCGATTAGCCTTTGGCTGAATACGCCTGACCTGTTTGAGTATTTTAATCAGGCATTTTGCGCACATTAAATCTGCATATTTTGAGCTCAATATTTCATTATAAAAGAAAAGCAATATAATCAGCAGCTTAGCATTTTTTTAAATTTTTTCATAAGTTTAGAACTTCTTTTAATTTTAAGATTACACATATTTTGATTACATTTTCTCTAGACCCTATATCTAGAGAAAATAATCAAAATGACCGCATTAACCCAACTTTCACAAGCGATTCATGATGCCCCGCGTTGGCATCAACCTGAACGATTTCAAAATCCAGAAGAAATACAAATTATCCCACTGGCGGAAGAAGCCTTAGGTGCTGTGGTTTTTGGTTTAGATGCCCGTAAAGCCCAAGCAGGAGAAACCATCTATCGCTTAAAACAAACTTTGGCCGAATATCTGATTTTAATTTTTAAAAACCAAACTTTGGATGATCTGCAATATTTAGCCTTTGCCAGCTATTTTGGTTCTATTTTCCGCCCAAGTGCAGACAATCCAGTGCTTGCTAGCCAGACTGAGACTGGTGTTCCACCCGATGTGGTTCCTGTTTCCAATGCGGTCGGTCAAGGCGACTATACTGGTCATGGCGAACTCACCCCACATGCAGATCACCAGTGGACACCTCTTCCCTCTTTTGGCTCTCTGCTCTATGCCCTTGAGCTTCCTCAAGACGGCGGACAAACCTCTTGGTTCAATACCATCAAAGCCTATGATGCGCTTCCCAATGACGTCAAAAAGCAGATCGACCAGCTACAGCTGATTACTTATAACCCATTCGTCTGTGCGCAAAGTAATACAGGCAATACGGGTTATGGCGACAGTCCTTATTATCGCTTTAAAGATCAACCCATTTTAGGTCATGCCTATCCTCATCCCTTAGTCCGCACACATCCAGAATCTGGGCGTAAAGCGCTTTGGCTCAATACCCGTTCGGAAGTTGAATTACTCAATGTCGATGATACCGAAGGCAGTGAACTGATTGCTGCACTTCGTACGCATATCCTCAAACCTGAGTTTCGCTATGAACATCACTGGGAAACTGGAGATATTATCTTTTGGGATAATCAGGTGACACTACATTCACGTCGTCCCTTCCCTGTCGATCAACGTCGCTTACTCAAACGTATTAGTCTTGCAGGGGGGCGTCCGTACTAGGTGATAAATAAAATGAATAATTTATGGGTATGACACCAAAACGTCACGATTGTTTTAGATAATCTGTTAAAAAACCAATAAAAAAAGCCCATCGTTTGATGGGCTTTTTTATTTCTATGACTTAAGCATTGCGTTTCGCAAAGTCATCCATAAAATTCACTAGCGCTTGAACGCCTTCTAATGGAACCGCGTTATAAATACTTGCGCGCATCCCACCAACTGAACGGTGACCCGCAAGATTCAACAAATGGTTTTCTTCAGCTTCTTTAAGGAAAAGTTTTTCTAAGTCTGGATTCGCCAAAGTAAAGGGCACATTCATAATTGAACGGTTTTGCACAGCAATTGGGTTCGCATAAAAATCGCTTGCATCGATATAACCATAAAGCAGTTTTGCCTTTTCAAGGTTCACTTTATGAATCGCCTCAACACCACCTTGTTCAAGCAACCATTCAAACACCAGACCTGACAAGTACCATGCATAGGTCGATGGTGTATTGACCATCGAATCATTCTTCGCTTGTGAAGCGTATTTCAAGATGCTTGGAATTTCAGGTTTGGCTTGATCTAGCAGATCTTCACGAACAATAACTAAGGTTAAACCCGCTGGGCCAATGTTCTTTTGCGCGCCTGCATAGATGATACCGAATTTAGTCACATCAACAGGTGCAGACAAAATACTTGAAGACAGGTCTGCAACCAATGGCGCATTGGTTTCTGGAATAGCCGCAAACTGAAGACCACCAATCGTTTCATTGTCTACATAATGCACATAAGCCGCATCTTGAGATAAGTTCCAAGTGCTTGAGTCTGCAATGGCAAGTTTTCCATCAATTTGCGTACCCGCTTCAATGACGTTGATATCGCCATAGCGCTGCGCTTCTTTCAGTGCTTTCTCAGACCAAATTCCAGTATGGATATAGTCCGCCTTGCTGTTTTTACCCAACAAATTTAAAGGAATCGCGGAGAACTGAAGTGAAGCACCACCTTGAAGGAACAAGACTTTATAGTTCTCTGGAATGTTCATGAGTTTACGTAAATCTGCTTCTGCTTTTTCAGCCACAGCAACATAGTCTTTACTACGGTGACTCATTTCCATGATGGAAAGACCCTTGCCTTGCCAATCAAGCATTTCAGCTTGTGCTTTTTCTAAAACGGCAGTAGGTAATGCAGCAGGACCAGCACAGAAGTTGTACGCGCGCATGATTTTTCCTTTCAAAGTGAAACACAATAAAATGATGGCATTTAACCACAGATAGCCAGTGCTTGCAGTAAATTCAACTGAAAATATTTCAATGTAATCTCACCTTTACAGTCAAAAACTCAATCAAGATCAACGATCCAGTTTGAACTCATCACTGCTCAATCAATTACAGCAACACTTTCCCATTCACCTAAGTTCAAACGAAAGCATTTCCTTTGCTTAAAAATGTCGCTAATCTATTGATATACATTTGCAAATTAAACAATTCAGTAACTGAGTCAGCATTCAGAACAGTTAGATTATGCGTATAATGTGCAAAAATATAGAAAAGAGTCGTGCTCATGCCACAAAGACTATTCAACATGCTTAATACACCAGCCAACAAATACCTATTGCGTACATCACTGCCATCAATCTTGTCATTAAGCATGTTCGGTCTCAGTCTCGGAATCAGCTCGACGACTTTTGCTGCATCTATCAGCTATCAACAAGCTGAGCAAAGTGTGTTACAAGACTCGTATAGCACACAGGCCACCCAAGCCTTACAACAAGCTTCAAAACTAGAAGCAGAAGCGGTCAAAGGTTTGGGGCTACCTCGTATCGATCTGAACGTACGTGCTTATGCTTTTCATAATGAGCTCGATGTGCCTCTGGGTGCACTCAAAAATAATTTAGAACACACACTGACTGATGGTGTAGCCACGAAAATTGATGAGTGGCAAAACGCCTATCCAAATTTGGGCGATTTAAGTGGTTTAGAGCAAGGTATTGATCAAACCATCCACAAAGGTGTCGGGCTTATTCCGAATAGCTCGCAAATTACCTTAGAAGATCAAGTCATACGCCCGACGATTTCTGCAATGATGCCGCTTTATACAGGTGGGTTAACCTCAAGTGCGAAACAAGTCGCCAATATCAAAGCCAAACGTAGCGAACTCAATACAAAACAACAGCAAGACCTACAACGCTTTGAGCTGATTCAAGCCTATTTCAATGTTCAACTGCAAAAACAGTTGCTCGCGTCTAGCCAATATAATTGGCATGCAATGCAAAAACACTATGACAATGCTCTTAAACTCGAACAACAGGGCTTTATTAGTAAAGGCCAGCGCATGCAATTTGAAGTGGCAAAAAACAATGCACAGCGCAGTGAGCAAGCCAGTCAGGCCAATTTAAAAGCCAGTTTATTTCAACTGAATAACCTTTTACAAAGCAGCCAAATTACTGAACTCACCACACCACTCTTTATTAACAGTACCCAAAACCAAGATCTGAATACCCTACTCAGATCATATGCAGATCAATCGGCTTTAGTACAAAAACTGCAAATGGACACTCAATTGGCACAAGCCAATGTCACCGCACAAAAAGCCGCCAAGAAACCACATATTTTTGCCTTTGGTGAATACAGTCTAGACGATAAAAATAACTGGATCGTTGGCTTAGCCGCACAGTACAATCTGTTTTCAGGCATTGATAAAAACAAAAATGTCCAAGCAGCAGAGTTACAACGCTACGCTTCTGAACTGATGACAGCACGAACTAAACAAGAAATTGAAAATGTGATTTATAAATCGTATAGCGAAGCCACCACAGCGCAGCAAAGTGATCAGTTATTACAGCAAAATATAAAAGCAGCGCAAGAAAATTTACGTATACAAGAACTGTCCTTTAAAGAAGATATGGGAACAGCGACCCAAGTGATCGATGCACAAAATATGCTCAGTGCTTTAAAAGCAGAAACCGCACTGAATGCGTATAAATATGTCATGTCACTGGCGACGCTTCTACAAAGTCATGGTTCGATCCATCAGTTCCAAACCTATCTTCTGCAACCCAATACGCGATTTATTCGTTAATTCCTTGATGAGAGCCATTTAATGAATCAAGATCAAAACCAATCTGATCCGCAAAAACCTGAAAAACAAGAAGATCAAGTAGAGCCATCAACAGAGGAATTAACCACAAATAATACTCAAGAACAAGCACAGACTGAGAGAGAACAGACTGAGCCAGCATCAGCCAATACAAACCCCGAGCAAAAGTCCAAAGCGATCAAGCTGATTGGGGGGCTTGCTCTTATAATTCTATTCATCGTGATTGCTTTTGGACTGTGGAAGGCCTATCAACCGAAAACGGTTGAAATCCAAGGTCGGGTTGAGGCAGAAACGATCCATGTTAGCACCAAAGTGCCCAGTCGAATTGATGAGATTTATGTACATGACGGACAAAAGATCAGTAAAAACCAAGAACTCGTTCGACTGTATAGCCCTGAAGTCGATGCCAAAAAACAGCAAGCATTGGCCAGCTTACAGGCTGCTTTAGCACTCCAGTCCACCGCTGACCGTGGTTCTCAGGAAGAAAATATTGCGAGTTTATACGCCAACTGGCAAGCACTGAAAGCACAGCAAACTTTGGCACAAACCACCTATCAACGTGGTGCAAACCTGTACCAACAAGGTGTCATCTCCCGACAACGTCGTGATGAAATGCATGCTGCGGCGCAATCAGCTGCTCAAATGACAGAAGCGGCATATCAACAATACGCTCGGGCTGAACGTGGCAGCACTCCACAGCAAAAAAGTTCAGCAGATGCTCAAGTGCAAATTGCAAAAGCAGCTGTTGCTGAAGTCAATGCACTTGAAGCTGAAACCAAACTACTCTCCCCCATTGACGGTACTGTCTCTAAAACTTATGGCAAACCCTCTGAATTGGTAGCAATGGGGGTACCGATTGTCAGTATTATTCAAGATCGCGAGCTTTGGGTATCACTGAATATTCGTGAAGACCAATACGCCAACATCTACCAAGCAAAACAAATTGAAGGCTTTATTCCAGCCTTAAACCTGAATACCAACTTTAATATTAAGAATATTGATGCCGAAGGCGAATTTGCCACTATTAAGACTACACGCCAAACAGGAGGCTATGACATTCGTAGCTTTAAAGTTCATTTGACGCCTGCGCAAGCCATTCCAGACCTAAAAGTTGGCATGAGTGTGTTGTTTAAAGTCAAAGAGAGCAAATAATGCTAAGCGGGCTACTGCGGGAACTGAACTATTTACTGAAGCATAAGTGGGATCTATGTTTAGTCACGCTTGCCCCACTGTTTATTATCGTGCTTTTTTCCAGCATGTTTGCCCAAGGTAAACCCGAACATTTGCCTATTGCGATTATTGACCAAGACCAAAGTGAACTGAGCCAAAATATACAGCGCTACTTGAGACTCAACCATACTTTAGATGTCGCCATCGTCAGTGATCAAAATGCCGAAGTTGAAAAGCTGCTGAACCAAACTAAAGTTTGGGGTTACGTCAGTATTCCCCATGGTGCCGAGCAACGTTTTGTTCAAGCTAAAGATGCTGAAATCAGCATTGCCTATAACCAAAGTTACTTTAGTGTGGGGAACACCATTTCATCAGCCATGTTACTCAGCACAGTTGAAGCCATGGCAGACTATGCTGGTGAAAGCTATTTAGAAAATACTATTCCTTATTTAGATGTACCTACACCACACGTTAAAATTTCGACCTTATACAACCCAAATTTGAGTTATGAGTTCTATTTAGAACCCTTTATGATTCCTGCAATTTTGCATTTACTACTCTGCTGCTGTGTCGCATTTTCAGTCGGTCAAGAATTTAAGTTTGATACAGCGCAAAATTGGCTAAACAACCAATCTGCTTTTAAAGCCATCCTCACTAAAAACCTGACCTATGTACTAATTTTTACCTTATGGACATGGGCGTGGATGTTTTGGCTGATTGAGATTCGCGGTTGGTTTGTTGCAGGTCAGCTTTGGTTGATAATGTTGGCACAGCTTTTATTTTATAGCGCCTATGCCTTGATCAGTAGCACCATTGTTTTAGCCACCAACAACTTATCTAAAACCTTTGGTTTAATTGCTGTGTATGGTGGCTCTTCGCTCAGTTTTGCAGGAGTGACGCTCCCCTTAAATAACGCACCACTGTTTACCAAATTTTGGGCCAATATTATTCCTTACACACATTATGCCAAACTACAAACCGAACAATGGGTCATTGGTAGCCCAATCAGTTCATCGCTATTGCCTTTACTCATTCTTATTCTCTATGTGGTCTTTTACGCTGTAACCTCTGTCCTGCTGCTCAAAAAACGAATCAAAGGAGCAGTGTCATGAAGTCATTTTTGCACTATTACCTCAAGACATTTAGAGACATTATCACCAATCAGTCGATTTTAACCACGCTCATCCTCTCGGTGATTTTCTATAGTGTTTTCTATCCGACTGCCTACAAAGCACAGCAAGCAGAAGCTTTGCCCATTGTGATTGTGGATGAAGAACAAAGTATCGTGACCAATAACATCATTCAGCAAGTTTCGCTCAGTCCAAATGTTGAAGTGAAAGCTGTGACGGGCAATTTTCTCGATGCTGAAAATATGATTAAACAACAGCAAGCCGATGGTATTTTGCTCTTACCCGAAAATCTTTCCAATAGTCTTCGGCATGGCGAAGTCGGTGGGATTGGGCTCTATCTCAGCGCGGCAAACTTTTTAAAAACCAAACAAATTGGGCTAGGTCTCGCTACCTCAATTGAAAATGCTGTACGCGAACACATGGAAAAATTTGGCAATATTTCACACTTTTCACCAGCCATTTCCATTCATCAAACGCCGCTTTTTAACACCATGTCGGGTTATGGCAGTTATATTTTCCCCGCTATTGCTCCGCTGATTATTCATCAAACCATCGTGCTCGGTTTAGGGATGTTATTGGCCGGATACCGCGAACAGAAATGGCGACCAACGACGACGGAATTTTTTGCGATTTTTTGCGCCATCCTGACCATTGGTATGCTCGGTTGTTTATATTTATTTGGCTTTATTTATTGGTTAAATGACTACCCACATGGGGGAAATTTTAGTGGTATGTTACTGGCCGTGCCGATTTTTATAGGCTGTATCGTGGCTTTAGGCATGTTGATTTCAACATTTTTCGATATGCCTGAACGTGCGGGACATGTCATTGTATTTACCTCTATTCCGCTATTTCTACTTTCAGGAACAGCATGGCCACACGCCGCAATGCCCGCTTGGATGCAATACTTGGGCAATGTTTTGCCATCGACCCAAGGGATTCAAATGTTTATTCAACTGAACCAAATGGGTGTACCAACTACACTTATTCTGCCGAAACTACTCTATCTCTTTGTGTTTGGTATAGCGTGCGCAGCATTTGCTTATTGGCGTCTCAAGCATCGCTAAATTTTAGAACCTATTGATAGCAATCCTACCAATTTAATCCGTTGAAGCCCCATAAAGTTTGACATCAAAGCTGCGAATTTTTGTGCTTCCGCCGGCTTTGTCAAAACCAACATCGTATTGAACTAGGTTTTTATTGCTATAAGCATACTCATAGGTAACTGCATACAAACTTGGTTTTTCCGTCGATTTTTCAATGTGTTTCGATACAATTTTTTGAGTCGTTATGGCTTGTTTAGGAATCGATTTTGCAAATTTGCGCATGTCTTTTTCATGAGTTTTAAATTTACGCTGTAACTCTGGCTCAAAATAAGTATATAGCTGCGGAAAATCGCCCTGAGTAAAGGCTTGATAAGCCTGCTGAGCTGCTTTCTCTTGAGCAGGACTCGGATTTGGGATCGAATCCAATGCCTGTTGTCCCAATTTATCACACGCTGTTAAAGCCAACGCACAACTCAAAACCAGTAATTTTGCTTTCATAAAATCTTATCCACCACTCGGTCATCGCCAACACGAAAAAGGACGCCGAAGCGCCCTTTTCTTTTTCATTCAGTTAGTCTTCGTTCGATGTGTTGGTATCTGTTGTATTTTCAGATGCATCTACATTTACTTCGTCAACCACAGTTTCTTCAGTTGTTTCCATAGAAGCATCTAAAATATCATCTTCGACTTCAACTGCTTCAACAGCAACGACACCGACCAAGATTTCTTCATTACCTAAACGAATCAGACGTACACCTTGTGCATTACGACCCGTTCTAGCAACTTCAGAGGCACGAGTACGAACTAAAGTACCGCCATCAGAAATCAACATCAACTCTTTAGATTCATCAATGGCAACCGCACCGACCAACTCACCGTTACGTTCAGATGTTTTGATTGCAATGACACCTTTACCGCCACGTTTCTTGGTTGGGAAGTCATCTACTGGCGTACGTTTACCATAACCATTTGCAGAAGCACACAGTACTTCGCCAGTTTCAGGTACAACAACTAATGAAACAATACGGCTCGCCACATTTAAATCAGAAGATTCTTCATCATCTGAATCTGTGTCGGTTTCAACATCATCTTCGGTCTGGGCTGCAGCTAAAGTGACACGCATACCACGTACCCCTTTTGCAGTTCGTCCCATCACACGTGCATCAGTTTCAGAGAAGCGGATTGCTTTACCTTCATTTGAGAACAACATGATTTGCTGTTCGCCATCGGTGATTGCAACACCAATCAAGGTATCTTCTTCTTTTAGCTCAATCGCACGTAAGCCATTTGAACGAACATTACTAAATTGTTCTAATTCAACACGCTTGACTGTACCAGACGCTGTTGCCATAAATACAAAGAAATTCTTCCGCATTTTCTCTGCAAGATCAGCAAATTCAACAACTGTTTCATTGTCCAAATCTGTTGTTGAAAGCTCAACACCCAACTCTTTCAATTGCTTACGTAATGCATCAGAGAGTTCATCAGCATCTTCAGCCAACTCATCGAATGAAGCTTTTAACGCGTCATAATGCGCGTCGATAATACTATTTTCACGTAATGTCGCGACATTGCTACGCACAAAGTTTTTGAACTCAGCTAAGCGTTCTTTAAATTTCTTCGGCGCATCAATCACAGGAAGAATTGCTGTGATCGTCTCATCGGCATCCAGTGGCAATAAGTTCACCATTGGGCGACCTTTCGAACCACGCGATGCTTGAGGCACTTCAAACACTCTCAGGCGATAGACTTTACCAACATTGGTAAAGCACAACACTGTGGCATGGTTAGATGTCACAATCAGATGCTGGATGTAGTCATCTTCTTTCATCGAGGTCGCAGATTTACCACGTCCACCACGACGCTGCGCAGCATAGTCTGAAAGCGGTTGTGTTTTCGCATAACCTGTTTTTGAAACAGTCAGTACCACTTGCTCTTCAGGAATTAAATCTTCACGCGAGAAGTCAATACGAGACTCAACAATTGCGGTACGACGAGCATCACCGTATTGTTGCAAAATTAAAGCTAATTCTTCTTTAATCACTGCCATCAATAAATTGAAGTCATTTAAAATCGCTGTGAGTTCAGCAATTTGACCTAAAATTTCAGTATATTCAGATTGTAACTTGTCTTGTTCAAGACCTGTTAAACGGTGCAAACGAAGCTCAAGAATAGCACCGACTTGCGCAGGCGATAAACGATATATCTGACCATCTAAACCAAACGGACGGCTTGGGTCTTCACCTTCAATTTCGTCTGGACGTACAGAAACAGAACCTGCTTTTTCAAGCAGTGCAATTACATTGCCTGCTGCCCACTCACCTGCTTGTAAACGCTCACGCGCCTCAGCCGGATTTGCAGAAGTTTTAATGGTTTCAATGATCGCATCAATATTTGCTAATGCTACCGTCAAACCTTCTAAAATATGGCCACGTTCACGTGCTTTGCGCAACTCAAACATGGTACGACGCGTCACCACTTCTTGGCGGTGACGAATAAATGCCGCAACAATGTCTTTCAAGTTCATTAACTTTGGCTGGCCGTTGTCTAAGCACACCATGTTAATGCTGAATGAGTTTTCCAACTGCGTGTTTTGGAATAAGTTATTTACCACAACTTCAGCGTTTTCACCACGCTTTAAGTCAATGGCAATACGCATCCCGTCTTTGTCAGATTCATCACGTAGCTCAGAAATGCCTTCCAGTTTTTTCTCTTTCACCAACTCAGCGATACGTTCAATGGTTTTCGCTTTGTTGACTTGATATGGAATTTCTGTGAAAACGATCGTGGTACGACCTGTTTTTTGGTCTTCTTCAAAGTGGTATTTACCACGAATATGCAAACGACCTTTACCCGTACGGTAAGCATCAACAATGCCCGCTTTACCGTAAATAATGCCACCTGTAGGAAAGTCTGGACCCGAAATATATTCCATCAATCCTTCAATTGAAATATTTGGGTTTTCAGCATAGGCCAAACAAGCGTTCACGACTTCAGTCATGTTGTGCGGCGCCATATTGGTCGCCATACCCACAGCAATACCTGTAGTACCGTTAATCAGTAAGTTAGGAATACGCGTTGGCATCACTTGCGGAATACGTTCAGAGCCGTCGTAGTTATCTTCCCAATCCACCGTATCTTTTTCAAGATCGGCAAGAATTTCATGAGTCAACTTACGCATACGAACTTCGGTATAACGCATTGCAGCTGCGCTATCGCCATCGACCGAACCAAAGTTTCCCTGACCATCAACCAATTGATAACGCAAGCTAAAGTCTTGAGCCATACGAACAATGGTTTCATAAACAGCATAATCACCGTGTGGGTGATATTTACCGATCACATCACCAACCACGCGGGCAGACTTTTTATAAGCTTTGTTGTAGTCATTACCCAATTCGTGCATTGCATAAAGCACACGACGATGAACAGGTTTTAGACCATCTCGAACATCTGGCAAAGCACGAGAAACAATCACGCTCATTGCATAGTCAAGATACGAGTTCTTGAGTTCATCCTCAATCGCAATCGGTCTGATTTCCGATACGCTCATGCATACTCCTTATTCTACAAACGTAAAACCGCTTGCATTTATATGTCGTAAAACTTGCAAAATTATTAGTTCAAAATACTGAACTAAAAACTGAAATATAGCCGTAAATTATAGCATAAACACTCTGATTTTTGTGTCACGTCACCACAGTTAATCTCGTTAATTTTCTTTAATTTAGGGGTTATATTTTACACATGTATAGGATGTACATTTACAGCTCCATCACATTCCCTATTAACGTTGCGTAAAATGCAAAAAAGCCCTCATTTTTGAGAGCTTTAAGCCATGTCTTGCCTATCTTTGGACTTACTGATCGATCTCTTGCTTATCGCGCCGCATAATATGAAATGCCACCATAAACAAGCCCAATATTAAAGGAAACTCATATAGCTCCTCCATTAGGTCTTTATAAGCAATCTGATGTAAGAAAATTCCACCATAAATGCGACTGTGTTCAATGCCGTCAGAAATAATCAATCCCAACACCGTGAGCAGCATTGCCCAAGCAGGTATCGTAATGTTCTTCATTTTTATCGCAATCTCATCGCGCAATGGTTTAACCAATAACATAAATACGACTGAACCAATCAAAACCACCGAGATGCCACGAAAATATACTTTTGGGACTTCAGGGAAATAGTCTCTACCCCAACTGGTGCTACGCCCAAATAAAAGCAACCACCACAGTACAGCCCAGATCCAAAAATACTTTTTACCCTCAGGCAGACGCATCGGTTGCATGTAAAAATAGCTAAATACAGCAAATATCAATAAAAGTAACGCTTGAATATTTTCCACGCCGCGTACAACAGCACCACCTAAAAGTGGAAACTGTAGATCAGCTAAAAATGGAAAGATTAAACACAGAACAGCAAGGATCAGAACAGACCAAGATACGCGAGTATCAATCAGCAAGATTACAACTCCCAACTTAACAAAAAAAGTTTTATGTAAGTTAAGCTTAAAAATGAATGGCAAATAGTATCATAAATCTGAATATTCAGATGCACACTCAGCTTAAGAAATGCTTAAATTTTTATTATTATTTGCAGAATACAAGGACTTAAAATAACAAAATAAATATCGAGTAATTTTGATTTTTTATAATATTGAGATTGATTTACGCACATAAAAAAACACTCCTGCACATGACAGCTAAGCATTGCTTAAACTGCTTGCACAAAAGCGTTTTTTGAAACGTTGTCAGGAATTAGATTTTAGATACTAACTCTGGAACAACGGTATTCAAATCACCTACTAACCAGTAATCCGCTACTGCATTGATCGGTGCTTCTTCGTCTTTGTTGATCGCAACGATCACTTTAGAGTCTTTCATACCCGCCAAGTGCTGGATCGCACCAGAGATACCTACAGCGATATACAGGTCAGGCGCAACAATTTTACCTGTTTGGCCTACTTGCATGTCGTTTGGAACGAAGCCAGCGTCAACCGCAGCACGTGATGCACCTTGAGCGGCGCCCAATTTGTCAGCCAATGGATCAAGAACAGTATGGTAGTTCTCACCTGAACCCACACCACGACCACCTGAAACCACGATACGCGCAGCAGTTAATTCTGGGCGTTCAGATTTCACTATCTCTTCAGCAACAAACTTAGAGATACCAGCATCTTTTGCTTCGCTTACAGCTTCAACCGCAGCAGAACCACCTTCAGCAGCGACAGGGTCAAATGCTGTACCACGTACAGTACCAACAATGATTGCTTCATCAGACTGAACTGTTGCAATCGCGTTACCTGCATAGATTGGACGCTTGAACGTATTTGCAGATTCAACAGCAATGATGTCTGTAATCATACTCACATCAAGAAGAGCAGCCACACGTGGAAGAATATTCTTACCCGTTGTAGTTGATGCAGCCAATACGTGTTTGAAACCACCTTTAGCAATATCTGCAACCAAAGCTGCAACGTTTTCAGCCAATTGGTTTGCGTAAACTGCGTTGTCAGCAAGTAATACTTTGCTTACACCCGCAACTTTTGCAGCAGCATCAGCAACAGCTTGAGCGCCAGAACCAGCAACTAATACAGTGATATCACCACCGATTTTTTGAGCTGCAGCAACAACGTTTAAAGTTGCACCATTTAGTGCTTTGTTGTCGTGCTCAGCGATAACTAAAATACTCATGATTTTATCCTTCTGTATTAGATCACTTTCGCTTCATTTTTTAGTTTTTCTACAAGTTCGTCTACAGACTTCACTTGTACGCCAGCTTTACGTTCAGCAGGCGCTTCAACTTTAACTGTTTTAAGTTTAGTTGTCGTAGAAACACCAAAATCAGCAGGAGACTTCGTATCCAGCGGTTTTTTACGCGCTTTCATGATGTTTGGAAGAGCAGCATAACGTGGCTCGTTCAAACGTAAGTCAGTGGTGATGATCGCTGGAAGTGCAAGTTCAACAGTTTGTAAACCACCGTCGATTTCACGAGTTACTTGCACTTTGTCGCCATCAACTTTAACTTCAGAAGCAAAAGTACCTTGACCTGCACCTAGAAGCGCACCAAGCATCTGGCCGACTTGGTTAGAGTCATCATCAATTGCTTGCTTACCAAGAAGAATCAACTGAGGTTGTTCAGCGTCAACAACGCCTTTCAACACTTTCGCAATTTCTAAAGCACCCAGTTGGCTGTCATCAGCTTCAACTAAAATACCGCGGTCAGCACCAAGCGCCATAGCAGAACGGATTTGCTCTTGCGCTTCTTTAGGACCAATAGAAACAACGATGATTTCTGAAACAGTTCCTTTTTCTTTTAAGCGAACCGCTTCTTCCACTGCGATTTCACAGAATGGGTTAATTGACATTTTAACGTTGGTTAAGTCAACACCACTGTTGTCCGGCTTAACGCGAACTTTAACGTTGGCATCAACCACACGTTTTACAGCAACAAGAGCCTTCATGTAATCCTCGGCTGTTTTAGCAAATGTAAATGTTGAGAAAAGTTAGTTTAACTCTTCACTTAAATTTTTTTAGGTGCCCTATCTTGCAATGTGTACGGCATTTCGGTCAAGTCACAATTCACCAAAGAGCTGTAAAAATGCGTAAATTTAGCTGAACGACGCGTTCATACTTTTTTGTACGCACTATATTTGCACAAAATCGCACTCAGATTAAGTTATGATTTTTATTATATTTTTATCTGATTTACATTATTCAAAGATTTGATTTCTTTTCTCTAATATTCACCATTAAATAGATTATTGACTGTCTGTTCACATCTTTATCAGGCTTCACAAATCTGTCATTTAAGATAGATCACACATTCTTAGATTCAAATACTCATTATTCTAGACATACGATGACACAGTATTGCTTCTTTATTAACCAATCTAAAAAACTTCCTCAAAAAAAAAGCATGCCATTTTGACATTCTTCTCTGAGTTTAATTGGCAATCAGCCATGTCGCGGCCAATGCCAGCAAACCACCTGAAGTACCATCAATCCATTTTTGCTTACGTTCATCTATTGGGGACTTCTGTGTCAGTTTTGCAAAAACCAGACTCAAACTACAGTAGACCACAAAAATCATCGCGATAAAGAGTAAAGATAAAATCAAACCTTGACTGACAGTGTTGGCAGATTTATCGATAAATTGCGGCAAGATTGCAAAATAGATAAGCATACCTTTAGGATTTAATAGTGCGGTAAAAAAGCCTTTTTTGATTGGGTTATTTTCCGTTTTTCGGTCTAGTTGCAATTTTTTAGAACTAAAAACCGACTTTAATAAACCAAAGGCCAAATACAACAAATAGGCAATGCCCAACCAACGGATGGTTTCAAACAAAAGCGGGAAAGACACAATAATGGCAGCAATACCCAAAGCCACTAAAATTGAATGTAGTAAATAGCCTGTACATACGCCGACAGTCGCCATCATGCCTGCTTTTGCATCTTTGCCCATAACTTGAGACAGAATAAATAACATATCTGGCCCAGGTGTAAAAATCAGCGGCAGCACGGTCAGTGCAAAGAGTACATATACAGACATTTCCTTTCCCCTTTCATCTATTAGAAAGTGAAAATTAGTATGTGCGAAATAATACAAAATTGGCTTTCAATTTATTCTATAATAAAACGTATTTTTCAAATTATATTCTAAGATATGAAACAATCACCAAAGTCTGTGCGCATAAAACTTGACCGTATTGATAAAAATATCATTCGCCACTTACAAGACAATGGCCGCATTCAAAATAATGACTTAGCACGAGAAATCGGTCTATCGCCGTCTTCGTGCCTAAGACGCGTCAAACTATTAGAAGAAGCAGGCGTCATTCAAAATTATACCACAGTGGTCGATCCACAAAAAATTGGCCTTCAACTGATTCTGTTCTCGCGTATTTGGCTGGTCGGTCAAGATGCCGAAACCATCGACACCTTTATTGAAGCCATGAAAGAACTTCCACAAGTCATGGAATGCTACATTATTTTAGGGGAATGCGATGCAATGCTGAAAGTTGTAGTACCTGATTTAGAAAGCTATCGTGAATTCCAATCCACACATTTGACCAAAAAAAATGGCATTACCAGTGTCAAAACAGACTTGCCAAGTCAAATCATTAAACAAAGTTTCCAACTCCCGCTTAATGAAATCTAATGTCAGCGCATTTAAATTTTGCGATAGAAACAGCGCGTTTACGTCTAAGAGCTTGGCGCGCAGATGACTTTCTTGTATTTGCGCAGTTAAATGCCGATGCTCAAGTGATGCGTTATTTTCCTAGTCCACTCACGCAAACATAAAGCGATGCCCTTGCGCAAACGTTTCAGCAATTCATCAATCAAAATGGTTGGGGCTTTTGGGCAGTCGAACTGAAGCATAGTCAGGAATTCATTGGGTTTACAGGCTTAGATGCTCAACCTGAGTGCTTTGATTTTTCACCCTGTGTCGAAATTGGTTGGCGATTGGACTCGAAGTTTTGGCATCAGGGTTATGCCACAGAAGCTGCACAGGCTTGTCTATATTTTGCTTTTTCGGTTTTAAAACTGGATGAAGTTGTTGGTTTTACCGCAGTTCAAAATAGGGCTTCTGAAGCGGTAATGAAACGTCTCGGCATGCAACATCGTGGCTATTTTAATCATCCTAAACTCGACCAAAATAGCCCTCTGCTTCGACATACGCTCTATGCCATTAAGCCAACTGACTTTCTAAAAAATCACGATGAATATGACTTAAATCAATCAATTCATATTGTCCAAGATTAAAAATTTTCCAGACTTCAAGAAAGTCGTCTTTTAAATCAATACTATTTGAGGGTTGTGCAGTCGCTTGCCACTGTAAATCGGAAATCCATAAATAGTATTGCCCAGTCTCTGCATTAAAAGCCTGAACTTTACCTGCTGCATTGACGCCTTGAACAAATGCATTTTCAGGCAGTACAGGCTCAATATTGGCTAAACTAATTTCAACAAAGTGTTTGACCTGACGCAAACCATAGCCCGCAAAAATATCTTTTTGCGCGGAGCTGAGTTGATCATACTTTGCTTGTATATCTGAAATCATATACTGACCTATTTTCGCATTTGTCATCTTCAATATAAGCTTAAATCTACCGTTTCATTAAACTGGAACATTAAGCCCATCCTCTTTTAAGTTTATACTCTATTTTTTGCCGATTTATTATTCTACAAAAGTTCATAATCACACTTTTTCCAACAAAAGTGAGCGATCATTGCTACTTATTGATCAAGTTGATTCAAGCAAGAGTAAGTAAAGCAAGAATAATGCCGAATCTCACAGACCGCCCTAGTGCGTACATGCGTACAATAGTTATCTACGGATGTGTTTACGCCGTTTGTTCTGACCTTTGGCATTTAACCTAAAACACAGCGCTATAGTGCATGCATTATGTGACACTATTTTTAAAGTATGAATGAACTAAGTTTTCACCTTTTGCTGTGCTCGTGGATGTGTCTGATCATACACTTGAGCCAGTCTGTCAAAATCGACATGGGTATAAATTTGGGTGGTACTTAAGTTACTGTGTCCTAACATTTCCTGCACTGCGCGCAAATCACCACTGTTTGACAGCATGTGACTAGCAAAACAATGGCGGAGTAAATGCGGATGCAGATCAATATTTACGCCTGCACGCTGTGCTTGGAACTTGACCCGATTTTCAATCTGGCGCATCCCCAAAGGATTGCCCTTTTGAGTAATAAAAACTTGTGCATCTGGCACAAAATCACCATTCCACAGCGGATAAATACTCAGCCATTTCATTACCGCATCTTTGGCTTTTGAACCAAAAGGTACAACCCGAGTTTTATTGCCCTTACCTGTAATACGGAGTAACTGTCGGTTAAAGTCGATGTCTTTAATTCTTAAGCCCTGCACTTCCGCTAAGCGTAATCCACTGGCATAAAGCAGCTCAAGCAAAGCTTTGTCTCGATACCACATTTGCTGTTCGACTTCTTTCTCAGGCAAGGCCTGATCCAAAATTTGATTGATGGTTTCAATATCCACTAGCCCTGGTAAAGGACGAGGTTTACGTTTAAGTTGAAAGTCATCGGCAGGGTTAAAAGCCAAATGTTGCCCCTGCTCAGCCCATTTCATAAACTGACGAATAGAGGACAACATCCGCTGTAAACTGCTGGAGCTCAACTGTTGATATTCAACTTTTTGTGCAATAAATTCGCGCAAATCAGTGGCTTCAACATCGCCTAACTCAAGCTTTTTCTGTTCGCAAAATAGCAAAAAATCAGACACATCTCGTTCATAGGCCTGCAAAGTATGAACAGACTGATTTTGTATTTCTCGTTGTTTTAACCACATCGCGAGCAGTTGCATCGGCTCAAAAGTCACAAGTCAGCCTCTATAGTTCTATTCGGTGAAAAATTAATTGGCTTTTGCATAGTAGCACTGTCTCAGCTCTTTATATGCCTATGTTCATTTTTCATAAAAAAAGCACTGATGAATCAGTGCTTCTTGTTTGAGGCTAAACTTAGTTTTGATAGTAACTCAGATCGATACGTCCTTCGTAGACATTTGAGGTTGGTCCCGTCATCCAAACCACATCACCTTCACGCCATTTAATATGTAACTTACCACCTGCGAGCTCAATCTCAACAGATGAATCGAGTAAACCACGGCGCATACCTGAAATCGCAGCCGCACAAGCTCCTGTTCCACAGGCCAAGGTTTCGCCTACTCCACGTTCAAACACTCGTAAGCGCGCATGCTTTTCATCAATGATTTGCATAAACCCAGCATTCACATGCTGCGGAAAACGCTCATGCGATTCAACCTGAGGGCCCAGACGTGCAACATCAGCTGTAATCACGTCAGGAACGATAGTAACTGCATGAGGGTTACCCATATTCACCACATCAATGGTCAATTGCTCATTGTTCGTCAAAGCAATGTCATACAAAGCTTCTGGTGCATCCGCAATAAATGGAATTTCCTGTGGTAAGAATTTTGGATAACCCATATTCACGCGTACCCAGCCATTTTGACCGAGTTCGGGTTCTACAATCCCTGCCTTGGTTTGCACTTTAATCTTGGTCTTTGTCGTGAGCTGACGCTCATGTACAAAGCGTGCAAAGCAGCGCACGCCATTACCACATTGTTCAACTTCAGAACCATCAGCATTAAAAATACGGTATTTGAAATCGACATTAGGTAAATCGGGTGGCTCAACAATCAACAACTGATCAAAACCGATGCCGAAATGACGATCCGCCAAGCGCTGAATCGTAACAGTATCAAGGAATGCTCTTTGGCTGATTAAATCAACCACCATAAAGTCATTGCCTAGACCATGCATTTTGGTAAATTCTAATAACATCTTGAATTATCCTTCAGGCAATAAACGTTCTTTGTCCCAAAGCGACTCAATGGTTTCACGCTCACGAATCAAATGTGCGTTTTCACCATCCACCATCACTTCAGCGGCACGACCGCGACTGTTGTAATTTGAACTCATGACAAAACCATAAGCACCAGCGCCCAATACAGCCAGTACGTCATTTTCTTTGAGTGCAAGCACACGCTCTTTCCCCAAGAAATCTCCTGTTTCACAAATTGCACCAACCACATCCCATTCTTTTGCCTCGACATCTGAACGCGGTGTAACGGGCTGAATATTCATCCATGCTTCATACAGTGCAGGACGAATCAAATCGTTCATGGCTGCGTCAATAATCGCAAAGTTACGGTGAATAGTCGGTTTGAGTAAATCTACTTTGGTCAGGAGTACTCCTGCATTTGCCGAAATACTGCGTCCCGGTTCCATATACACTTTCAAACCCAATTTTTCTAAAGCGGGCTTC
The DNA here is from genome assembly GCF_043105125.1 of Acinetobacter sp. TYF_19. Taxonomy (NCBI): domain Bacteria; kingdom Pseudomonadati; phylum Pseudomonadota; class Gammaproteobacteria; order Moraxellales; family Moraxellaceae; genus Acinetobacter; species Acinetobacter sp. TYF_19. Next base: position 44,257 of record NZ_JBICLH010000069.1, read on the forward strand.
ATTGCATTGGCATATTCAAAAACGGTAGGCGGTACTTCATCTTTATAGGTCACGCCTAAACCACCACCAATGTCGATGTGTTTCAGCTGAATACCCATGGTTTTAAGCTGATCGATCATCACAATCACACGATCTAATGCATCCACAAAAGGCTGTGTTTCAGTCAGCTGTGAACCAATATGACAGTCAATCCCAATAATGTCTAAATTCGGCAGCGTTGCAGCATATTGATAGGTTTCAAACACCGTATCAGACGGAATCCCAAATTTATTTTCTTTTAAGCCTGTTGAAATATAAGGATGCGTTTTCGCATCTACATCTGGATTGACGCGCAATGAAATGGGTGCTTTTTTGCCCAGCTTCGCTGCAACTTTTTGAATACGATCCAGCTCTGCATGAGACTCGACATTGAAGCATGCAATACCCACTTCTAATGCTTTTTGAACATCAATCTCAGTTTTACCTAAACCCGAAAAGACAATTTTAGAAGCATCGCCACCCGCTTTTAGTACACGAGCCAGTTCTCCGCCGGTCACAATATCAAAACCCGCACCGAGCTTTGCAAGGACATTCAATACCGCAATGTTTGAGTTTGACTTAACCGCAAAACAAATTTGATGATCGATAAAGTCAAAAGCACGATCCATCTCTGTAAAGTGTTTTTCAAAAGTCGCTTTTGAATAAACATACAGTGGTGTACCAAATTGCTGCGCAAGCTGTTGCAGTGAGCATTGCTCAGCATGCAAAACCCCATGATTGCGGGTAAAACTCATGAATGTATCCTTTCTATGAAGCGTTTAAGGTATTAAGGCTGATTGGTTTCAACTGAAGGTGCAGCAAACTCTTGCTTCACGGGCGCTGTATCTTCCTTTTGTGCAGACGGCTTAGATGCTGCGTCTTTATAAAGCAAATATTTCGCTCGCTTATCGTAGTTTGGATCATTTGGCATATGTAATGTACCAGACTGACCACAACCGACGAATGCAGTACTCATCACCAAGACACTGATGCAGCAAATGACAGAACGCATCTGATCACCTATTTGATATTTTGAAGAAGTATAACCTGATCAACATACATGACCAAACCACTAAGCGCTAAAGATTATAGTGAGTTAAAAAAAAACGCCAGTTAAAGACTGGCGTTTTTCTCAATCGCATCGATTATTTATGTTTCGGTTTGTAGAAACCAAAATAACCAATAATCAAAATGATGAACCAAATTGGACTCACCATTAAAGCTTTCATGGTATCTGCTTCTAGTGATAACACATAGATCACGCCAATGAAGAAAACAATCACAAACCAACAGGTAAACAGACCACCCGGTAATTTAAAGGTCGATTTTGCATGTAACTCTGGACGTGTTTTGTAATACACAATGTAGCTCCAGATAATCATAATCCAGACGCAGATAAACAAAATCGTCGACAGTGTAGTTGCCAAAGTAAAGGCTTCAACAGTATTTGGTACAAAGTACTGTAGTGCAGCACCTAACAGTAAACAAATGGCTGAAAAGTACAATGCATTTGCAGGAACAGCACGCTTGTTTAAATGCCCAAATGCTTTTGGCCCTTGATCTTCACGAGACAAACCAAACAACATACGCGACGTTGAAAACACACCACTGTTCATTGATGACATCACAGAAGACAATACCACCAAGTTCATGATAATTGCTGCTGCTGCAATACCCGCTTGACTGAACAAGTTCACAAAAGGCGAAACTGCAGGATCGATCACGTTCCATGGTGTCACAGACATTACAATCACTAAAGACAGCACATAGAAAACAATGATACGAATTGGAATCGAGTTCACAGCTTTAGGCAAATTTTTCTCTGGATCTTTGGTTTCAGCAGCCGTAGTACCGACCAGTTCTACACCCACAAAGGCAAAGATCGCAATTTGGAAACCTGCAAGGAAGCCTGTTACACCTGTTGGGAACATGCCGCCATGTGACCAAAGATGACTAAATGATGCAACTTTACCCGCCGTAGAAGTGAACCCTGTAAAGATCATCCATAAACCAACACCAATCAACACCACAATGGCAATAATCTTAATCAGTGCAAACCAGAACTCTAGCTCACCAAACAGTTTCACCGTAACCAAGTTCAAGCCCATGATGAACACAATGGCCGCAACACTGATCATCACCCCTTCCCCAGGTGTGAACGGCATCCCTCCATTAAAAAACTGAAGGTAATAAATAATAGCTGATAAGTCCGCAATACCAATCGTGATCCAACATAACCAATAGGTCCAGCCAACGAAATAGCCTGCCCACGGCCCAATCAAATCGGTAGAGAAATCGATAAACGATTTGTACTTTAAGTTAGACAGCAGTAATTCGCCAAGCGCACGCATGACCAAAAACACCATAAAACCAATAATCATGTAAATGATTAAAATAGATGGCCCAGCGAGACTAATCGTCTTCCCCGACCCCATAAATAAACCCGTACCAATCGCACCGCCAATCGCAATGAGTTGTAAATGGCGGTTGGATAAACTCCGTTTTAAATCACCTTGTTCAGAGGTCGATTCTGTATTTTCTAAACTCATTCTTGATGTCGTCTTTTATTTCCAGTCGCCAAAATTACCCGAAAAGAACAAAAAAATAAAAATAAAATTGTATTAATCTATATTTTCAACATCTTTTGAAAAGTTAATTAATTTTTCTTATATTTAATACGACAAAGGACACGTAAAAGTTCCTGTTGAAAAAATCAGCAAAACACTTGTCAAAAATAAATTTCCGTGTAACAAATACAACAAGATTAAAAATCAATAAAAAATCGTGCAGGAAGCATGACTGTGGCATATCAATTGCTTAATAAAACTCAAAATTTTTCTAGAAATTTCAAGTTTTAAAACATAGAGGACTAAAAGAAAAATGAATACACAAAGTTTACAAACTTTTATGGAAACCATCAGTGGTTGGGTCTGGGGACCCTATATGTTGGTCCTCATTGTCGGAACAGGGATATTCCTCACATTACGCTTGTTTTTCTGGCAAATCCGCATGTTGCCTCTTGCTTTTAAACAAGTCTTTGGCAAACATGACCAAGCACATTCTCATACTGGAGATATTTCCCACTTTGCATCCCTCATGACAGCACTCTCTGCCACCATTGGTACGGGTAATATCGCTGGTGTTGCAACCGCTTGTGTCCTTGGTGGCCCAGGTGCGGTGTTTTGGATGTGGATGACAGCCCTGTTCGGTATGGCAACCAAATATGGTGAAGGCGTACTGGCAGTTAAATACCGAATCAAAAATGAAAAAGGTGAAATGTCTGGCGGTCCAATGTACTACATTGAACGCGGCCTAAAATGGAAATGGTTAGCACTGATTTTTGCACTATTTGGCACCTTGGCGTCTTTTGGGATTGGTAGTTCAGTACAATCCAACACAGTTGCGCTCGCTGTTGAAAACAGTACGGGAGTTGCAACATGGATCACAGGTATCGTCATTACGGTATTTTCTGCTTTGGTTATTTTAGGCGGGATTAAATCTATTTCTAAAGCCGCTTCTTTCATCGTTCCGATTATGGCGATTGGCTATGTCCTCGGTGGCCTCATTATTATCTTCAACCATCTTGAACTCGTCATGCCTGCACTTGAACTGATCTTCCGTGATGCCTTTACGGGTGAAGCTGTAGCAGGTGGCGCAATTGGTGCTGTCATTCGTTACGGTGTCGCTCGTGGCGTCTTCTCAAATGAAGCAGGGATGGGTTCGGCGCCGATCGCCGCAGCTGCTGCAAAAACCGACCACCCTGCACGTCAAGGCTTAGTCTCAATGACAGGTACATTTATCGATACCATTATCGTCTGTAGTATTACAGGGATCGTTTTGGTTATGGGCTTTATCATGGCGGGCAATAGTTTTGGTGGCGAAACAGGCGCGGTATTAACTACCCATACTTTTAACCAATTACTGCCGGGTGTCGGAGGCTGGATCGTGACTTTTGGTATTGTTTTCTTCGCTTACTCCACCATTTTAGGTTGGTGCTATTACGGCGAAAAATGCTGTACTTATTTACTCGGTGAAAAGTATGTTCTGTTGTACCGTCTCATTTACATCGCATCAGTCTTTATTGGTTGCGTGGCATCTCTTGATTTAGTCTGGCTATTTGCCGACACCTTTAATGGTTTAATGGCAGTTCCAAACTTAATTGCCTTGTTATTGCTGTCGACCGTGATTGTGAAAGAGTCGCGTGATTTTGTCGAAAAACGTAAATCAGGTGAGTTGTACTAAGGCTATTTTCAAAGCAAATTTATAAAATCTTCAATCGCTAAGCCACCTTCGGGTGGCTTTTTGATTCAGAGCATTCATTTCAAATCCAATCCTCTGTATGCTGTTGAACCATCGAATACTCCAAATAGTGCATCAAATAAGGTATGGCAAAAGCAAAAAGTGTTTACCGCTGTGAACAATGTGGCGCTGACCATTCAAAATGGGCGGGCCAATGTTCTGAATGTGGAGAATGGAATAGTCTAGTTGAAGTCAATATTGCACCTGCAGTCACACATCGTGCGCAGCCCAAAATGGGTGGCGGCTATGCAGGTCAAGCTGCTGCTATTAGCACCTTAAATCAAATTTCAGTTTCACATGAGACTCGACTGGCTACAGGAATTGGTGAGTTTGATCGTGTTCTTGGGGGTGGTCTCGTCACGGGTTCCGTGGTGCTGATTGGCGGTGATCCGGGCATCGGGAAATCGACCATTTTATTGCAAACGGCAACGCATATGGCCGCGGCCAACAGTGCGGCATTGTATGTCACAGGTGAAGAATCACTCTCTCAAGTGGCTTTGCGTGCAAATCGTCTTGATCTACCCACAGATAAACTCAAAGTCATGGCTGAAACCTGTGTCGAGCGGATATGTGAAATGCTTGCCCATGAGCGTCCCGCCGTGGCAATTTTAGATTCCATTCAAACCCTGTATACCGAAACACTCCAGTCAGCGCCGGGCGGCGTTTCTCAAATTCGCGAATCTGCTGCTTTACTAACTCGTTTTGCTAAAAATAGTGGCACAGCCTTGTTCATCGTCGGACACGTCACCAAGGAAGGTGCACTGGCTGGTCCACGTGTGCTTGAACATATGGTGGACTGTGTTCTGTACTTTGAAGGTCAGTCCGACTCACGTTATCGGATGATTCGAGCTGTTAAAAACCGTTTTGGTGCAGTCAATGAACTCGGGGTTTTTGGCATGACCGATAAAGGCTTAAGAGAAGTAGCGAATCCTTCAGCCATTTTCTTAAGCCGTTATGATGAAGCCATTGCAGGCTCAATCGTGATGATCAGCCGTGAAGGCACACGTCCTCTGTTGGTTGAGGTTCAAGCTTTGGTTGATGATGCACATGGTCAACCGCGCCGAGTCGCCTTAGGTTTAGAACAAAACCGTTTAAATATGCTCTTGGCGGTGATGCATCGCCATGGTGGCGTGCAAACATCTGGACAAGATGTCTACGTCAACGTTGTCGGTGGTTTAAAAATCACGGAAACAGGCTCTGACTTGGCTGTCTTATTGGCCTGTGCATCGAGTCTGCGGGGTAAAGCGCTGCCACAACAATTGGCTGTTTTTGGTGAAGTAGGACTCTCTGGGGAAATTCGCCCAGTCCCCAATGGACAGGAACGCTTAAAAGAAGCTATTAAACATGGTTTTAAATACATTATTCTACCGCGAGGCAACGCACCGCAAAAAGACATTGCTGGGGTGAAGGTCATCGCTGTGGCGCGCTTACATGAGGCACTCACTGAAGCCATGAGCTTAAGTGACGAACTCAACTAAGCTAAATTCCATTCATTTGGATTTCTCATAAAATAAACACGTTTTTTATTGAAATTTAGGATGAAAGACTGCATAAAGGTAGAGTTAAAATTTATTTTTTATAGAGTAGGAAAATTTGATGGAAGTTCGACAGCGTGGTTTGATTGCTGGTTTTTTAACAGCGGCTCTTTTAGTTGCACCCTTAGCCGCAGAAGCTAAACGTGCAGGTGGTGGTAAAAGCCACGGCATGAGCCGTCAAGCTGCACCAACTCAGTCTTATCAACAACCTCGTCAAGCAACTCCAGTTCAACAACCTAGCGCGCCTGCTACGGCTCCAGCTAAATCTGGTCCAGGCGTCGGCGGTATGGTTGCGGCTGGTGTAGCTGGTGCTGCAATTGGTGCTGTTGCTGCAAATGCATTGGCAGATGACAACTCTGCTTCTCAAGCGCAAGCACAGGAAGAAAAAGGTGGTATTCCGAGCTGGATTTGGATTCTTCTTGCCGCTGCTGTTGCCTTCTTCATTTTCCGTAAAATGGGCGCAAAAAAAAAAGTAGCAGCTAATCCATACGCGCCAAACAATGGTTCAACTCAAGCACCGTTTGGCCAACAAGCTGCACCACGTACATCAAATGACAATAGCAATATTTTTGGTCAGTCTGTAGGTGGTTCAGCTGCTGCACCACAAAACAATGCACCTTTTGGCGCTGCCTATACCAATAGTGGTAGTCAACTGCCAGACGGAACAGAACCCGCTGCTTTCTTACGTATTGCTCGTCAACGTTTCAATCATATTCAGTCGATGAACACTGCAAGTAACATTTCTGAAATTCAGCGTTACTTAACACCTGATCTTTACCAGTCTATGTATCAAGACATTATGGCAAACCAAGATCAAGATGTAGCTGAGTTTTCAAACCTTAATGCGATGGTTTCAGACTCTGCGACAGAAAATGGCCAATACGTGGTTAGCGTACGTTTTACTGGTACAGTAAGTGAAGACCTCAACAGCTTACCGCAACCTTTTGCTGAAGTTTGGCACTTTGTAAAACCTGCGGGTTCTACCCAAGACTGGCTCGTTGCGGGTATCCAACAAGAAGCGTAATTTCCAGATATATAAAAACAGCGACTTCGGTTGCTGTTTTTTTGTGCTTATAAATCCTCCTGTCGATTCAACCTAGCCATCAACGACTCGCTTAAACAAAAACACCATTTAAAACGATAAAAGCAATGGTTGTCCTAAAAGTTACGCTCAACATTTCCTGTAACATCTATGTTAAATAAGAAGCGTAATGAAAGGCTGTACAATGCATCCTCAATCACACGCCTTCTTTTAGCTTAGACCTACACTTCCACTCCACATAAGTTAATCGCGTTATTCATGCTTGATGCGAATGGGCAAGATCTAAAAATAAGTGAGCTTTGATTTTCGACTAAAACTGAGATCATCATTTACCAATCTTAGGCATTTAAAATGCACTAGGTTTTCTATTGATCATGCTCTGCATTTAATATTCACACTGTAAATCATCTACTCATAAAAAATGCCTCTATAAAAGAGGCATTTTTATTTACGTTCTTAAGTCTTATTCAGGTAATGGGATAAATTGAGAGTCTTGATTTTGCTCTTTTCTTTCCCCAACAACCACAGCCACATCTAAAGGTTTGCCATCGCGCTCAAGTGAAATCTGAATGGTGCTATTTGGCGGTTGTAGAGCCACAAAATTAATCAAATGTGAGGTTGAAGTAATCACTTCATCATTCACTTTCACAATCTTGTCGCCTTTCTTTAAACCAGCTTTTGCAGCAGGTCCCGTTTTTAATACGTCCGCGACAACCACACCAGGCCCTTTAGGCTCTAGAATATTGACTTGTTCAACAGGCAGTAAACTGATACCTAGCCAACCACGTACCACACGGCCGTCTTTGAGAATAGAGTTCAGCACTTGTTGACAAATTCTTGCAGGAATGGCAAAACCAATACCTAAAGACCCACCTGACTGAGAGAAAATCGCCGTATTCACTCCAATCAAATTCCCCGCAACATCAATCAAAGCACCGCCTGAATTGCCGGGATTAATTGCAGCATCGGTTTGAATGAAGTCTTCATAAGTGTTAATACCTAGGTCAGAGCGTCCTGTAGCAGAGACAATACCTTGCGTAACCGTTTGCCCCACACCAAATGGATTACCAATGGCCAAGACCACATCACCCACTTCGTTGCCGCTTAGCTTAAAGGGTAAAACAGGCAGGTTCGCCAGCTCAATTTTAATCACAGCCAAATCGGTATCGGGGTCGGTACCAATCACTTTTGCCACTGCACGACGGCCATCTTGTAATGCCACAACAATTTGATCGGCTTGAGCAATCACATGATTATTCGTCAAAATATAACCATCAGGGCGAACAATCACACCTGAACCCAAACTGTTTTCATTTTTATTTTGGCTAAACTGATCTGGAATTTGATTGCCAAAAAATTCACGGAACGCAGGATCATTGAGCAATGGATGGTCAAGTTGTTTGACTTTTTGCGTGGTAAAAATATTCACTACTGCTGGCGCAGCCACTTTCACGGCGGCACTATAAGAAACCACCCCACCGGTACGCGTGGTGTTAATTAAAGGCTCAACCTTTTCAGCAGGCATCTTAATACCATCTGACGCCACAGGCGCTTTTGGCTTTTGATACTGCTGCCAAGCAAAAAATCCAGCAATGACTAAAATGAGTAATACCCAAGGTAACCAGGAAAAGGTCCTGCGCACGATTTCACCCTCTAAAATGTTTTAATTCATTGATGACTAAGTAATTTATGCCTATTGTAAAGCGAAATTCAAGCCGAAGCACAAAAATAAGCAAGAGTTTTGTCATGCTTTAGTTACAATAAACAATAGGTCCCGATGTAATCAATTTAAAAGAGTTTTTAAGTCGATATGGCAAAATTACAAGACATTATTCAGTGGTGTGATCAAACCCTCAAATCACCTGAGTTTAAGGACTATGCACCGAATGGCCTTCAAATTGAAGGTAAAACCGAAGTGCGTAAAATTTTAGCGGCGGTGACTGCATCGCAAGATGCCATAGATGCCGCGATCCGAGAAAATGCGGATCTTTTACTGGTGCATCATGGTTATTTTTGGAAAGGTGAAGCCTACCCCATCACAGGTATGCGCGGTAAACGGATCAAGAGTCTGATTCAACATGACATTTCTTTGTTGGCATATCACCTCCCCCTCGACAGCCATCCGAGTCTTGGAAATAATGCAGCGATTGCAGATTTGCTCAAACTGGAACTTATTGAGGCACTTGATCCATCTGAGCGTCATTCTATTGGTAATACTGGTTATTTAAACCAGCCCATGCCTGTGGAAGACTTTAAAAAGTTTGTGTCTGAGAAATTAAAGTTTGATGCCATCCATCTTCCTGCGGACAAGACCATGATTGAAAAAGTCGGTTTTTGTACCGGTGGTGCACAAGATTTTATTATAAAAGCCGCTGAACAAGGCTGTGATGCCTATATTTCAGGCGAAGTCAGTGAACGTACCTTCTATGAAGCTAAAGAATTAGGCGTACATTATTTTGCTTGTGGACATCATGCGACTGAACGCTATGGTGTGCAGCGATTAGGTCAAGCCATTTCAGAACAATTTGATATTGAATATGTTTATTTCGAGTTAAACAACCCGATCTAAGCAATCGCTGGGATGAAACTATTTTCATCCCAGTCCTTTCAATGCGCTTACAATGCATGACATCCGACATCACTTCCATTTCAGCAAATTATTAATTTATAAGATATTATTCCTAGCCTTTCATCTTTTTAAATCAAAACATAGCATCAGTTCAAAAACGCTTTGCATCTCATTCTTGTTATACATACTGAACTTCCAACCTAACATGAACAATAAAACTTGCGACCTTTCGCTTCAAAATTACAAATAATAAACATATTGATTCTCATTAACTTTTAAGTGGATAATAAAACTGCTTTGAAAAATCCCAATAAAACAATTTTGATGATTAAAGGAATCAAACACATGGCTTATTCTTTACCTACTCTTCCTTATGCCTATGATGCACTCGAACCCAATATTGATGCGAAAACGATGGAAATTCACCACAGTAAACACCATCAAACCTACATCAATAACATTAATGGCGCGATTGCAGGCACAGAATGGGAGAAACTGTCTGTGGAAGATTTGGTTGCCAAAGTCAATGAAGTCCCTACTGATCTTAAAAATATGGTGATCAATAATGCAGGTGGTCATGCCAACCACTCACTGTTTTGGACGGTCATGAGTCCACAAGGTGGTGGGCAACCGACTGGAGCTGTGGCAAAGGCTCTTGATGAGCAACTTGGTGGTTTTGATGCTTTTAAAGAGGCATTTACCAAAGCCGCGATTAGCCGTTTTGGCAGTGGTTGGGCATGGCTGAGCGTGACACCTGAACACAACCTAATTGTTGAGAGCAGTGCAAATCAGGATTCCCCACTGATGGAGGGTCATATCCCTATTCTCGGTTTAGATGTATGGGAACATGCGTATTATCTAAAATACCAAAACCGCCGTCCTGAATATATCAATGCCTTTTATAATGTGGTCGATTGGGATGAAGTGAATCGCCGTTACCATACTGCGTTACAAGCTAAAAATTAATCAACCACCTCAATCCATCTACAGCTTAGAGTCTTTTGAAATGAACACATTCTGTACAAAAGACTCTAACGATATCTTGTGTATCGTATATGTCTCCTTGCGAAGTTTTTTGCATATTTTGTGTATTAAAAGACTGCCCTATTGTCTATAGAATCATTTACAATAAATGCACTTAAAGTAAAACCCAGCAAATCTGCAAGGAATGAAACATGACAACCATTACTTTACCTGCACTTCCATATGGCTACGAAGATCTTGCTCCGCACATCAGCAAAGAAACTTTAGAATTCCACCACGACAAACACCATAATACTTATGTTGTTAACCTAAACAACCTAATCAAGGGTACTGACCTTGAAGGCAAAACTTTAGAAGAAATCATCACAGCTTCTGCTGGTGATGCAGCTAAAGCAGGTATCTTCAATAACGCAGCACAAGTTTGGAACCACACATTCTACTGGAACTGTATGGCTAAAAACGGTGGTGGTAAAGCAACAGGTGCTTTAGCTGCTAAAATTGATGAAGCGTTCGGTTCTTACGAAAAATTCGCTGAAGAATTTGCTGCTGCTGCAACAACTCAATTCGGTTCAGGTTGGGCTTGGTTAGTTGCTGACGAAGTAAATGGCAACCTTTCTATTCTTAAAACTTCAAATGCAGACACTCCACTTGCACACGGTAAAGTTGCAGTGTTAACCATTGACGTTTGGGAACATGCTTACTACATCGACTTCCGTAATGCGCGTCCTGTTTACATCAAAACTTTCCTTGAAAGCCTTGTAAACTGGGATTATGCAAACGCGAAATATGCAGGTCAAGCTGCTGGCGTTGAAAAATAAGATTCGTCTTGTTTAAAAAACCGCTCTTTTTGAGCGGTTTTTTTGTTTTTGCTACCTAAACGCATATTTATAAAGCAAACAATTCATTTCTCAATATTTTTTGCTTGACCCATTTTCCTTTCCTCCCTAAAATGCGCATCAGATTCTCCAATAGCTCAGTCGGTAGAGCGACGGACTGTTAATCCGCAGGTCCCTGGTTCGAGCCCAGGTTGGAGAGCCACTATTCTTCCATAGCTCAGTCGGTAGAGCGACGGACTGTTAATCCGCAGGTCCCTGGTTCGAGCCCAGGTGGAAGAGCCAAGATTCTAAAAAGCCCAAGCATCGTGACTTGGGCTTTTTTTATCACTCATTGTTTTGATTCACACCCTATACCCTTCTGGTATACAGCTATGACATATCAAATTGTTTATAAAAAAAACATTTAATCTAAAATTCGACTTTTTTTAGAATTGTAACTTGACCGATGTGTAATTTTCTCTATACTGCATTTCAGATTCTCCAATAGCTCAGTCGGTAGAGCGACGGACTGTTAATCCGCAGGTCCCTGGTTCGAGCCCAGGTTGGAGAGCCAAATTTTAAAAAGCCCAAGCATTATGACTTGGGCTTTTTTCTGTCTATAAAAATGACATTCACCCATACGTAAAACCAATCTCTCAAAATCACTCCAAAGCAGCTTTCCATACAGGCCCTTCTCAGCTTGAATCTCCCAAATATCTCCATGGAAAACTAAAAAGATTGAATCAAATCGTATCAATAAAAGCTAAACCGTTTATTTTTAAATCATTTAAAGCAGATTATATAAAAATATCAGGCCAAAGACTTGACCCTTTGAGCTTTGCCACATAGAATGCGTGCAGATTCTCCAATAGCTCAGTCGGTAGAGCGACGGACTGTTAATCCGCAGGTCCCTGGTTCGAGCCCAGGTTGGAGAGCCAAAATTCTAAAAACCCACTCCATTCGAGTGGGTTTTTTCTTTGCGCTAGAAAATATTGTGTTCGATCTGAGTCAAATCATCTTTTTTATCATCGGCTGCTTCTCTACTATTACGTTAGTGATGATGGTCTACCCTGACCTATTTCGCCGTAAACAAAAGTTTTATGCCAAACACGTCATTACGCCATTTGAACGTAAAATGTTTATTCGCTTAAAAGAAGCCTTTCCACGCCATCATGTTCTAGCTCAAGTTTCATTTAGTTCGCTGATTACCAGTGATCACTATAAAATACGGGCCAAATTTAACCGTAAAGTCACCGACTTCGTTTTATTAGATGAACAGTTAGCGGTTGTGGTGATTATTGAACTCGATGATCGCAGTCTTTTCCTAATTGACCAAAGTTGTCAAATTGATTCTTTATAGATTTTTCATTGACATAGTACATTTTTTAACCTTTAATTTATTTGACAATCGTCATGGATGGAACATTCTGTGAAAGTTAAATACCTTAAGGATTATGATCACTCAGACACTTTAGATATTGCTAGCCGTTACTGGCTAAAACAAGAAGAACAGAAGCTTAATAAGCTTACTGCACTAGTAGCCCTCTATTGCGCGTATATCGAATGTTTGAAGGGTACATCGAGTCAACACTCAATATTCAATTTAACATCGTCTGCTGCACTGGAGGATCATGTAGAGTGCTTTATAGGATTTATCTACACTGAAATAGATACAAGTAATTACAACAAATACTACTATAGCTATGAAGTTCAGTTAGTATTCAATAATCTAGCTTTATTTCTAAATAAAAGGAAAACTACAATTTTCCTTTCATTTAATACAATAATTGAAGACGTAGAACATTGTATATTTCTATATAAAAATACTGAAAAAAATATAGAAAAAATTGAATATTATCAAGGTTGGAGCATTTGCAGCAATGATAAGAAAATTATGAATCTAAATATCAGTATTATTTACGATGCATATGGAAAAGAGTTCACACATAAATTACATCAAATAATGATAACTTATGGAAAAAAAATAATATCAACCACATTGTCAAAAAAAATTGGATATCTAGTTAGCTTATTTAGAATTTTAGTTCTAGTTTATCCAAATATTAAAAACTTACAGAGGGCAATGTCTTCAGAGTATGCATTTGAAAGCATGCTTATTATTTATAATTTATGCTTAATTGATGCAAAAATAAAAAACTATAATATTGGTCATTTTCACGGAAGATGGAGTTGTATGGTCGATATGTACAGCTTATTAGTCAACTATGGAATATTTCAAGAACCTCTCACAGAAATACTTAGGCCAATCTATAAAAATTGTACAAATAAAAATACTACAACAAATGTGATAAAAAACAATAAACAACAATTATTACATAATAAATTAGTAACACAAATTCCACTAAGCTATACAGATAGTGAGGCTAAAGAATTAATTTTTATTAAAATAATTAATGAAATTGACCATATAGTCTACTGTTCAGAATTACTTAGACAAAAAGTAAATGAAAAATATGATTATTTTATTGAATGCAGCAACAAAGGAACTATTAAAGGGCTTTGTTGCACAAAGATTTCATAACTATATGATTTTAAAAGTTTTGATTATTTTTTGATCCAAAATTAAATTTATTTAAATCAGATGCTTACATATTTATGCAACAAAGCCCTACCAAATTATATCTCCACATCCAAACAAGATATAAAATTTTACAATCTTGATGCCTTACCCTTTTTATTATTCCCTAATGGAATCCCTTGCTATGAAGCTAATTCATATCTTATTTATAAATTAAAATTTGGTTATTCTGAAAACTATAATGGTGGCACATATAGAATATTTGCCAATCATTTGAGTCATTTTATCAGATTTACTTTTTATTGTAAGGAAATTGAAAATTTCTCTCAATTTGATGATAATTTATTTTCTGATTTTATGGATTATTTACAAGATGATCCTCTTGTTCGTTCGAATAATCAAATTATAAACATTGCTTATCAAATTATAGATTTTCTTTTTTTCATTGGGGAGCTTTATAATATTAATAATTTTATTGGAATTGGTAAAAATAATAAAATAAATTTAAGTAATAAAAATAAGAATGTTTATAGAGATAATAACAAAAAAAACTCTAACCCTAATTATTTTCATTATTCATTTCCTCCTCCTTCACCTAAACGAAAACGCTATCCTGTTTCCCTCGATGATTACAATAAGCTTCTGAATCATATAAATAACTCTGACATTGAGCCCCTAAGACATAGAAACTTATGTCTTCTCCAAGCACTTGAAAATACAGGTGGTAGAAGATCTGAAGTCTGCTCTATATCCATGAATTCTTTAAGATCAGCTTTAAAGACTGATTCAATCTCACCTTTGCTAGAAATTATAAATTTAAAAAATAATCGTTTAACAAAGACACGGGAAATTCCTGTTTCAAGAACTTTTTTACTGAATTTACGCTTTTATGTTCAATACTATAGAAATCCGATACTTCAAAAAAAAGGCATTAATCATGATTATATTTTTATTTCCCACACAACTGGTCATCCCTTACAACCAGATACATTAACTACTTATATGAATAATTGGTCCAAAGATGCCAATCTTTCCTCAAAAGTCTGTGCCCACATGTTCCGTCATAGATTTATTACAGAAAAATTTAAATCTTTAATTTTAGAACATGAATTATCGAATAGCGATGAATTTCGTAAACTGCTATTAAATACTTATCGATTAAAACAAATTATGCTTGAATGGACTGGTCACAGATCTATTACATCTTTAGATACATATATAAATTTAGCTTTTGATGAGCTTTCTGAAATCGATGAATTAAAAGAAAGAATTCTTGCAACCCCTTCTAATCATGTGATTAACACACACATCAATTTTTTAGAAAACTCTTTAAATAATAATCTTCCGATTGATCCTATTATATTACGCGAACTTATTGATCAACTTAAAAAATAAAACAAACTCTTAAATAAAGTTAATTACTTAATTTAATATTACATAACAGGTTCATTATATATAAACTATTCTTGTACAAACCTGCCAATATACCTTTATTTTACAATAGCTTTCTCAAATGAATTGGCCTATACCTAAACTGGTAATCCTCCCATAAATAACCGAAGTTAAAAGTAGAGGTTAAGCAGCCATTAGAGGTGGCTTTCCTTTGTTAGCT
>NZ_JBICLH010000006.1:0-11093 GCF_043105125.1 Acinetobacter sp. TYF_19
AAAATAAAAAACCCGCGAACTTCGCGGGTTTCTCTAATCTAACTTTAAAGGGTTAAATTATTTTTCAGCAGCAATTGAAGCAATAGCAGCATCTACGCCTTCGATTGAATCAGCCGCTTTCTTGATACGTGCAAGCGCATCTACAAGTACTTCGTCAGCAGTTGCATAAGAAATACGCATGAAACCGCCTAAGCCGAATGCATCACCAGGAACAACGGCAACGCCAGTTTCTTCCAATAACCATTCAGAGAATTCTGTACAAGATTTTAAGCCTTTCGCACGAATTAATGGACGGATGTTTGCATATGCATAGAATGCACCATCAGCAGGTAGGCAAGAAATACCCTTGATGTCGTTCAAACCGCTAACAACTAAGTCATGACGACGTTTGAATGCTTCAATCATTGGCTCAAGAACGTCTTGAGGGCCATTCAACGCAGCTTCAGCAGCAACTTGTGAAATAGAAGTTGGGTTTGAAGTTGATTGAGATTGGATTTTTTTCATTGCGCCAATAAGCTTTGCAGGGCCCGCTGCATAGCCAATACGCCAGCCAGTCATTGCATACGCTTTAGACACACCGTTTAACACGATTGTGCGGTCATAAAGGTCTGGTGCAACTGTTGCGATATTGTAGAATTCGTCATCCCAACGGATTGGTTCGTACATATCATCAGAAGCGATGTAAACTTCAGGGTATTTACGAAGAACGTCAGCCAAAGCTTCTAATTCAGCTTTAGTGTAGATCATACCTGTTGGGTTTGATGGGCTGTTTAAAACCACTAAACGCGTTTTGTCTGTGATCGCAGCTTCAAGTTGAGCAGGTGTGATTTTGAAACGTTGTTCTTCACCACATTTTACAATAACAGGAACACCTTCAGCGATAATCACCATATCTGGGTAGCTTACCCAAAATGGTGCAGGGATGATCACTTCATCACCTTTGTTTAACAAAGCTAATGCTAAGTTAAAGAATGACTGCTTGCCGCCACAAGAAACCAAAATTTGGTTTGCAGCATAATCAAGGTTATTGTCACGCTTGAATTTTGCAATAATCGCTTTTTTAAGGCCAGGCGTACCATCTACAGCGGTGTACTTTGTGAAACCGTTGTTAATCGCTGCAATTGCTGCATCTTTGATGTGTTGTGGGGTGTCGAAGTCAGGTTCACCTGCGCCCAAGCCAATAACGTTCTTGCCAGCCGCTTTTAATTCAGCAGCTTTGTTGGTAACAGCAAGAGTTGGGGACGGTTTGATGGCATTCACACGATCAGAGAGACGTACGTCCACGGCAGTATTCCTTCTTATAGGGTTTAAAAAATAAAAAGCACACTATCTTAGCTTAAAAAACTCAAGCAAGGCGTTTAAAAACACAGATTTTCTGCAAAAAACATAAAAAAAATTCAATTTTGAATTAATGATTTCAAAAATGTACAGAATTAGGAAGTTTCTCGCATCTTTATGAAAAAAACTTTAAAATAAGCGCAATTTGATGAGAGTGATGGTCATGAGTAAGCAACAGCCTACTTCAAAAAAACCTTTGGTGAATCTCCCATTCCCAATGCCAAATGCAGAACAAAGTGCTGACGATGTTGCACATAATCAGGTTCGTCCAAAACCTGAACAGTATGCAGATCGTACTTGGATGCCACCACGTGGCACCCGTCGTTCAATGGGTAAACGTTGATTCGCCATTGAGATAAAAAAGCGCCCTGTTTAGGGCGCTTTTTTATTGATCATTCGCTGGGTTGTAATTGGTAACCCGTCGATCATTTTCTGCATAGTAGGTTTTTTTGTGCTCATACATCGCAGTGTCGGCACGTTTAAGCATATCTTCAACCCGTTCATTTGGCTGGCTGGTGGCAGTGCCAATCGACACACTAATAGGTTGATGATTATTAAATTGGTTATCTACCATTAAAAGCTCATGCAAACTTTCAATACAATGGTTCAATGCGGCTTCATCGGCGGCAGGTAATAGCACCACAAATTCATCTCCACCGATCCTTGATGCTGAGTATTGGGTATTTTCAATTAACTGATTCAGGGTATTACCCATACGGCGTAATAAGCTATCACCTTGATCATGGCCGAGGTTGTCATTGATTGCTTTTAAGCCATTCATATCAAGGAAAATACAAGACACAGGGCGCAGGTTATTGCGCTCAAGTCGGTTGATTTCTGCGCTATAGAAAGAGCGGTTATAAAGTTTGGTTAAGACATCATGTTTGCCTAAATACTCAAGATATTTTTCGGCTTTTTTACGTGCAGTAATATCGGTGAGTGCTAGTTGAACCATACCCCAATCGTCTTCGAAGCCTGGAAACACGGCAAAATGTAACAGCACATGGCGAATACTGCCATCGAGCGCGTAGTTAACCGCTTCGCAGTTATGTTGAATATTGCCATCCCACAGTTCGAGCAACTGATGTCGAAAGGTTTGTTGGGTTTCGTTTTGAAAGACTTTATGCAGATTTTTAAGTAAATGATCTTTGTCACGTGCAGCAAACAAATCGAGTGTGGCTTGGTTGACATCGGTAACCATGATGTCTTTGAGACATTCATTAATAAAGTCATTGTGGACATCAAGGAAAGTTTTAAAGTCACTGATCCCTAAACGACGTAAATGATCTAAACGTGCTTTGACTCGGCTAAAGTCCTCAACCCAAAGCGAAGTAGGCGAATATTGAAAACGTGCCTCAGCAATTAAACGAATTTTTTCTTCTAAACGTTGTGCATTGGCATAAGGCGTGATGTCTTCCGTGGTGATCAGAAGCAACGAAAGATCGTGTTCATGACCGGGAAGTACTGTTCCGCGCAGTCGAATGTCAAGGCGATGACCTGTAAGCGTATAGTTTACAGCAGTATTTTCAAATACGGTCTCACCATTCCAAAGTGCGACCAGCTCATTTAAATGAGTGCTTGACATATCTGCTTTAAAAATTTGCGCAAGGTTTGCAGTTAAATCTTCAAAACTTTCGGCTTCAAATTGTTTTAAGGTTTGCGGGTTGACATGCAAGACTTTAATTTTATGCGCACAACTTAAAATACGTGATTTGTCTTCCAACAGAAAAGACGCAATATCTTCAACACCTTCACTCCGCCAAAGATCGAATTGTTTTTGTACTTCGCTAAAGTCTTCTAACCACATGGCAATGGGAGATAATTCAAAAATAGGAGAGTCCAATAATTGCATTTATATCTCGTTTTTATGTTGGAATTTAAAGCAGTATAAGCGCTAAAAAAACTTTTTAAAATAATGTGATAAAAAAAGTTATTTTTAAAATTTATGTGAGTTTATGGGGGGATTTAGTCAAAAAATGCATATTGATTGCGCATAGAAAATGCATAAGCTCCATTGGTTTTGGGGCTTAAAAAGCGTATATGCTGATATTGATAAGCGCTAAATACTTTGAGGTCGATAGCGAAAAGTTTGTGATTGTTGATATTGATGGTCGCGCCAAAATAAATTGATCACCAACAGGTTTGGAATTAATACCATGAAGAATAAATACATCAAAAAATTGCTTCGTTGTTGTTGGTAGATGCGCATGAAGTCTTGGCTGCTGATGGTTGTGTTGTCTGTTGTGACCGATAGCACTAAAACTTCTGGGTAGATAAACTGACGGCTGTCTGTGTAATAACTAATACTGACTTTTTGTTGTTGAAAGTCTTCTAATAGCGGGCAGCTCTTAAAGCGATCCATAAAATTACAAACCAGTCTTAGTGGTTGCTGCTGAGAAGGTTCATTTAATACAACATCTTCATAATGTGATTTATTGCGCCCAGAGCCTACAGTGTAGCTATTTAAGAGAATTTGGCCCTCGACGTGTTGCGGGTTGGGTATATGTTTTGCAATACGCACAGCCGAATAGTCAGTAAATTTGCTGAGACTGGAAAGTGAAAAAACATTAATGATGAAGAAGGGCGCCGTCATGAATAAAATATTTAACAGGAGATTGTTCTTTTTTGATTGTTCGTTCTTTGTCTTTTTGAGGAAGGATAAGCATACAATGAAGATAAAGTAGACAGGGGATAGATTTATAAAACTAAAATCCTGAAATTGAGGCAGTTGATAAAATGTAATCAGCATGACAACGGCAATAGCCATACTGAAAAGAGCATGCTTGCTTCTTTGGGATTTGAAGGCTTCAAGCTGTCTATTTGTTCTCACGATTTATTTAAATTTTTGAAAAGTATGATTATGATTCAGAGTGTAAGTGAACTTTTAAAAGTTAAAAAGGGAAAAGCAGGTACAGTACCGTCACATATTTTTTGTCGTAGTTGGCGATTGGAGGATATGTGAAGTGTTCAACAGCTCTATTATTTTTAACTAAAAAAGCCAATCTGATGGATTGGCTTTTTGAAAAGATTGGATTTAACGTGAGGCTTTCCGCGCACGATGTTCAGGCTTCGGTGGTGCGATTTCTCGTGTGCCTTGCCAAACTTCAATGAAGTCTTGCTCATTGATATTATAAAGTTCCAACAGCGCTAGAATGGCACCACCAAAAAGCATGCGTCCCTCAGCATTGGTCTCAAAATCAAATATTTTCCCAGACAGCGCATGTAAAATATCTTCAATTTCAAACACACGATCACGGCCATTACTGTCGGTTGGATACATGCGTGTGTTGAGAATAATTTTGGCTAAACTTTTTTCATTATCGGTTAAGGCCAAATGCTGAATCAGCATGTCATCATTTTGGGTACTGAAAATCACAGCATCGTTAAAAATAGTATGCAAAAACTTTTTACTTAGACGTGGCAGAGTTCTTTCCACAAATGGGCGAAATGATGCGGGGAAAATAACATTATGAGAAATGCCTTTAAACATAGGAGCAATTTCTTCAACTTTATAACCCGCAATACCGCAGCCAATAGAGGTTAGAAAGTAAGTTATTTTAGGATGATTTTTGGTATAGATTTTAAAGTCATCAATATAGTGTTGAATTTGCGAGAGCGGCATTTGTTGTAAGTGTTCGTTCATAGTGGGAATGGCATAACTTTGCCCTGACCAACCACGTCCGACGCCTTTGATTGCGCCAAAGTGTTCAAGTGCAGTTCGGGCAGCGCCATCAGCATGTTGACCTGCCATGTTACTACCAAACACAAATACGGTATGTTCATCTAGGTTTTTGACGATGCTTTCGTCATGATATTGGTAAGTCATAGGCTCTGATTTTTCGCTCTTCTTCACTTCATGTTGCCCTTGAAATACGGGGGGGTCAAGTGAAAAATCTTTGTAATATTTTCAGTAAATTACATTAAAAATCTAAAAGCAAGAATTGCTCGGGATTGAATCTGTTAAAATAGTCGGTTGAAGAAGCAAATCTTGGGATATGTCTGTGAGTGAGAAACAACCTTTTGATTTAGTCACCAATTACCAACCCGCAGGTGATCAGCCGCAAGCCATCGAAAAGCTTGTTGCTGGAATAGAAAAGGGCTATCACGACCAGTTGTTACTTGGGGTTACCGGTTCTGGTAAAACCTATACCATGGCCAACGTGATTGCGCGGACGCAACGTCCGACCATTGTCATGGCACATAATAAAACCTTAGCTGCACAGCTTTATGGTGAGTTCAAATCTTTCTTTCCGAACAATGCCGTCGAATATTTTGTCAGTTATTATGACTATTACCAACCTGAAGCCTATGTCCCATCTTCAGACACATTCATTGAAAAAGATTCTGCGATCAATGACCACATTGACCAAATGCGTTTATCTGCAACACGTTCTCTCTTAGAACGTCGCGATGCAATTATTGTTGCTTCAGTTTCTGCTATTTATGGTTTGGGTGACCCTAATGCCTATATGAGCATGTTGCTACATATTGTACAGGGCGATCGTATCGCACGTGATGACATCATTCGACGTTTGGTGGAAATGCAATATAGCCGTAATGAGCTTGAGTTTTTACGTGGTACCTATCGTATCCGCGGTGAAATTATCGATATTTTCCCTGCGGAATCAGACCAGCATGCGATTCGAATCGAGTTGTTTGATGATGAAGTCGATTCGATTCGTTGGTTTGACCCACTGACAGGCAAACTGGTCCGTAAAGTTCCGCGTGTAACCATTTATCCAAAAAGTCACTATGTAACACCGAAAGATAATTTAGAGCGCGCCATCGGCACGATTCGTGAAGAGTTAAAAGAGCGTTTAGGTTTCTTTCATGCACATGACAAATTGCTTGAAGCTCAGCGAATTGAGCAACGTACCCGTTATGATCTAGAAATGATGCAGCAGTTGGGCTATACCAACGGTATTGAAAACTATTCACGTCATTTGTCAGGTCGCCCTGCGGGCGAAGCACCACCGACCTTATTTGATTATGTTCCTGACGATGCTTTACTGATTATTGATGAGTCACACGTGACTGTGCCGCAAATTGGCGCGATGTATAAAGGTGACCGTTCGCGTAAAGAAAACTTGGTGAATTATGGTTTCCGTCTTCCTAGTGCTTTAGATAACCGCCCAATGCAGTTTGAAGAGTGGGAGCGGATTACCCCAGCAACAATTTATGTCAGTGCAACACCGGCCAAATACGAACTTGAAAAAGCCGAGCAAATAGCTGAGCAGGTGGTTCGTCCTACAGGGTTGATTGACCCCGAAATTGAAGTGCGTCCAGTATTGACTCAAGTTGATGATGTCTTGTCTGAGATCAATATCCGCAAAGATCTAGATGAGCGTGTTTTGGTAACCACCTTAACCAAACGTATGGCAGAAGATTTAAGCTCGTATTTGAAAGAGTATGGCGTCAAAGTTGCCTATCTGCACTCAGATATTGATACCGTTGAACGGGTGAAAATTATTCATGACTTACGTTCAGGTGTCTACGATGTTCTCGTCGGGATCAACTTACTACGTGAAGGCTTGGACATGCCTGAAGTGTCTTTGGTGGCTATCTTGGATGCGGACAAAGAAGGTTTCTTGCGTTCTGAGCGGTCTTTGATTCAAACCATTGGGCGTGCAGCACGTAATGTAAAAGGCAAAGCGATTTTATATGGTGATCGGATTACCGATTCGATGCAAAAAGCCATCGATGAAACAGCCCGTCGTCGTGAAAAACAAATGGCCTTTAATGAGCTGCATGGCATTATTCCGCGCAGTACCATTAGACAAAATAAAAAGGATATTGATACAGGCGAAGTGCTGACAGATGATCAAGTTGAAAGTGGTATTGCAGATCAACACCAAACGCTCAGTGCAGATGAGCAGCACTTGCTGTCTGATCCGAAACTTCTTGCCAAGCACTTAACCAAGCTGGAAAAGGAAATGTTAAAAGCTTCTAAAGAGCTACAGTTTGAGCAAGCTGCACGTCTGCGAGATGAAATTTTGCGCTTAAAAGCACAACTTCTAAGCTAAGTTGCATTTACATAACGCTACAGTAATTTGGACAGAAAGCATTATTTTTTAAAGAGATGTTTATTTTTAGATCATAAATTCTGAAATATAAAAGGTACAGTTTATGTCTGCAAATCTTCCAAAGGCGGGTTTTACGCTTGCCAAAATTGCTGTAGGTGGTGCTATTTTAGTAGGGTTAGGCATGGCAACCATGGCTTATGCCCAGAGCAAACCCTTAGCCGTGGTGGATAAGGTTGAATTAGACCGTTATTTGGGTGTTTGGTACGAAATTGCACGTAAGCCCATGTACTTCCAAAATAAATGCGGAACTAATGTCTCGGCTACTTATACTCTGAATGAAAATGGCAATGTGACAGTAGATAACCGCTGTTATGCTCAAGATGGTAAGCTGATGCAGTCCATAGGTGAAGCATTTGTACAAAACCCACCTTTTAATAGTAAGTTGAAAGTGAGTTTTTTACCTGAGGCGGTGCGTTGGTTACCTGTGGCACGCGGGGATTATTGGATTTTAAAAATTGATGATGACTATGAAACGGTTTTAGTGGGTGAGCCACGCCGTAAATATATGTGGGTGCTTTCTCGCTCACCTCAACCAGACCAAAAAGTCATTAATGAATACTTAGAATATGCAAAGTCAGTGGGTTATGACTTGAATGATCTGATTCATACCAAACAATTGCAAAAATAAAATCTATTAAGCCTTGAAAGCCATGCTGAAGCATGGCTTTTTTAGTTTCATATACGTATTTTAAAACTTGAATAATAAAGCTTTATACAGTCGAACGCTTTATAATCGGCGCCTATTAAAATTGTGTAAATCAATGTGGAGTGAAGGATGTATAAAGGTGTTGCACTATCGGTTTTAGCATCCATCACTTTTGGGGTTTTGTATTTTTATACCTTTTTTTTAAAGCCCTTAGATAGTGAGCAAACTTTTGCTTGGCGTATGCTTTCGACCTTACCCTTTTTAACCGTATTCATGTGGTGGAGTGGTGATTTAAAACTCATTTCGGAGTTGTTTAAGCGTATGTTTAAACAACCTTGGATGATTGCTTGGTTATTGTTTAGTTCGGTTTTATGTACCACGCAGTTGTGGCTATTTTTATGGGGGCCCATGAATGGTCGTGGCCTACAGGTGTCGCTTGGCTATTTTTTGCTGCCTTTGGTCATGGTATTGGTTGGTTGCATCCTTTACAAGGAAAAACTATCCCGCTGGCAAATGGCCGCGGTAGCCTTTGCTGTGCTTGGGGTGGGACATGAAATTTGGCGTATTGGTAGCATGGCATGGGAAACGGTTTATATCGCTTTGGCTTATCCTTTGTATTTCTTCCTGCGCCGTGTTTGTAAAACGGATCATTTGGGTGGCTTCTGGTGGGATCTGTTTTTAATTTTACCTGTCGCATTTTATTTGGGCTTCGTGCATAGCGATAGTTTGGCTTTGATACAACAGTTTCCACACCTGATTTTGGCGGTCATTGGACTGGGTTTCTTAAGTGCAATGGGACTCGGAAGTTATATACTCGCGAGTCGTTATTTACCTTTTGTGATCTTTGGTTTGCTGAGTTATTTGGAGCCTGTTTTACTGGCGGGAGCATCAGTTGCCATGGGAGAGCGTATAGAGGCGGGTGAGTGGTTTACCTATATTCCAATTTGGTTCGCAGTCTTATTACTTATTATTGAAGGTGTGTTGCATTTATATAAACAGCAACAAAATAAAAAACAGCTTGAACGAAATATTGAGCATTTTGAAAAACAGCAAAATTCAGACTAATTTGATGATGTTCGGAGCTATCATTGCGCTGGAATTTGGGCGATAAGCAAGTTCCTGATTTGTTTATTGCCCTTTAAGAATAGTTGACTGTTTGATAAAACATCATATGTGTAACTGTTTATTTTTTATCTAAAAAAATATTTTTCTAATTTTTATACTGCAAAATCATAAGACTAAATGCAATCATTTCTTAAATTAATAATGAATATACGACAAAAAACATCATGCATTTACAGCTTTCGATTCAAACTTGGCGTTAAATCCTTTACAATTGTTGGGTTTTAAAATTTATGCTTAGATTAAATTAATTAGAGGACGTATCTGTGAGCAAAGAGACTATCATCGCCCTACACGCAGAACACCAAGGTCGCTGGAAAAACCGTGAAGAAATCGCGGAACAAATGATCGCTTTGATCGGTCAGCTTTACCGTGAAAAAAATATTGTGGTTTCAGTGTTTGGACGTTCTTTAGTTAACCGTTCAGTTATCCAAATTTTAAAAGCGCACCGTTTCACTCGTATGATGGACGTTGAGCTTTCAGTTGTACACACGTTCCCAATTCTTGAAGCGTTGGTTAAAATTGAAAATATCGGTACTGCTGAAATTGATCTAGGCAAATTAGCCGTTGCGTTTAAAGAGCAAGGTGGCGATGTTGACGCATTTGTTGCAGCCGCTGTTAAATCTGTAGAAGGTCGTGCGACTTCAGTAGAAGGTCGTGACGTTGTCCTTTACGGTTTTGGTCGTATCGGTCGTATTCTTGCACGTTTAATGATTGGTCAGTCTGGTCTTGGCCGTGGTTTGAACCTAAAAGCGATTGTGGTTCGTAAGTCATCTGATGGTGATTTGGAAAAACGTGCGTCTTTATTACGCCGTGACTCAATCCATGGTCCATTCTCTGGTACGATTTCTGTTGATGAAGAAAACGAAGCAATCATTGCAAACGGTCAATTCATTAAAGTGATTTATGCGTCAAACCCAACTGAAGTTGATTATACCGATTATGGTATTAGCAATGCGTTAGTGATCGACAACACGGGTAAATGGCGTGATGCTGAAGGTCTTGCGCAACATCTGAAGTGCCCAGGCGCTGCACGTGTGATCTTGACTGCACCTGGTAAAGGCGACATGAAGAACGTTGTATTTGGTGTGAACCAAGCTGACATTCTTGATGAAGATACGATTATCTCTGCTGCAAGCTGTACAACGAATGCGATTACACCAACACTTAAAGTTTTGCATGACAAATACACAGTGTTGAATGGTCACGTTGAAACAGTTCACTCGTTTACAAACGACCAGAACTTAATCGACAACTACCATAAAGCAGACCGTCGTGGTCGTGCTGCAACGTTGAACATGGTAATTACTGAAACAGGTGCGGCTAAAGCGGTTGCTAAAGCACTTCCAGCACTTCAAGGTAAACTGACAGGTAACTCTGTACGTGTTCCAACACCAAACGTTTCACTTGCGATTTTGAACTTAACTTTAGATAAAGAAGTTGATCGTGATGAAGTGAATGAATACATTCGTAAAATCTCAATCAGCTCTAGCCTTCAAGGTCAGATTGGTTATACCAACTCGACTGAAGTTGTATCATCTGACTTTATCGGTTCGCGTACAGCAGGTGTATTTGATGCGCAAGCAACAATCACTTCGGGCAACCGTTTAACTGCATATGTTTGGTACGATAACGAAGTAGGTTATAGCTGCCAAGTTTTACGTATTGCAGAGCAAATGGGCGGCGTAAGCTATCCAAAAATTCCAGCTGAAACAAATGCATAATTTGTAATAGCGATTAAAAAGAGCCTCAATTGAGGCTCTTTTTTTTGCGCTGTTGTTGTGGGATGAGGTTGATCAGGTGCATTGGGCTGACATAAGTATTGGCTTGAGTGCTAAGAATTGCCAATGTTTAATCCCTAGTAATTTACTTAGAATAACCTGAGTTCGATATAAAAAAGAGTA
>NZ_JBICLH010000070.1:0-6560 GCF_043105125.1 Acinetobacter sp. TYF_19
TATTGTACAAAGTTATCCTTCAAAATTTATTTGGCAAGACCAGATCCATTGGCCTTTCGATCATCTATTTAACATAATTGAGCTTATACGAAAGCCCTCACCTAAAGGCTTTCTCAATTCACACACCTCATACAAACCGTGACATTCAACCTTGGTTTAAGTAATGCCCAACGTAAAGCTTCACGTATTTCGTATGAGGTGTATTATATTAATTTTAGGAATTCTTAACTTAATTATTTCACATACTGCCAAACATCAGGATCAATATAGTTCTCATTGATATGATAGCCCTGTGCCATGGCTTCTTTTTCATCAATTTCTCTTGATTTTTTATTTCTTATCAACTCATTTTTAAATGCTTGCTCTAACTCTTTTGATGTCATTTTATAAGGGCTTTGTTGC
This sequence comes from Acinetobacter sp. TYF_19, assembly GCF_043105125.1. Lineage (NCBI taxonomy): Bacteria > Pseudomonadati > Pseudomonadota > Gammaproteobacteria > Moraxellales > Moraxellaceae > Acinetobacter > Acinetobacter sp. TYF_19. Next base: position 403 of record NZ_JBICLH010000070.1, read on the forward strand.
ATAAATATGTAAGCATCTGATTTAAATAAATTTAATTTTGGATCAAAAAATAATCAAAACTTTTAAAATCATATAGTTATGAAATCTTTGTGCAACAAAGCCGTTTGAAATCAGGAGATGCATTTCCGTAGAAATGTTCAATATCATTAATTGTATTTCCTGCTGAGTAAATAGGGTAAGTGAGTCCATATTCATTAGCTTCTCTATCCCAACCATTAAAACCAAAGACCACTTGATGTTCTCGGTTAAATAAGTCGAATAGTCCATTGACTGTTAAATCATATGTATTTTGATTCAAATCCCCTTCAGATGCCCAATGTGAATAACTTAAACCCGTGCCATCTTTGTTTAAATTTCCATTGTATGCATATGATGTTTTAGCAAATGCATCCAGATCCTGTCGACTGAATGAAAGTTTAGCCTTCCATCTGTCATTAAAATTATGGTCTAAATATACATAACTATTTTGTAATTCACGTTGCCATCTCACCCAGTTCATCGAACCAAAGTTATCTTCTGATGAAAAGTTAGTTTGACTCCCATCGCTATAAAAAATTGGTACACCGCCACCAAGACCATGAGGGTCATCATCTTGGTGATCAATACCCAAAGTAAGTTGAGTTTGATCAGTGAGTTTAGACGTTAATGATCCTGAAATCGTTGTTGTATTCTTTTCATAATAATGTTTCCCTGTTCCACCGTCAGATGTTGCAACAATCAAACGTGCGTTAAGTTTGTCATCAGCTAACAGCCCGCCACTAATATCTCCAGTAAATCTTCGCCCATCGAAAGTATCGTAACTTGCTCCAAGCTGTGCATTAAACTCTTGTGTTGGTTTTTTATGGACCATATTAATTGATGCAGAAGGCTCACCCAGCCCAGTGTTTAGGCCGTTTACCCCCTTTAAAACTTCAATGTGATCATAAATTGCTGTATCAAACACAGGCATGGCAATTACGGAACCACTAACACCTGAATAAGATGATGCAATACCATCAATTTGAATATTATCGACTGCAAACCCACGAATGTTGTAATTTGGGCGTTCGCTATCGTTATATCCAATACTTACTCCGGGTACTTGTTGCATCACGTCTGCAACAGTCGCTAAGCCTTGATCCTGCATTCTTTGCTGTGTAACAACAGTCACTGTCTGAGGTGTTTCCTTCAATGCAATATTCATTTTGGTTGCTTGAGAAGACTTACTCTTTTTATATTTTTTACTGTTTTCCGTAGCATCCTCCCCGTCTTCAGCCTGCACCACTATAGGAGCTAAACTTGCTACTGGCTCAGATGCTGCTGCATAAAGATATGAACTAAATAAAGGAGTTGAAAGAACGATAAGCCAAATTTTATTAGGTGGGAAATACTGCATACCACAAGTTACCATTTGCAAATGAGAATCATTGTATACTAATTATCATTTATATATTCTGCACAAATAGAATATTTACACAAAATAATTGAGTGTTTATGCGCATGTTCTACATTTATAGGTTATGAGGACAGATCATGCGTATTCTCTCAAGTCCCCTAAAAATTTGTAGATTCGAAGTTTACAATCAGGTCTTGTAAGTTGCCTTCTCGTCGCGTGTAATTCGACGAGAAGTTAGTTTGAGGTATTAATCATACAAATAATTCAGATGAGTAAAATTACATGAAGGCCATTCTAGTTCCATGAGCTCTAGAATGGCCTTGCATAAAATGTTGATGCTATATGTTAAATCTTAGGAATTTAACTAAAAATGTTATCCCGATTCTTTTAGATAGAATTAAAAAGTTCTACATAACATGCTTCAGGCACCATTAGTAATTAATGGTATAACTTAGTGCAAAAGTACGACCTTCCGCTGGGATCGCTAACAATGAGTTAGCATTGGTCACTGCTGCTTGTTGGGCGAATACAGTTTTATATTGATTACCCCATAGATTATAAACACCAAAGTCCATACGGCCTTTCGCTACTGGAAAATGTGCTAATACATCCATAGTCGTATAACCTTTAATCTCTGCTGCACTGTTACTATCACTCAATCCAGCTGCTTTTAACTCTAGGTCATCTTTATAGGCTTTGTCAGTTCCTTTGATTGCAAGCATTTGAGCACGTACACCATAGCCATCTTCATTATTCCATTCTGCAAACAATGTGCCTTTCATTGGTGAAACTGCAAAAGCATTTAACTCATGCCAGTTATTGGCCACATCCTGATACTGGCCTCTTGTATAACCCAAAGTTCCACCCACCTTATAATTTTCCATAAATGGGTAACTTACTGTTGCCTCCGCACCATAAACTCGCTGATCTGTGTCGACAACATTTACAGATCGATCCGAGTTAAATTGAACGACTTTATCAGAGGTATTATAGAAACCTGTTAAGCCCAAATTTAAGCCTGTGTCTTGATTTAAGCGCCAGCCGAGTTCATAGCTATTCACAGTGATTGGAGCAATACCAGATGTGGTTAAAGTATATGCTGCGACATCACGTAATACACGCTGTACATCTGGATAGCTATAGCCTTGTGAAAAATTGGCATAGACTTGTTGAGTATCAGTGAGTTTATAGACAGTGCCTAAGTTAAACAGAAATTTATCCGAGTCTGTAGAGTCTGCCGCCATTAATGTATATGGCTTACGTGCAGTTAAATAGCTGTCAGTGTCTGCCTGAACATATTGGTAACGTACCCCGGCTTGAATATTAAGCTGATCAGTTATGGCATAGTCCCCTTGTATAAAGGTACCAATATTCTGAATTTCAGTATCTGGTCCTGAGCCTTGTTTTTCTCCAGTTGGGGTATAAACTAGGCCATTATTGCTTGGCATGTAGTAGTCTGCCCACTGATGGTCTTTTTCCCAATCATAGTCTAAGCCATAAGTTAGTTTTAAATCACGGTCAGCAACTACAAGATCAGACTGTAAAGTTGAACGAATACCTGCGTAATCCACATTGGATTGACTTTGCTTTACACTAACACCGTCAGCTGAATAACCATAAGGTACGAAGCGTGACTTCTCATTTCGATAGTATGCCTCAACATTCAGAACTTGACCTAAAAAATCCTGATTTTGGTACTGCGTATTAAAAGCATAACGTTCAGTAAAAGGCTGATTATCTAAGCTCCAACCTTTGACCGCTTTGTAAGATGGATCTGTTTTGGTGAGTAAATAAGAATAATCAGGCCCATATTCTGTATCTTGTTCATCTTTATAGTACTGAGCACCAAAACTTAAACTTTGGTTGTCAGTTAAATTAAAGTTTAAACGACCATTCATATCAATAGTATCGGTATCCATGGTGCTGCCCTGCCAAGGACTTAATGAAATACGATCCCCATTACCATCAAATTGGGAGCCTCGATTGGTATAGTCTAAGCCAAGAAAACCGTCGACTTTGTCATTTGCAAATGAAGCTGTTTGTCCCACTTGATAAGCTAGGCTGTCACCGCGGAAATTATCGGCAGATGTCACACCCAATTTGGTTTGAAAACTGACTGGTTCTGATTTATCGGCACGTTTGGTAATAATATTAATAATCCCGCCTGTCGCACCTGAACCATAAATACTGGTCGCACCAGAAACCACTTCAATGTGATCAATCATATTTGGGCTAATACTATTTAACTGACGTGACACATCACGTGAACCCGTTTGTGATACACCATCAATCATTACAAGTACATTACGTCCACGCATAGTTTGACCATAATTACTACTCGTTCCACTGCTTGGTGCTAAAGATGGAACCAGTTGCGCCAAAACATCTGCAACTTTACGACCTGGGCCAGCCTGTTGCGCAATTTGATCAGCAGAAATGGTTTGGACAGTTCCTGCAATTTCGGAAATGCTTTTCGGTGTACGTGTTGCTGTCATCACAATAGTTGGAAGTTTAGCTTCAGTATTTTGTGTTGTAGAGCCATTTGTTGCTGTGTCTTCAGCATACAGTTGGGTACAAATAGCTGCCGTAAGTAGACAAAGACTAAAGTGTGACAAGCGCATTTTTATTCCTCTTTTGTAGAATATTTTCGAGAATGATAATTATTATTATCTTTATTGTAAAACTTTTTATTAAATTTTTAATGCAGTAAATTCTATCTTGAATACGAAAAAGCAGCCTTCATTTCAAACAGGTGTTGATCGTCATACGCTAGCATTTCTATACTTACTTTCAATGAGCTCAAATATGATATAGGTCATATTGTCATACGGCAGACACCTATTATGAATTTGGTTTTTAAAAACCCATTTGCGGAAAACTTTCTGTGAACTCATTTAGGAGCGAATTGAGCTAGGAATATAAGGAATAATAGGCAAAGGGCTGCATCGAGAAACCAATTATTGGAAGAAATTTGGAGATTAAGAATTCCTCGGGGACAAGCTAACAATCATTAAACCTATAATATTTATATAATAAAATGAATTTTTCTTGACATTCACAGAAGATTTTTTGCTAAGAATACTTTTTAGCTATGTCATTAAACTACTTATTAACAAAAGTGTTCTGTATACATAGCCCTCTTCAAATTATCTAAAATAACTGCTCTATAATTTAAATAGATTTGAGGAGGAATGATTTGGGTTGATTAAGATAATGTAATATTAGTCATCACGACCAAATTAAAACTAATAACGTTCAGATCAACTTGAAAATTTTATCGCTATTGAGACTTTGGAAGAACATTTCAAAACCAGGACGAATATCTTCGCCATCAACGGTGATATATCTTAAATTTGAATGCAACATTGTGTTGCAAGAGTTTTTATCTACAGTTGCCTGAATAGAGTATTCAGTACCGAATTGATCTTTGACAGTAACATTTTTCTTTAACATTTCTTCTATACCTATCATATTAATTCATTTAAAAACAATATAATCAAATATTTAGTTAGGCAACTTTATAGTTAAATTTAAATAATTGATTTAAAGCGGTATAAAATGTTCTACCATCTAAATTTAAGTCCACTTCGATTCCAGACTGAAGCAACACACGCTTACCCACCTCAATAGATTTCAATCCATCACGGGTATTTTGCATTTTATTCAGAGGAATTAGCGAGACTATAATTTCAGTACCATTTGAAGATTTAGCAATTAAGGTATTAAGTTTTTTCAATTTTCACCAGTTTTTTTCATATATCCCAACAAGGAATAAATATTTAATTAATAATTTTTAGTCATTAAAAAAGCACTGTTCAGTGCTTTTTTATATTTAATGCTTCTTATAAAGCAACAATATTTACAGCATTTGGGCCTTTTTGACCTTGCTCTATGCTAAATGACACTTGTTGGCCTTCATGCAATGTTTTGAAGCCTGAACTAGCGATTTCGCGAAAGTGAGCAAAAACATCTGGACCAGATTCTTGTTGAATGAAACCAAAGCCTTTAGTTTCATTAAACCATTTAACTGTACCGGTAACTGTAGTAGACATAATATATCCTGCTGAATTTTAATAATTTTAGTCAAAAATAAATGACTAGATGTAACTTTGAAAATAATAAAAGTGGAGCTTAAGATCTGAAACAACGGAGGATTATGACTAAAACTGCGATACTTAAAGAAGATTTACTAAACATTACTTTTTTCTAGTTAGGTCAAGTATACATGAAAAAAATAAATATTCAAGTTATTTATAGCTATCATAAATTTTAATTATATTAGGTGTTTCCTGGAATAAATTGAAACGTCCTTAAAAATAGAAGTCGTAGCATCTAAAAAAGCCCTAGTCGTGTGCTGAGCCTTAGAATAGCTTGAACCAAAATATTGAGGCTAGATGTGAAATTTCAAACGTTTCGCATGAGGTATACTATGGGTTCATTCTGGATAAATAAAATAGCCTTTAAATAAAGTTTTTTAGGATCAATAATGAATAATAAAGTTAGATTAATCTTTTTGCATCGCCCTACTCTCAAATTTGGGAGCATGTGTTGGCAATATGAACCCTACAGGCGGCAATGGTAGGCCTGATTAACCTTATTACATCACGACACAACCAATGATCGTGAAAAAGATCAATGTACCTATAGGCACAAAACTAGAATATGAAGAACAACATTTTAAATCAGGCCAACAAGATTCATTACTGAACGAAAAAAAACTCATCAGGATTTCCTTCCCAGAAGATCAATCCATGAATTGGGCTGGTGTACCGATTGGTTTTAT
>NZ_JBICLH010000071.1:0-371 GCF_043105125.1 Acinetobacter sp. TYF_19
TCAGCTTTCCGATGGTCGCAAGTTTCGATTATTGAATGTGATTGATGATTACCGCCGCGAAGGCCTAGCCATTGAAGCAGGGTTCTCATTGCCCACAATCAGGGTTATTCGTACGTTGAATCAATTGCTGGAGTGGAGAGAAAAACCGTTAGTGATCCGATGCGATAATGGTCCCGAATTTATCAGTCACGAATTTGTGCGCTGGGCTACTGAGCACGGTATTCGTATTGAATATATTCAACCGGGTAAGCCACAGCAGAATGCGTATATTGAACGCTATAATCGGACCATACGTTATAGTTGGCTGAGCAAGCATTTATTTGATACTTTGGATGAAGTACAAGATTATGCAACAAACTGGTTGTGGCATT
>NZ_JBICLH010000072.1:0-84914 GCF_043105125.1 Acinetobacter sp. TYF_19
TCATCTTCCTCGTTTACGTCGAACACAGGTATAAACAACTCAGTATCGACACATCGCCTAAAAAATCAAACACCAAATACTTGAAAAGCAGACTAATAAGCCTGCTTCTTTAAAAATTTGTAGAAATTCTACTAAACTGTAATCTGGAGCTCTTATCGAGATTTGAACTCGAGACCTCTCCCTTACCAAGGGAGTGCTCTACCACTGAGCTATAAGAGCAAATATAAAACTTCAAATGGAGCGGGAGACGAGGGTCGAACTCGCGACATGTAGCTTGGAAGGCTACCGCTCTACCAACTGAGCTACTCCCGCACGATGTTGGTACAAAGACCACTTTCTTAAAGTCTTAAAATTGGTGGTGAGGGAAGGATTCGAACCTTCGAAACTTTCGTAGCGGAGTTACAGTCCGCCCCCTTTGACCGCTCGGGAACCTCACCATTTTACACTTACTTCAGTGTCGCTCTTTACTTAACCTACTCAACTTTCTAAGATGGTGCCGGCACACGGATTCGAACTGTGGACCTACTGATTACAAGTCAGTTGCTCTACCAACTGAGCTATGCCGGCGTTTCTTAGTGTTTCGTACGTTTCGTATCGGAACGGTGTGCAGTTTAGCAAAACTCAAAATCCTTGCAAGTGTTTTTTTCAAAAAAAACGTCAAAAACTCACAAAATCAATCCGTTTGACGATAATTCAACCGCTTTGATCACTGCGCGAGCTTTTATTTGGGTTTCATTCCACTCAGATTCAGGATTTGAGTCATAAACAAGCCCCGCTCCTGCCTGAACATACACCTTATTTTCACGAATAACGCAGGTACGAATTGCAATCGACATGTCCATTTCGCCATGCCAGCCTAAATAACCAACAGCACCACCAAAAATTCCACGTTTTACGGGCTCAACTTGATCAATAATTTCCATCGCACGGATTTTTGGCGCACCTGAAAGTGTACCTGCAGGGAAAGTTGCTTTAAAAACATCCAAGGCATCTACATCATCACGAACTTCGCCTTGCACATTGGAAACAATATGCATGACATGCGAATAACGTTCGATCACCATTTGATCAGTCACTTGCACTTTGCCAATTTTCGAGACACGACCGACATCATTTCGCCCCAAGTCAATCAGCATTAAATGTTCAGCAATCTCTTTTTCATCCGACAGCAAGTCTTGTTCAAGCGCTAAATCCTCCTCTTTAGTTTTACCACGTGGACGCGTTCCTGCCAGCGGACGTACGGTTGCAATCCCATTTTCAAGGCGAGATAAAATTTCAGGGGAAGAACCGACAATATGAAAAGGCTGATTATTTTCCAAAGTTTGCCCCTGTACCAAGAACAAATAAGGCGATGGATTCAAATGACGTAGCGCGCGATAGACTTGTAAAGGTTCACCATCAAAGTCAGAGACCATACGATGCCCTGGCACCACCTGCATCACATCACCCGCACGAATATACTCTTTCACCGTTTCAATCGATTCTAAGAATTTGGCTTTGCCCGTGAGTGACTCAAAATGCGGTGCAGTATGCGGCGTGGCTTTTAGACTAATTGGCGTTGCGAGTAAATCTTCCAATGCATCCAGTTGCTGCTGGGCTTGGCTATACGCATCCGCGTCAACCACATCGGCATGCACGATCAGGAATAGCGTATCTTTTAAGTTATCAAACACAATCACTGTTTTAGACAGCATCATCCAAATATCAGGCAAACCCACTGGATCTGCTTCTGGCGCATTGTTTAAACGCGGTTCAATATAACGTACCGCATCATAACCAAAGTAGCCCACCAAGCCCCCTGTAAAGCTTGGCAGAGCAGGTAAATCAGCTTGAGTAGGTACTTTATACCGCGACTGAAAATCTCGGATGAATTGGAACGGATCTGTACAGGGTTGCTTTTCTATAGTGCCGTCGGCTTGTTGAATGGTCAGCTCACCCGCGTTGCATGAGAACACGGTAGATTCACCTAAACCAATAATAGAATAGCGCGCCCAGTTCTCCCCACCTTCCACAGATTCAAACAAATAGGCTTGCTTATGCTCTTTCAGGCGAGCAAAGACCGACAATGGTGTCTCAGTATCGGCTAAGCGCTGACGATAGACAGGAATCAGGTTATAACCCGCTGTTTTGAGTTGATCGAATTGAGTTTGCGTTGTCATGAGTGTTCTCTATTTTTTCAATATGGCGTGATCAGTTTTTAAAATTAGTGGTTTGAGTTTCGCCATCGAAAAGCCATATGTTTACTCATGTTCATTCCTTCGTTTACAAAGTTACCCAATCAGTTCACACAGATTATCCACCACTTGCTGTGGCTGACAGTCTAAAATACTTTCACCATGATTATAGCCATAGCTGACCACAACACAATCAATACCCGCACGACGTGCAGCCTCAACATCATTGGATGAGTCCCCAATCATTAAGACCTGATCTTTGCTTTGTGCATATTGCTCAACACAATGTAACAATTGGCGCGGATGAGGTTTGCGCTCTTCAAAACGATCGCCGCCGATGACATCAGCAAAATAATGGGTCATACCTAAATGATCGACAATAGCACGCGCAGGCGCTTCAGGTTTATTGGTCACGCAAATCATGGTTTTCTTTTGTGCCAAGCCCCATTCTAAAAACTCAAGAATGCCATCGAAAGGCTGAGTTTCCACACATGGGTCGGCATTATAAATTTTTAAAAACGTATCCAACAATTGTTGTTGCTGGGCAGGATCAACTTTACCCGTTAAATGCTGCAAGGTACTTTGACAAAACAGCGCAGTTCCCTTACCCACCCAGACCCGCACCTGCGCTTCAGTAACAGTAGGCAGCTGCAAAGCATTCAGGCTCATATTCATGGCACGATGCAAATCTGTTGCTGAATCCACCAAGGTTCCATCTAGATCGAAAAGTAAAACCTCTCGCTGTGCCACATTTGCAATATTCATTCACCCTCACCCATTTTTATCGTGTACCGCCCAAAACAATCAAGGCATGCTTGTGCATGCCTTGATTGTAGTGTGATCTGCGTTTTATTTGAACATCAGCCAAGCAATAATCGCTAAAATAATCAAGACAATAATCGAGATTAACCCCAGCGAGGCATTTTTCTGAGTTTCAGCCTCTTGTTCAACCTGTACTTTTGGAGCCTCGTTGTTCTCAACCTGAGGCACGCTAGGCGCAGTCAAATCCACCCCTGCAGGAATAGGAGCGGGTTTCGGAATACCGACATTTTGCGGCATACCATCACGCGTTAAACTCACATTACCATCACGTTCTTTTAGCTCAGGTATGCCCTGATCGTTCATATGCTGTGCTGCCGTTTTCGGCTGTTCTGGCTCAACAACAGGTGCATCAGCACTCACTTCCGCTTGGGCCGTTTCTGAAGCAGCTACTGCTTCAGATGGCTGGCTAATCGGCGCTTCAACCACAGCTGCGCCCAAAGTTGCCGCCGCTACCGATTCCACCACATCTTCTAACGCCTTAGCAGGCTCAAAGACCGAAAACTTTAAGCTTGCAAACTGGACGATATCACCCTGCTTCAACAACGTTTCTGCCGCAATTTGCACATTATTCACATATGTGCCATTTGAAGAACCCAAGTCTTGTAGCCACAAAGCATGTTCTTTCAGTAAAAAAGCCGCATGTTTACGCGAAATTTCAGATTGTTGTAATAAAATATCCGCTGTTTGATGACGACCGACCAACATATCACGGTCAATGCTAATTTCCTGACCAGTTAATTCGCCAGTAATTGCTTGTATTTTCCAAGTCATGACTTATCTCTCTATGTGCTGATTTATGATAACACAGAGAATATTCTTTACCATTTCATCCCCCTTACAGATGAATGGCAGGACAGCTAGGCTGAACCTATCGAGATATTCTCAGTATATCGCTCAGGGATGGAGTAGCTTGTCGATACCGCCTGTGCCATGTGTGCCACTCGACCACCTTGAACATTTTCCATTAGGTTCAAGCCAATATAAGGGTGACCCGTTGGGTATAACTGACGCGAGGTGGTATTTTTAGGAACATTAGCAATCGGCTGTTTACGAATCGCAGGTTCAATGGCCACAGGCGTTGTTTCAACCATCGGCTGCGTTGAGGTTGGACTGCTTGGCACCTGTTGATACGATTGTGGCAAGGTCGGTTTGGTTGATGTCACAGGCAAGCGCTGTTGGAAGACATCATCGACATTTTCAGGCAACTTGGCAAAGCTACCATCTTTATCCATGGCCAACTGCAAACTATAAAGCTGACTGTAGCGCTGCTGAGAAAGGCGACGTGCAGACTCCCCATCCCCCACAATCGTCGGATGAATGAAAACCAGCAAATTGCGTTTCTGATCTGACTTACCATCTGAGCGGAACAAACGTCCCAATCCCGGTATTGCACCAAGACCTGGAATCGATTGGCGTGAATAAGACGTATTATCCGAAATCAAGCCGCCTAAAACGATGGTATTGCCATGTTCCGCCAAGACTGAAGTTTTAATCGCACGCTTACTGGTGACCAAATCCTGCGCTTCACCTTTATTGGTTTTGACATCCGATACTTCTTGTTCAATCTCTAAGCGAATGGTTCCACCTTCACCAATATGCGGCACCACCTTAAGCGTTACACCCACATCTTTACGCTCGATGGTGGTGTAGGGGTTAGCTGTACCTGAAGAAGTGGTAGAAACTGAGCCTGTTACAAACGGCACATTTTCACCCACGACGATATAGGCTTCTTCATTGTCCATGGTGACAATCGATGGTGTAGACAGCAAATTCGACTTGGTATTACTTTTTAATGCTTGGATCATCGCGCCATATAACTGACGTGAGCCATCACTGCCTTCTTTATAATCCCCAAGAATTAACGAACCACCCGCGCCAATTGCACTTGCAGCCCCCGCACCGCCACCCGTTAAATAGTTTGCAGCAATACTTTTGAGACTCGAACCAATATTGTCAAAATTGATAATCCCAACACCACTACTTAAATCACCCATCGCCCATTGCACGCCCAGTTGGTCGGCATCGTTACCTTCCACCTCGAGAATAGTCGCTTCGATCAGGACTTGTTGACGGCGGGTATCCAACTGCTGAATAGCGGACTCAATTTCACGCATCAACTGAGGGTCTGCTTTGACCACCAGTGCATTTTGCGAACTATCGGCAATAATACTGACCCCATTACTGTTAAAGCTGGTGATGTTGTTCTGATTGCGATTGGACTGGCTGTTTAAGTTAATACTTGGCGTGGAAATCTGTGAAGATGAACCTTCACTCGAACTATTATTTTGGTTATAGCTGGAATTGCTATTGTTATTGCTGTCGTTAGACTGGCTAGAATTAACAGCCTGCCCTGAAACCAAACCTTGTAAAATTTCGGATAAGCTTTTAGCGCTGGCATATTTTAAGCGGAACACCTTCAAACCTCCCAAACGCTCCGCAGCAGGCACATCCAGCATCTCGATCATTTGGCGAATACGTTTACGCGTCGCGGTATCTCCTTTTAGAATAATCCGATTGGTTCGATTATCTGCAAGGATCCGTATTCTGGAACCCTTTAAATCTTTGATTGAGCCCGTTCCACTCATACTTTCCAACAACCCAATCATTTCCTCAGCCTGACTCGACTGCAACGAAACCGCTTCGATGTCATTTTGTCCCGTTCCATCCAAGTTACGGATGATGGTCTCAAGCTGATAAATATTGCTGGCGCGATCAGACACAATCAGTGCATTGGTGCCATTCACCGCAGATAAATGTGCAAACTGCGGCATCAATGGACGCAGTGCAGGAATCAGGTCATTGGCATTGGTGTTTTCCAGCCAAATCACCCGCGTCACAACCTGATCGCCTGTGGCGCGGTGACGAACATCATAGGGAATGCCAGAACTTTTGACATTACTGTCAGGCACAATTTTAATGGTCCGACCAGAAGGAATCGCGACCACACCGTTGACATTCAAGACCCCTAAGAACAAGTCGTAGACTTCTTGCTTATTCAACGCTTTGTTTGAAATCACCGTGACATTGCCGCGTACCCGTGGATCAACTGCAAAGTTTTTCCCAGTGATATCCGCAACTTCATTAATAAATGCAGTTAAGTCCGCATCACGCAGATTAATTTTCCACGTTTGTGCATAGCTGGCTGTACTCACCATGGCAAGCAAAGGCGCTGCGATTGTCAGTGCCCAAACAGGGCGGTGATTCAATAAAGCCATAAATCCAAGTCATTCCTAACTAATATTGGTGATGTTCGATCACTGAAAATTCTGTTGTACCGTAATGATACGATCACCACGTTTCACTTCTATTTTTACTTGTCCTTCACGGCGCGCACGTTCTAACAACTGCGCGTCGTTTTGCCCCTGTCCGATCGTTTGACCATTTAAAGACATAATCTGATCCCCAGCCTGCAAGCCTAAACGACTTCGCAGTGCAGCTGGTGTTTGCTCCGTGACTTGATAACCTTGCCCTGTGTTATTGGTATTTACACCCAAATCTTTTAAATATTGCTCACGATCTTGTTGTAAGTTCTGTACTGCTTGGCCTAATGCTTGCTGCTCTTGACTCACAGCAGGCGCTACAACGGGTGCTGTTGCTGGGGGCACAATTTGCTGATCTAAATTATCAATCCCTTGAAAAAACAATTCTCGGGTTTGCCCACTGTTATTTTTGAGAATCGCGCGATCCCAATACACCTCTGACAAATAATAAGCGCTGCCTTCGATGTTTTCCCCCACCCGATAGCGCTCTGCTACATTATTTGCCTTAATCACAGCAGATGAGAACTGACTGGGTTGTCCAACCACCACCCCTTGTAGCTGTAAATTGAGCTGATCATCTGCGGGATTCTTACTTTGCTCTGCAAATAACGCAAAATTGGTAATATTCGGAACTTGAGGTTGCTGCGAACCCAATTCAACGCGTGGCATTTGCATAACTTGTGGTGGCGCCACCCAAAGCCAAAATAAGCCAGCCAACTTCCAGCATAGCGCCAAGATCAAAAGCATTAAGCACAGTGGTGCTATACGTTCAAACTGTTTGAGATTCAGCTCTGGTAATTTTTGCAGATCAAAACCCATCAAAAACCCCCACTAAGTAAAGGCTGACGTGAACTCACCACATAACTATCTAGGCCTGCTTTGCCTTGATATGACGGGACATTCAACATGAGACGCTGGGTTAATTGCACATCCAACATCAGACTTGGATCGATGGTCAGGTTCATCAGTTTTTGTTGTCGTTGATCGCGTAAATCGACCATCAGCTTATTTTGCTCCTGCGACAAACGACCCGCCAACGATGGAATCTGCATTTGTTGTGGGCGCTGCGCAAAGATATACATGAGTTCGCCGCCTGCCCATTGTATTCCCCCATCCACTTGGTCAAATCCCTGCTCTTTTTTATAATTAAAATCAATTTCTTGTAACTGAACCGCATTACTCGGCCATTGCCAATTGGCCAACGACTTTAACGTTTCGGGTGCAATTTGTCCGTTTAAATCACGCACCATTATTTTTTTCCCAAACCCATAGGCCAAAACGCCTTCAAGCTTGGTATTGGCACTATAAATTTCGAGATTCGTGCCTGCACGAAGGAGCAGTAAATCTAAAGGTCGGGTGGTCCAAAGCACAGTTCCACGCAATTTTCCAGTTTGCCAATCGGCCTGTCCATGCCAAATATTACCGCTGACGTTATGTAAAACTTGGTTGTTTTTATAAAATTTTGCAATAAGCCATGCCGCAGGAATTTGCAGCAAAACAAAAATTAAAAAGGCAACGACTGCAAACATCCACCACGTGATGTATTTAGGTTTTGTGATTCTCCCACCACGAACTTTCAATTATTCTTCCTTGCTTCATTTCTTGTCTTTCTTTGATAGACATTATGCATAATTTTACAACAACACCAAACTTTAACTATAAAAAAAACCAAGCACATGATGCTTGGTTTTTTGAGCTTAGGTCACATCTGTGACAAGGTGATGACTTAGATTAGAAAATCTTCAAGCTTCGCACCTTTTTCTAACTGAGCCACTAACCAACGTGGTTGCTTACCACGGCCAGTCCATGTCTCAGCAGCATTGCCTTTGTTACGGTAACGCGGTTCAACCGACTTACGTGTGCCTTTTTTACGCTTAGTCGCGCCAAACTCTAAAATTTGTTCAATGCTTAAGCCTACATTTTCCGCAATCGCGTTAATTTGGGTATAAGCATCTTCAATTGCTTGATCTTTTTTAGATGCAATTAAAGCTTCCGCTTCGATTTGTAGACGCTTTAACTCTTCTACGGACAAATTACTAATATCTGGCATTACATTAACTCCATTAACCAACATTTTATTTACTGAGTCTATTTAATAATATTTTGATTAGACCAAAGACTCAACTCATCCATGACTTAAACAACAATACTTAGACAATATTTATATAGTCTAGCGACTTTTAAAATAAATAAAAAGAGATTTATATTTGGTGACCGACGGTTAACTCAAATTCTTTGAGTTTTTGACGCACCAGTTCAGGAATTAATGTTTTCTGCATATTGGTTTTATCGACACAAACAATGACCGCTTCTGCTTCCGCAACGAATGACTGTTGCTGTTCACTCCATAATAAATAGTGCATACGAAATGCACTATTTCTGAGTTCTTCAATACGCGCACTAATTTTTAATTGGTCTGGATAAAATACGGGTTTTAAATATTTGCACTGATTTGATGCAACAACAGTCAGTACATCCGCAGATAAAATACCCGTATGTTCAATATAAGCCAAACGCGCACTTTCAACATAACGATAATACATTACATTATTAACATGACCAAAGGCATCCATATCTCCCCAAGCCACGTGTTGAGTATAAACCAATGGGTAATCTAAAACGCTCTGCATTATGCACCTATATTTTCATTTCTACAAAATTTGCATTATTTTCAAAAATTAAATTTAACTGTTTAATTAAATCTTCATCACCATTTAAAGTCGATTTGATTCTTAAATAGTTCATTAATACATTATCTGGATATAAACTTAATAACGCATCTGCCTGCTCTTGCATGCCTAAAGCAGTATAAATATGCCACTTGGCAAAACTCAAAACCGGCACACTCGTATACTTCGCTTCCCATGCTTCAATGTGTTGCTGCAAGTCCACATAATCGGGTTGCTGTTTCAAAAGTTGCTGCTGGAACCACAAATAAAATACTTCCGAATTAAACTGCTGATTGAGCAAATAAATCGACAAGTGTTCGTGCTGTTCACTCATGTCTGGCATACGTGCTAATAACTTAAGCCACAGCAGTTGAACATCATAACTGCGGCTGAAAATCTGATCAGACAAGTCCAAATAACGTTGTTTTAAATCCTCTAAATTTTCATAATTAGCTTGATCAAATTTTATCAACAAACGCTTCAGCCATGCTTTTTTCACATCTTGATCTAAATGACCATATTGAGTTGAGCGTAAATAAAGCCATGGAAACTGAATCGCAAAACGTCCCCATAGCTCTTTTAAACACGCTTCATAAGCGGTTTGCACATCTTTAAGCCAAGGTGACAGTTCATGTTGATTGAGAAACTCTAGATGAGTTAAAGCTTGTTCTGCATCTTCTTTTGCTAAAAACAGTTCAATACGTTGCAGTTCCGCCAACTCAAAAGCCATGGCATTGCTTTGGCTCAAGGCGCTTAAGGCTTCAGGGAACTGCTCCTTCATCAAATATAAACGTGCATCAATAATACTTTTGAGCAAGCCTGACTGCGCGAAGGCATTTTGAATAAAGGCTTGTTGATCTCGACCTGCATCCAATAACCAAATCACAGCCAGTTGTTCATAAGGATGCAAACTTTTAAAATCAAAAACAGTTTCCGCTTTGCGTTTTTCTCGACTGAGATAGCGTTTTAGCCCCAACCAAACCAAATGCAAGCTAAAACTAAGCAGTGCTAGCGCAATAAATACGATCCAGAGATTGGTTTGTAACTGCCAGTCATGCCAAAACACGTAGACATAACCCGCACCATGCCCATAACTCAAGACACTCAACGCAGCAATTGCAATTAAACTCACCAAACCATAAGCAATCAGTATTTGTTTCATTCCATTACCCCAACAACGCACGCGTACTTAAAATAGGCGTTGGGACAACCACCAATGTTTTCAGCTTATTCAGCTGTTTCAGCAGCTCTTTGGCTTTAGGGTCTGGAAGTTGCTGGATCAACAGCATTACTTCGGTTAAGTCTTTTTGATATTCGGTATATTGCCCTGAAGCTAAGGCTTGGCGTGCTAACAATAAGCGTAACTGGGCTTCTTTAAGCACGATTTGTCGTTGCATTAACGCTGTTGCAGGTGCTTGCGCAGGTTCGAGCCTTAACCATTGCTTCCAAAAGGATTCAGACGTATCGCGCGTGGTGTTTAACTGAAGTTGTTGTATTTCCCGACTTAAAGCCTGATCAATCTGTTGCAGCTGACGGTTAATCAGCGCTTGCTGCTCATTGCGCTCAGCCACAAATTTCTGAATGGTTTGCATATCTCGTGCTATCACCTGATGCAAACTTTGCTTCAACGCCACAGCCAAGTTATATTTTTCCAGCTGCATATCTAAAAAAGCCAACTTATCGGTGGCCACCACATACTGCTGTTGCTTTAAGGCAAACTCAACCAAGTCCAACTGTTGCTTAATAAACAAAATTGGATCAATACCCTCAACCACCAATTCGGCAGGTTGGCTACTCATCGTATTCACTGTTGCAGGGTTTTGTTTCAAAGTTTCTTTTTGACGCTGCATAGCCACGACTTGATCGTTCAAATTGGCGCTGCGCTGTTCGATTTGGTGCATTTCATTGAGCAAAGTAGCTTGCTGTGTACTCAGCCCCCACACGTCATAACTTAGCTTCGCAATCCACGCCAATGCAGCCATCAATACAATGATAAGAATCTTCTTCATGCGTTCCCTTGCTCACTTTGTAACAACTGTACAATCGTGGCTGTCTTTAAATCTTTCAGTACACTCATTTTAAATGACACATGCATTTGCTCTTGATACTGCTTCAAGATCTGTGCCAAACGCTCACCCAACACCAAAAAGTGTCCTTGTTGCAGAAGCTGAATATTTGAGTCCAGCAGAGCTAACCAATTCAGCCAACTGGCCTCACTGCTGATTAGTGTGACATAGTAATTATGTTCTGATAAACATTGAATTAGTTCAGCCTGTTGCTGCATCGTTTCATTTGGACAATGGCGCTCATACAAAACAAAGTTCAGTATAAGACGCCCGTGTTGCATTAAGGTGTCCATCATAAACTGACGCCCACCTTCTCCTCGCCAAAATGCAATACTCGCATCACTGGCCAAGTTCTGCAAAACAGGCAGTTGTAACATCCCTTCAGAGGTTTCCACCTCAGGCACCACACTGTCCAAACCATATTCAGCCAAAGCCTGCGCTGTTTTTTGTCCAACCGCAATCCATTGAATATGCCGTAAATCGGACACCGTTAAACCGCTTTGCAGCAAATGTGCCATACCAAACTGCACAGCACTAGGGCTAACCACCACAATCACTTGGGTGTACACTAACTGCTGATACAAGCGTGCCAGATCATGATCCCATGCTCTAGGCAACAACTCCAGTAACGGCAATAGATAGACCTCAACGGCCTGTTGCTCTAGTGCCATCGTGAGGCTTGCCGCGCGATCAACAGGGCGCGTATTAATAAACAGCATCGTTAAGCAATATTAGTGATAAAAGGCTTTGAGTAAATCACCTGCACCTTGAGCCAATAACTCTTGTGCAAGGACAACACCCAAATGCTCGGCTTCAGCGGCATCACCCGCCACTTGTGCTTTGAGGAGCGTTTGCCCATCGACACTCCCCACACGCCCTTCGAGCTGAATACGGTTGTCTGCTAAAGTGGCATAGCCTGCAATAGGTACCTGACATCCACCTTCAAGATAAGCATTGAAAGCACGTTCAGCGCGAACACAGGTATCGGTTTCTATATGTAATAAAGGATTGATTAAATCCAATACCGCTTGATCATTTGCACGGCACTCTAGCCCTAAAGCACCTTGGCCCACGGCAGGTAAACTCAACTCTGGGCGAATGGTATGACGGATACGTTCTGCCAAACCCAAACGTTTTAATCCCGCACTGGCCAAAATAATGGCATCGTACTGACCTGCATCCAATTTAGATAAACGTGTTCCCACGTTGCCACGTAAATCGATAATTTCTAGGTCAGGTCGTTGTTTTAAAATTTGGCATTTACGGCGTAAACTCGAGGTGCCGACCTTCGCCCCTTGTGGCAAGGCATCAAAACTCACGCAACTATTCGACACAAAAGCATCTAAAGGATCTTCACGCTCACAAATGACGGCCAGCGATAACCCCTCAGGCAAAGCCATCGGAACATCTTTCATCGAATGCACTGCCAAATCAGCACGACCATCCAACAAAGCTGCTTCAAGCTCTTTAACAAATAAACCTTTGCCACCAATTTTTGCCAATGGTGTATCTAAAATTTTGTCCCCTTGGGTAACAAAAGTCACCAACTCTACTGTGAGCCCCGCATGCAATGCTTCTAAACGAGCACGGATATGTTCAGCTTGCCAAAGAGCAAGCGGGCTTTGTCGAGTAGCGATCTTTAAGGTTTTCATAAATTTTAGTATGTGCCAATAAGAATGAAACTATCTTAAACTGAATTTCCCCCATTGGAAATGTATTCAGCCCAAAGCGTCCCATCTCATCATCAGCAGTAGAATAATTATATTAGCCTGCTAAAGCCTATGTAAGCGCTCGCGCAAGCCCGGCAAATGCCGTCGACTCACCGCCAAGCGCTCGTCTAACTCACGGCAACGCACTTGATACTGCCCAGAGTTGACCACTTCAAGTCCTTCTAAAAAGTGAACTGAAACCAAGGCATTACGATGGATACGAATAAAGGCCTCCCCAAACTCATGCTCTAAGTCTTTTAAGGTTTCATCAATTAAGACACTGCCGTTTTTGTGGCGTACCGTGACATATTTTTGATCCGCCAAAAAATAGTAAATATTTTCAATGGGAACCAATTCCACACCACGATAGGTTTTCGCTGCGATTTGATGTCGCTTTACGTTAAATTCATCCATATTTTCTTTTTGTTTTATCTCGCTCATTTGAGCTTGGGTTAATTTAGTGAGGTGACCAAGCACCTGTTGCAATTCCTGTTGCATCACTGGTTTTAATAAATAACCTTCAGCATGTGACTTAAATGCATCGAGCGCATGTTCATCATAAGCTGTACAAAACACCAAAGCAGGCATCGGTTCAAGTTGGCGCAAATAATGCGCACAGGTCAAACCATCCATTTCTGGCATTTGAATATCTAAAAGTACCACATCTGGTTCATATTGTTGAGTTAATTCAATTGCTTGTTGACCATGTGAGGCTGTTGCCACCACTTGATGTCCGAGCTGACTCACCAATCTAGACAAACGTTCGATTGCTAAAGGCTCATCATCACAAATTAGGATGTCCATTTATCTCCTCCCCAACAGTCACCTTGTTTATTTTTATAGGTTCACTGCGGCTTATTTATATTGATACTGCACAACAGTGGTATACATTCCCTCCCCTGCATAGGTTTGAAAGCTCACAGTTCGCCCAAAATATGCCTCTAGACGCTGCTTCACATTTTCAATGGCAATACCATGTCCTTGTCGTTTATGAATTGTTTCCTTTGTAAATGGGTTAGTTATGACGATATTAACTTGATTTTGCAATATTTCAATCAGTACACTTATCGTACTCTTAGTTAAAAATTTTTCAACACCATGAAAAATACTATTTTCAAGTAAAGGTTGTAAAGTTAAGAGTGGAATTTGTACCTGCTGACACAATTCGGCATGCTCGATTTTCCATTCAACCTGTAAACGATCCCCCAAACGAATTTGCTCAATCGCCAAATAACGCTGACACAACTCAATTTCATCACTGAGCTTGACCAGTTTTAACTCTTGGAAACTGGCTCTAAACAGACGCGATAGATTGAGCAACATCTGTTCGGCTTTATCTGGGTCAATCGCAATTAGGCAAATCACATTGTTTAAACTATTAAACAAAAAATGCGGGTGAATACGGGCTTGCATCGCCTGCACCCGTGCATTCAGCTCACTATTTTGCTGCCTAAACCACTGTTCTCTTAGGTACAAATAACGAAAACAAAAGCTGCCTAACAGCAAGCCATAGCCCAAATGCAAAGCAACATCATTCCATAAGATGGCTGAAGTCAAACCATTGAAACTAAAATTAGCTCCAAAGAAGATCAGTATATTAAGGCTGAGCGTGGTCACCAAAACAATGATCTGTAATAGAAAAAAGCCTGACAATAAAGTCATACCCAGACCTAAATTCTGCAACTTTTTTTGCCCATATTGCATTAGCGCAGCAAAAGACAGTAAAACCCAATTGATGTAAAGCATATAACCGAGTACATGCTCAAACACCAAGTTTGACCAAGACTGCGCCTCGGCCAAAGCCAACAGCATGGCCAACAAATTTCCACCTACAAATAATTCCAACAAATGCGGCCATTGCACGATTTTACTAAATAAATAAGAGATATTTGGCTTAGCCATGCTGGAAGTTAAACTTTGCGCATCTTGAACTTCGGCAAGTTGTCTTGAATTTGTTATACTCATGCGAGTTCTACCGCTTTTTATCTTATTGAGCCGACATGACCACATCTTCTAATTCCTCAAATCCGTCACAAGCCCAAACTTCGGGTATGTGGGGCGGTCGTTTCTCTGAAGCTACTGATGCCTTTGTTGCTGAATTTACAGCATCTGTACAATTTGACCAACGCTTTTATAAACAAGATATTGCAGGTTCTATTGCTCATGCGACCATGCTTGCAAAAGTTGGCGTTCTGACTGAACAAGAACGCGATGACATCATCAATGGCTTAAACACCATTCAAGCTGAAATCGAAGCGGGTCAGTTCGAATGGCGTATTGACCTAGAAGATGTGCACATGAACATTGAGTCGCGTTTGACTCAACGGATTGGCATCACAGGTAAAAAGCTCCACACAGGTCGTAGCCGTAATGACCAAGTGGCAACCGATATTCGTCTATATGTCCGCGATGAGATTGATGCCATTTTAGAATTACTGAAAAAATTACAAAAAGGTATTTTGAGTATTGCTGCTCAAAACACGCATACCATTATGCCGGGCTTCACCCACTTACAAACGGCACAGCCTGTGACCTTTGGTCACCACCTGTTGGCATGGTTTGAAATGTTAGTCCGTGATTCTGAGCGTCTCATTGACTGTCGTAAACGTACTAACCGTATGCCTTTAGGTTCAGCAGCATTGGCGGGTACCACTTACCCAATCGACCGCGCATTTACAGCAGAGTTACTGGGTTTTGAAGCCGTTTCTGAAAACTCGCTCGATGCAGTATCTGACCGCGACTTCGGTATTGAATTCAATGCGGCGGCTTCGCTGATCATGATGCACTTATCACGCATGTCAGAAGAACTGATTCTGTGGACGTCTGCACAGTTTAATTTCGTAAACATTCCGGACCGTTTCTGTACTGGCTCTTCAATCATGCCACAAAAGAAAAATCCAGATGTTCCAGAGTTAGTGCGCGGTAAAACAGGTCGTGTCTATGGCGACCTGATGAGCTTATTAACACTGATGAAAGGTCAACCGTTGGCGTATAACAAAGACAACCAAGAAGACAAAGAACCGTTGTTTGATGCGATTGATACCGTACGTGGCTCGCTCATGGCTTTTGCAGACATGATTCCTGCTTTGGTTCCAAACATTGAAATCATGCGTGAAGCAGCGCTGCGTGGTTTCTCAACGGCAACGGACTTGGCTGATTACCTTGTAAAAAATGGCGTAGCTTTCCGTGACGCACATGAAATTGTGGGTAAAGCCGTTGCTTTAGGCGTTCAAGAGTCAAAAGATCTTTCTGAATTGACTTTGGAACAACTTCAACAGTTCTCTGACTTAATTCAAGCGGATGTATTTGAAAAAGCACTAACCCTTGAAGCGTCAGTCAATGCACGTAACCACATTGGTGGAACTGCACCTGCGCAAGTAGAAGCTGCCATTGAACGTGCCCATGCGCGTTTAGAAAAACTTTATGCTCAATAAGGACGTCTAGATATGACTCGACAAGTTTTTTGCCGTAAATATCAAACAGAAATGGAAGGTTTAGACTTTGCACCGTTTCCTGGTGCAAAAGGCCAAGAACTTTTTGAAAGCATCTCCAAGCAAGCTTGGGGAGAATGGTTAAAGCACCAAACCACTTTAATCAATGAAAAACGCCTAAATGTGTTTGAACCTGATGCGAAAAAGTTTCTTGAAGAACAACGTGAGAAGTTCTTTAACAATGATGAAAGCTTAGAAAAAGCAGAAGGCTTAAAGCCTGAGGCGTGATAAAGCATTGCACATTTGAAAAGCTCCGACATCGGGGCTTTTCTTTTTATTCATACAATGTTCTATCTAAGCACAGGTCTAACCAAACCCAAGATAGGTGACATCTTGATGACCCAATTACGCTATAAAGCAGTTATTTGTATCCAAATGATTGAGTGTAAACATAGCGCTACACAACCCTTGCAAAACTCAACATTACACTACAAGAACCTACATGACGCAGAAAAACATCTTTCCTATAATGGCATTCAAGGATAGAGGGAAACCTCTTATCTATAACGATAAATATCCCCGATTTTAGTCTCAGATTTCCCCCAAAGTCTGAGATTTTTTTTATCTAAAAATTAAGCAACCATTAAAAAGCACAACCGAAGTTGTGCTTGAAAATAAGATTCACTTTTTTTATTTTTGGATATGTTTTTCAACTTCTTCAAAACTGGTATGACGCACATCTAAACCTTTCACCATGTAAATCACTTGCTCAGAGATATTACGCGCATGATCGCCAATCCGTTCTAATGAACGCAATACCCACATCACATTAATCACACGGGCAATATGACGCGGGTCTTCAATCATATAAGTCATCAAAGTACGCGTTGCAGATTGATATTCACGGTCAATATCAGCATCGGCCATCATCACACGTAGCGCTTGTTCTGCATCTAAGCGTGCAAAAGCATCTAGGGCATCATGAATCATGACACGGACTTGGTTACCAATATGACGCGTTTCCATATAACCGCGAGGGGATTCACCGTCTTCACATAAGCTTTGCGCAATACGAGCAATTTTCGCCGCTTCATCACCAATACGCTCTAGGTCGGTATTGGCTTTCGACATCGCAATTACCATACGCAAATCAATCGCAGCAGGATGACGACGCGCCAAAATCAAGGTCAAGGCCTCATCAATTTCACGTTCGAGCTGATTCACCGCATTGTCTTTAAACTGGACATCGACCGCTAAGTTGGCATCAGTGTCGAGTAGCGCATGAATTGCATTTGCCACTTGTTGCTCTACCAAACCACCCATGGTCATAAATTTGGTGTTCACATCCTGCAAATCTTCATTGAACTGCGAAGAAATGTGATGGTTTAAAACAGGACTATTTGGCAAAGGACGTACTCCACAGCAACATCATGAGGGACTAAAGATTGAGCGATATTAAAGCATAGCAATTGTGAAGATTTGATGACAAGACCCTTTTATAAGCGTGCTTTGTCCACCAACCATGCATTCATTTCTTGAATATCTTGTTCAGTCAACTTACCCACAGATGCCTTTAAATGCAAGACATTGATCAGATAGTCATACTTAGCATTGACATAATCCTGCTTGGCCGAAAAGGCATTGCGCTGTGCCAGTAAAACATCAACCATGGTTTTTAAGCCTTCTTGATACTGCGCTTGTGAGGCACGAGAGACGAGGCTGGATGATTCCATGGCAGCTTTACGTGCTTGCAACTTGGCTTGGTCTGTTTCCACTTGCAAATAAGACTTTTTCACCTCGGTGTTGGCTTTACGGATGGCGGCATCCAGTTCAGCTTCAGATTTTTTGACGTTAACAACGGCTTTTTGAATCGACTTCTTGGTTCGTCCCCCCGTATAGACATTCCAATTCATCTCAATACCAATCTGATCAAAGTTGCCTTTGGCCGACATAATATTCTCAGGCGTCTGTTCACTATAACCATAGCTTCCCACAGCTTCAATTTGCGGATAAAAAGCAGCTTGTTCAACCCGTTTTTGATCTTCAGCATAGCGCTGTTGTAAGCGTGCCTGCTGAATGCCTAGGTTCTGTGCGAGAGCTAAATTGGTCCATGCTGAAAGCTTTGCTGGATAAGGTTTTTGAAACTGAAAGTCTTCACGCAGCACTGCCAAGTTTTCTTGATAAGGCCCGATAATTTGCGCCAGTTGTTCCTGCGCCAAGACCAGTTGTACATGCGTCGCAATGCGGTTAGCCTGTGCGCTTTGGTATTGTGCATTGGCCTCACTCACATCACTTTTTGCCACCAAACCCTCTCTGAGTTTGGCATTCATCATATTCAGTTGCTCAAGTAGAGCCTGTTCTTCTTGTAAATTGGCTGCGGTTAAACTTTGTTGGCGCAGTACATTAAAATAGGCTTCCGTCACGTCTAAAATGTGTTGCTGCCGCTGTAGCTGTAAATTGACTTCACTTAAACTGAGGGAGGTCTTGACTTGTTTCAATCCTTCCCACGCATCCCAACGAAAAAGGGGTTGGCGTGCCGTAATCGCCACTTGTTTGGTGGTGGTCGTATCGGGCATGGAAAGAACCGAACTCACCTGCCCAATGGGTTGATTTTTTCGAGTCACATTACCAGACAGACTAATAGTAGGTAGTAAGTTACCTTGAGCAATGCCTAAATTGAGTTGATCTGCTTCATATTGGAGTAAATTGGCTTGCCAGTTGGGATCATTGACTTTGGCGCGTTGTAAAGCGTCGACCAAATCCAAGGCATGACTCCACGGCGCGAAAAACAACACACAGCTGGCTAGGATACATTTAATCTTCATTGTTTTCAGTCAACCTTTCCGCCTCACTGGCCTCGTTCTGAGCAACGCTATACTAAAACGGGTTGTCATTTTTTTCGTATATTTTTTATTGCACTGGTTACAATAGCGCCCACTAATTTGTTCATTATGAAGTAAATATTAAACAGTGTCACAGCCCGTTCAACAAACTCATTCACAATACTACACATTAAAAATTCCATTCCCCCTATAAAATGAGCCATGGAGAAAAGGAGTTTCTCTACTGTGTTGTCGCTGAACTGAGTTTTTTGATCGAGTCGCTGTGAATCATTCTTCTTTATTTTCGCTTAAACCTTACGCACTGATTTTCATGTGTGTGCTGTTGGCTGCCTGTCAGAAACCTGAACCTGTTAGCTTTCAAGAGCCTGCGCAAATAGAAGCGTCTTCAACTCAAACCTTAGACTTAACCGACTTGTGCCAAAAAATTGACAAAAACATGTCAGAAATAGATGCGCAGCGTACGACTTTTGCTTTAGAGCAAATCAATCAAGATCTTAAGCTGTGTTTGCCTTTACTCGGCTTTCAACAACAAAAGCATTTATTGGGTTTATCCAATAAAATGTACCATGACTTCTTATCGGTCGAACGTACGCCGCAACAGCAGCGCGCTTTTGAAAGCTATGCTCTAGAAATGGCGCAACATCCGACCATTCAACAAAGTCTTTTTGAGCAACTGACCATTCGTGACCAATACTTAATCAAACACCAAGGGCAGTCTTATGTCGAGCTGTTTGATGCAGGCGAAGGACAAGTGCATTACCGCCGTAGCCCTGAATATTTAGCCAAAATTTTTGCGCCTTACCTACCTGTCGCTGAGCAAGAGTTTATTGAACATCTGGCAACACAGAATCAATACCCTGCCGTGATTGGAAGTCAGGTCAAAATTGATGCCAAAGAAATTGTAGATCGTGCGCTGTATTGGGAAAGTTATTTACAGCAATACCCGAAAAGTAGCTACCACCAAGATGCACGTCATCTATTGAACCTATATAGCACCCTCTTGTTTATCGGACTGGATGCTCAACGCGTTTACGACGGCTATACCGTGCATAGCAATTATTTGGAAGAAATTGAGCGCCTAGCCGAATTAAAAAATTCAAGTGTGACGGATCAAGCGCGCTTATTTTTAAAGTTCGTGAAACTCAGCCCTGAACAAAGAGCGGCTCAAATCATCTTGCCTGCTTCCGCCCATGCACAGCGCCTAGGTGCAGATCAACTCTTACAAAGACAATTGGCGCATTTTATTCAACTACGTATGGTCCAACCCGATCAAGGCAAAGACTGCTTAAGCGATGCCATTTGCTTAGAACGTTGAACATATCTCCTTTCACACTTTGAATAAAAAGGTCGCTGTTTTTAACAACATTGCATGTTAAGATGATGCATCGCTTGACGGAGCGCGAGTAATTGCTCGCTGAGATCAGCTAAGACTTTTCAATAAAGTTTTGAAGCTGAGTACCGTTGAACCTGATCAGGTTAAGACCTGCGTAGGAATCAAGCCATCTAAAAACTGAACGCCTTTCATTGAATTATTTCCAGTAGAAATACATCCGTTGCATTTGTATCATCAAATCAACAACACACAGAAATAGCTTCAATTGCCATCGTTTTTGGTCGTGCTTGATTCGTTGATGTCATTCATAAGGATCATTGCAATGAACCATTTAACGAATCTTTCCGCTGAAATTTCAGCACAACATGAACAAGATGCCAAAGATCTGACCCGTATCTTGCCTGCCTCTAAAAAAGTCTATATCCAAGGTTCACGCCCAGACATTCAAGTCCCCATGCGTGAGATTGAACTGACCGAAACCCCAACAGGCTTAGGCGGTGAATACAATCCACCAGTGATGGTGTATGACACCTCTGGTGTGTATACCGACACCAATGTCAGTATTGATCTGAACAAAGGTCTACCGAATGTCCGTGAAAGTTGGATTGAAGAGCGCAACGATACCGAAATGTTAGACAGCCTCAGTTCAAGCTTTGGTCAAGAGCGTTTACGGGATATTCGTACCGCTGATATTCGTTTTGCCCATATTCAAAAACCACGTCGTGCCAAAGCAGGCCTCAATGTCACGCAGATGCATTATGCCAAACAAGGCATCATTACTCCTGAAATGGAATACATCGCTATTCGTGAAAATCAGCGTCAACGTGAAGGAGTCGATGCACGTCAGCACGCGGGGCAAAACTTTGGTGCGCATAACTTGATGGAAATCACACCTGAATTTGTGCGCAAAGAAGTGGCTGAAGGTCGTGCGATTATCCCTGCCAATATTAACCACCCTGAAATCGAACCCATGATCATTGGTCGAAACTTCTTGGTGAAAATCAATGCCAATATTGGCAACTCGGCTCTCGGTTCTTCAATTGATGAAGAAGTCGCAAAAATGACGTGGGCAACCCGTTGGGGTGCAGACACCATCATGGACCTTTCCACAGGGAAGAACATCCATGAAACCCGTGAGTGGATTATCCGTAACTCACCTGTTCCGATTGGGACTGTACCGATCTATCAAGCTTTAGAAAAAGTTGATGGGGTGGCGGAAGACCTGACGTGGGAAATCTTCAAAGACACGCTGATCGAACAAGCTGAGCAAGGCGTGGATTATTTCACCATCCATGCAGGCGTCTTATTACGTTATGTTCCAATGACGGCGAATCGCCTCACTGGTATTGTGTCTCGTGGTGGTTCAATCATGGCGCAGTGGTGTTTGGCCCATCATCAAGAGAACTTCCTCTATACACATTTCGATGAAATCTGCGAAATCATGAAAGCCTATGATGTGTCATTCAGCCTCGGTGATGGTCTACGTCCGGGGTGTATCCAAGATGCCAATGACGAAGCACAGTTCTCTGAATTGCGTACTTTAGGGGAGCTGACCCATCGCGCATGGAAACATGATGTGCAAGTGATGATTGAAGGTCCGGGGCATGTGCCTATGCATATGATCAAAGAAAATATGGATCTACAACTTGAAGTCTGCCAAGAAGCGCCCTTCTACACTTTAGGGCCATTAACCACCGATATTGCACCGGGTTATGACCATATTACTTCTGCGATTGGTGCAGCGATGATTGGTTGGTATGGGACTGCCATGTTGTGCTATGTCACGCCAAAAGAACACTTGGGCCTGCCGAACAAAAAAGACGTCAAAGATGGCATCATCACCTATAAAATTGCAGCACATGCGGCAGATTTGGCCAAAGGTCATCCGGGTGCGCAAGTTCGTGACAATGCCCTGTCTAAAGCACGTTTTGAATTCCGCTGGGAAGATCAGTTTAATCTCAGTCTTGACCCAGACACGGCGCGTAGCATGCATGATGAAACCATGCCAAAAGAAGCACACAAATCTGCACACTTCTGTTCGATGTGCGGCCCGAAGTTTTGCTCGATGAAAATCACCCAAAACGTGCGTGATTATGCACAAAACCAGCAAAATGCTACGCTGAATAAAATTCAGCAAGAAGAGGTCGAAAACGGTCTCGATAGCATGAAAAAACAATTCCATGCAACCGGACAAAACTTGTACCAAAAAGTGTAAGTTGATAAAAAACCTTTTGTAATCATGTGATTCTCAGTTAGGATGAAATGATAAATTTCATCCTGATTGCGCTTTATGAACATAATTAAGCAAGCTACATATCACAGTGAAGATGTCCAAATTGTAGACAGGGCCTTTGTTTTTCAGGGTTTTGTTCACGTAGAAAAAGTAAATTTACGTCATCGCCTGTTTAATCAAACTGAGTACACCTCTGTGATTTCACGTGAGCTCATTCAGCGTCCTGAAGCTGCGGGTGTCTTGATTTATGATGATGCACAACAAAAATTTGCCTTGATTGAACAGTTTCGTATTGGTGCTATGGATGATCAAGATTCAGCTTGGCAGCTGGAGATTATTGCGGGAGTATTAGATGGTGATGAATCACCTGAAAGCTGTATTCGCCGTGAAGCATTAGAAGAATCAGGCTGTCAGATTGAACACTTACAACATCTGTTTAGCTTTTATCCTTCTGCAGGTGCCTGTGCAGAACTGTTTCATCTGTATAGTGCTGCGGCCGATTTACCCGAACAAGGTGGTGTATTTGGTATGCCCGATGAAGGTGAAAATATTTTATTACACCTGATTGATTATGCGCAGATCGATACATTACTTTCCAATGGTCGGCTCAGAAATGCGCCTGTCATAATGGCCTTGCAATGGCTACAACAACAGATTAAAACGACAAGGAATGTCTAAGGGGTCAGGCATGACTTTAAATAATGAAAAAAATTGGACCATTATCCAAATTTCAGATACGCACTTGATGGATCAAGATCATCTGGAATTTGTCCGTATGAATCCAGAGCAAAGCTTTCATCATGTAATACAACACATTGTGGAACGTCATCCACAAATTGATGCCTTCGTCCATACGGGCGACTTGGCACAAGTACCTGTGCCTCGAACCTATCAACGCTATTTAGACTTTATGCAGAGTTTAAAGACGCCGTTTTATCAGGTTCCGGGCAATCATGACAATGCCGAACACTTCCCTTTTCATCAGCAACAAAACAAAGTCCACGTGATTCACTTTGGTCCTTGGAGTGTGGTTTTACTCAATAGTGCCGTCAAAGGTAAAATCGATGGCTGGGTCGATGAAACACAATTGAACCAACTGGAACAAATCCTACAAGAATTTGCCCAGCAGCACATTGTGATTGCCTGTCATCATCATCCATTTGAAATGCAGTCAAAATGGATTGATCAACATAAACTCAAGAACACCCAAGACCTCACTGCGGTTCTTGCGAAATACCACAATGTCAAAATTGTGCTGTCGGGACATGTCCATCAAGAATCATGGCGTGAATGGCATGGTATTCAGTTTTACTCGACGCCATCTACCAGTGTCCAATTTAAGCCTTTAAGTGATCATTTTGCCTTAGATGAGCAAGCACCAGGTTATCGTATTTTACAATTAAACGCAGATGGCAGCCATGAAACCCACGTAGAACGTGTCTTACACGCACAGCAAAAAATAAATGTTGAAATTTCAGGTTATTAACTTTTCATTTTTATCGTTTTCAATTACCTTAGTTGCTCTTACGAAAAAGTGATCAATTTAATCCAAACATCAAAGACTATCAAAATACTTAAAAAGTCTATATGATGACGACCCCCGAGGGTGAATCTCCTCGAGGGTGGATAAAAACACTTGCATATCACCATATTTTTTGCGTATTAAAGATACGTATATGATGAGGATTGCCCTAAATGGCGAATGACAACCAAAATACTGTCTTAGACGAACAAACTGATGTTGTAGATGAAAAATCTACAAAACGTGTGCGCAAAACTAAGCCTAAAGCGACTGACGGTGGTTCTACTGCAAGCTTATTTGGTATTGAACCTTATCAGCCGAAAAAAAATGAAGAATACATGTCTGAAGGTCAGCTTGAGCACTTCCGCCAAATTTTGTTGGCATGGAAAGCAGAGTTGATGTCAGAAGTTGACCGCACACTCAACACCATGCAAGACGAAAACACCGCTTTGCCTGATGTGAATGACCGCGCGACACAAGAAGAAGAGTTTGCAATTGAACTACGTACACGTGACCGTGAACGTAAACTCATCCGCAAAATCGAGCAATCAATTGAAGCGATTAAAAACGATGACTATGGTTTCTGTGAAACCTGTGGTATCGAAATTGGTCTGCGCCGTTTAGAGGCCCGTCCAACAGCAACTTTATGTATTGACTGCAAAACACTGGCAGAAATCAAAGAGAAGCAAAATAACGGTTAATCATGTTATTCAATAATCCTCCCCCAACCCCTCCTTTACATAAGGAGGGGGACAACAGGATGGCTTATGTGGGTCGGTTTGCGCCATCGCCAACCGGCCCTTTGCATTTTGGGTCACTCATCACAGCCGTTGCCAGTTATTGCGAAGCAAAAGCACATCAAGGCACATGGTTGGTTCGTATTGAAGATACCGATATCCCGCGTATTTACCCCGGCAGTGAAAGCCATATCTTGCGTTGTATTGAGGCTTTCGGCTTTCAGCCCGATGCGGAGATTATTTTCCAAAAAGATCGTCTCGACCTATATGAAGACGTGATTCAACAACTGCATCAACTCAAACTGGTCTATGCCTGTCAGTGCACCCGCAAAATGCTCGGTTCTAACCACATTTATGCAGGCACCTGCCGTGACCTTGCTCTGCCTTTTGAGCAACAAGCCATTCGCGTCAAAGTGGAAGATGTCGAAATTTGTTTTGATGATGCTCTGCAGGGCAGACACTGCTCACAACTGGCACATGAGCTCGGTGACTTTGTATTGAAACGCCGCGATGGCATTATCAATTATCAATTAGCAGTCGTGGTGGATGACTACCTACAAGGCATCAGCCACGTGGTTCGTGGTGCAGATCTATTGGATAATACCGAGCGACAAATTTATTTAGGTCAGCTGCTAGATTACCCACGTCTTAGCTATATGCATCTGCCTTTAGCCATGAATGATCAAGGGCAAAAGTTGTCTAAACAAAATATGGCACAGGCACTGGATCTTAACCAAGCACCAGCACTACTCGCTCAAGCGATACATGCTCTAAATCAGCCATCTGTCGCGTTAGACCACCCTGAACGAATGTTGCAACAAGCCATTGCGCAATGGGATGTTTCACTAATTCCGCACCATACTACCCTGCACGGTATCTATTTATAGCAAAACGATTGCGGCAGAAACTCAACGCGAGGTCTAGTGCGCAACGTTTGTAATTGAAAGAAATTCAAAAAATTTAGAAGGGCTCAAACGCTATCCGCATAAAACGAAAAGTACGTTTAGTCTGCGGAAAGCGTGATGAAAGAACAACCCGCTTAGAAGCTGGATTCTTCTTTGGTTGGATTAGCACTTTGTGTTGTTGCATCAATTTTCAAAATCAAACTGATCATCACTGCACACATAATCAGTGATGAACCTCCATAACTAATAAAAGGTAGGGTCAAACCTTTGGTTGGCAGCATCCCCATATTCATACCTGCGTTTACCAAAATTTGCAGTAAGAAAATAATCGATACCCCATAAGCCAAATAACCCGCACGCAAGTACTGATTTTTCAAGGCACGATGACCCACTTTGATACAGCACAGCAACATGGTAAAGGACAGAATTAAGACCGTAGTGATCCCGAAAAAGCCAAACTCTTCGCCTAAAATGGCCAACATGAAGTCGGTATGCGCTTCAGGCAAGTAGGCCATTTTCTGTACACTATGGCCAAGTCCTACACCAAACCATTCACCACGCCCAAAAGCCATCAAGGCATTGGAAAGCTGGTAACCAGTACCTAGCGGATCTTCCCAAGGGTTTGAGAAAGACATGAGACGTTCAAAACGGTAAGGCTCAAACACAATCAGAAAGACAAAGGCCGCAAAAATTGCACCAAAAGCCATACCAAACTGAATCAACGGCGCGCCAGCAAGGAAGAAAATCCCGAGCATCATCAAACTAATCACCACGGTTGCACCCAAGTCGGGCTCCGCGATAATCAAACCCACCGTCAACAGCATAATGATACCGAGACGAATCAAACCTTTGATGTTATTTCTTACTTCTTCGGCACGCCGTACCACATAGTCCGCGGTGAAAATCGCCATCATCACTTTGGCAACCTCAGAAGCCTGTAACGTAAAGCCCGCAACACGAATCCAGCGGGTCGAACCATTGACCTCCGTACCGACGACCAACACAGCAGCCAGCAGTAAAATGGTCAAAATCCACAACGGAAAGGTGTTATTGAACCAAACATTGAGCGGAACTCGGTATACCGCATAGGCCAAAACGCCAGCCACCGCGATTGAAATCCCGTGACGAAGGACATAGTGAAATGAATTCTCATGAAGGCGTTCAGCATAAGGCATCGACGCAGATGCGACCATGATCGAACCTAAACACAACAACGCAACGACGCAGAAGATCAACACATTACGTGGTGTCACTTCGCTGGGTACACACGGCGCCCAACGGCTATAAAACTGGTTAATTTTATTGATCGTTGTCTGAGCAAACTCAGCCATCTCAATTTCCTTATTATTTTTAGTGGAGTTCTTGCACACAAGCGACAAACTGATGTCCGCGCTGTGGGTAACCACTGAACATATCAAAACTTGCACATGCGGGTGACAATAACACGACATCATGGGCTTGGGTATGGGCTTGGCAAAGTGCAACCGCCTGCTCTAAAGTCTCAGCATGCAGTAAAGTCGTCGTTCCTGCCACGGCTTTTTCAATCAACGCGGCATCTTCACCAATCAATACCGCCACTTTCACGTATTTGCTCAAAGCCTCACGTAAAGCGCTAAAGTCTTGCCCTTTGCCTTGACCACCTAAAATGATCGCGACTTTGCCGCCTTTGGCTTCAATCGCAGCGCCTAGACCATCAATCGCAGCCAGTGTTGCGCCGACGTTGGTGCCCTTAGAGTCATTATAGTAACGAACACCCTCAACTTCTTTCACAAACTCACAGCGATGCTCTAAGCCTTTAAAGCTTTTCAGCGTTTCCAACATCGACTCCAGTGGTAAGTTGATTGCCTCGCCCAAAGCCAAACAGGCCAAAGCATTGGCCACATTGTGTGTGCCTTGAATATACATCTCTGCACTGTTCAATAAACGTGTGCGGCCACGAGCCAACCAGATCGTACCGTCGTCATCTCTTAATACACCGTACTGATTCATATCAGGTGCATTTAAACCAAAGCTTTGCATTGGCGTAGCATCAGGGACCAAAGGACGAGTAAGTGAGTCATCGCGGTTATGAACGACTTTTTTCACGCCTTGGAAAATGCGATGCTTCGCGGTGTGATAGCCCATCATATCGCCATGACGGTCAAGATGGTCTTCACTCATATTCAGCACCACCGCAACTTCAGCTTGTAAATTTGAAGTGGTTTCTAACTGAAAGCTGGATAGCTCTAAAATGTATAAATCTGGCTCATCTTTGGTCAAATCCAACGCTGGGCGACCAAGGTTACCGCCTACCGCGACTTTCACGCCTGCATGTTCAGCCATCAGACCAATCAAGGTCGTCACGGTACTTTTTGCATTCGACCCAGTAATGGCCATGATCGGCTTGTCGGTTGCACGGCGTAGGATTTGAATTTCACTCACCACGGGGATGCCTTTGGCAATCGCAGCTTGAATTTCAGGTAGTTTCGGATCGAGCCCAGGGCTAATAACGATTTCTTCAGCAGACAACAACAGTTCTGTATCAAACTGACCAAAACTGGTTTGTACCTCTGCTGGAATTTGGTCATGACCGGGCGGGGTCGATCGAGAGTCCGTTACTGCAACGCGGTAGCCTTGGTTATGTAAAAAATTGACCGCTGCAACACCAGAAATGCCGAGCCCTGCAACGACCTTAAGTCCACCACGTTGTATTAACATTTTTGCCCCATGCTTGGTCTGAGATTTATCTGCGGAAATGTTAGCACTTTGCTGTTTTGAATGCTTTTTCTGTTTTGACTTTCCTGCACTTTTTTTGTGTCAGTGCGTAAAAAAGCCGTCCCTCTTGGACGGCTTTTTTATTTGTGAGCAAAAATCGTTTTATTTCCACTTCACCGCCTGAACTTCAGGCTTTTTCGCATTGCTGTCTTCTGTTGCTGGGCAGGCACAGTTTCCGCCACACCCGCCAGCCATTGACGGCTTTAACCACGTTGCTAAACGTGTCCAACCACGAGCCTCACACAGTGCGGACAAGGACATGAAAACTGAACCCGATGTCTTAGGAAATACTCTCTTAAATACCACCACTGCACTCCAGATCACTAGAGCAGCAACAATTAGAATTTCAATCATCTCAATCTCCTCGCCTATTTACGCCGATTAGCCCAAATAGTGCGTTGCAATTTGATAGGTCAGGAATGACATGAAATAAGCCAAACCAAACAAGTAAATGGTCATAAAACTCACGGTTTTCCATGAACCTGTTTCACGTTTGACCGTCGCTAAAGTCGCCAAACAGTGCGGTGCATAAATAAACCACACCAATAAAGACAGACCAGCCGCTACCGACCAGCCGAGCTCACCGCCACTACTGATGAGTGAAGCCAAACCTTGTGACATGGCATCATCATCGACAGCAGATAAGGCATATACCGTACCTAAAGCTGCCACCACGACTTCACGAGCAGCCATGGCTGGAATCAAGGCAATACAAATCTGCCAGTTGAAGCCCAGCGGGGCAAAAATTGGTTGCAGCAAATGACCGAGCATCCCGGCAAATGAATAATCAATTTCAGGTAAAGTCGCGCCTTCAGGAGCTTGCGGGAAGGTACATAAGAACCACAACAAAATAGACAACGCGAAAATGATGCCACCCACACGACGCAAGAAGATCTTGGCACGGTCAAGTAAACCAATCCAAATATTCTTTAAGTCAGGGAAACGATAACTTGGCAACTCCATCATCAACATATGCTGTGACTTGTCTTTATGGAAGAATTTCAGAACGAAAGATACACACAGTGCACTCACAATCCCAGCCATATATAAAGCAAACAACACCAAGCCTTGCAGATTGAAGATCCCCCAAACGGTTTGTTCAGGAATAAAAGCAGCAATTAACAAGGCATATACAGGTAAACGTGCTGAACACGTCATGAGTGGTGCCACAAAAATCGTGGTCAAACGGTCACGCGGATCACTAATGGTACGCGATGCCATGATGCCCGGAATTGCGCAGGCAAAGCTAGACAACAATGGAATAAAGGCACGCCCAGAAAGACCTGCTTTAAACATCAGCTTATCCAACAAAAACGCGGCACGCGGTAAATAACCCGACTCTTCCAATACCAAGATAAAGAAGAACAGAATTAAAATCTGCGGCAAGAACACCACGACACCGCCCGCACCCGCAATAATCCCATCTACCACCAAACTGTTAAGTAAAGGGTGGCTAATTGACCCACCGATGGTTTCACCCAGCCAGCCAAAGAAGGTTTCAATCCCATCCATAAACGGCGCTGCCCAAGAAAAAACGGCTTGGAAGACAATAAACATCATGACTGCAAGGCTAACTAGCCCCAAAACTGGATGTAGAAAAATCTTATCCAGAAAATCCGTTCGCTTGTCTTCTTCATCGACGTACTGCACGGCGTCATGTAATAAATTTTCTACTTTCTCATGCGCAGTGTCACCTTTTAAGCCCGTCAGCTCGGTATAAGGCACGGCATATTTGCCCTGCTCTAAAGCGCTGAGTAGGCTTTCAATACCCGAATTACGTACCGCAACGGTTTCAACGATCGGCACACCCAAACGCTCAGAAAGCTTTTGGGTATTGATTTGCATGCCACGGCGACGTGCTTCATCCATCATGTTTAAAACGATTAACATTGGACGGCCCAATGCAATCAGTTCAATCACTAAACCAAGGTGAAGTTTGAGGTTGGTTGCATCAACGACACATAAGAAAGCATCTTGCTGACCTTCGTCTGCAATTTTCCCCATCACCACGTCGCGGGTAATCATTTCATCAGGGCTGGTCGCATCTAAGCTATACGTCCCTGGCAAATCCAGCACGCGAACTGCTTGACCTGAAGGAAGAGTAAATTGACCAACTTTACGCTCAACCGTTACACCCGCATAGTTACCTACTTTTTGGCGTGTTCCAGTGAGATGGTTAAATAACGAAGTTTTACCGCAGTTTGGATTACCTACAAGGGCAACACGCAAGGCATCACTCATCTAGGTGCTCCTTCGACTTGAATTTCAATTTTTTCAGCTTCAACTTTTCTTAAGGCGAAACGTGTAAAACCCACTTGGATTAAAATTGGATCGCCACCAAAAACACCTTTGGTAATCACCTGTACTTTTGTACCTGCGACAAAGCCTAATGTTTCAAGACGACTAGCCACCAAATCAGTCTGAGCTTCGCCATCCAAAGTATGATTCACTTTGTTAATGATGGCAGTTTGTTTGACTTTTAAATCAGATAAACGCACCGCATCCAACCCTTTAATATTTTGAACAGTATACAAACAAATGAGAATAATTACCAAATCAGATTCGATAATGATTCGCATCTGTTATAACACATCGACAAGCGAGAATGATTACACTACATTGAATAAAACCCCTATTCCTTGTTTTTGTCTTTCCGTGATGATGTGCTTGAGAGCTTATGTTAAATAAAAAACCGCGTGTGCCTGCGCCTGTTCAAATTCCAACTCAGCTCAGTTTTTTACACGGCTTTAAAGATTATCTCATTGCACAAACCGTCAGCCCACACACCCGAAATGCTTATCTCTCTGACTTATTGCAGTGCAGCGAGTGCAGTCAGGTGAGCATGCCCAAATGGAGCAGTGACGATGTCGCCGATGTTCTGCTGACCCTCACCAAGCAAGGCAAAAGCCCGCGCTCCATTGCGCGCTGTCTGTCTGCTCTGCGTTCTTTTTTTAAATTTCTACGGGAACAAAAACTGCGTTCAGACAACCCTGTTGCGCTACATAAAACACCCAAAATTGGCCGCGCACTGCCTAAAGATTTGTCTGAGCAAGACGTGGATGCCTTAATTCAAGCTCCAAATATTGAAACTGCTCTCGGACTCCGTGATCGTGCCATGTTTGAAGTGTTGTATGCCTGTGGTTTACGTGTATCTGAGCTACTGAACTTACGCCTAGACTTAATCAATTTAAAACAAGGCTATTTAAGAATTACAGGTAAGGGCAATAAAGAACGCTTGGTACCTTTGGGGCAAATCGCAGTGGAGTGGGTCGAAAAATACTTAATTGAATCACGTCCGCAATTATATAAATCTGCAACTGACTATCTGTTTCTCACCCAACATGGTGGCATCATGAGTCGACAAAACTTTTGGTATGCCATTAAGCGTTATGCCTTACAAGCAGGAATTCAAGCAGAACTTTCTCCACATACCTTACGACATGCTTTTGCAACGCATTTACTCAATCACGGCGCCGACTTGCGTGTGGTACAAATGTTATTGGGACATAGTGATCTGTCCACGACACAAATTTATACCCATGTCGCACAAGTGCGTATGCAACAACTGCATGCCAGCCATCACCCAAGAGCTTAAGGTCTTGATCATCCATAACTTAAGGCTGTTTTTAGCACGAAGACTACGAAGTATTACCGAGTCCTGTACTTTTTTTGCTATGCTTGGCGCTCTGTTTTTATAAAGTCAAAAGAAAAAGGGTTATCTATGTTATTTACCCGTAAACCATTGTTCATTGCCTGTGCCATTGCTTCAAGTGTTCTATTTACAGCATGTTCAAATAACACTGAAGAAAAAAAACAAGACTCTTTAACAGCAAGCGCGCCAGCCACAGGTGAAGCGTCGACTTTGACGGAACGCAACGCAAAGCAACGTTTAATTGACACTCTTCAAAAGCATTTCAAAACAGCCAATATCAATGCCAAAATCATCGATATCAAAACCACTGAAGTGCCAAATTTATTTTGGGTCAATCTTGAAGGGATGAGCTCGGTTTATACCACGGCAGATGGTAAATATATTATCCAAGGTGATGTGATTCGCTTGGGCGATAAAACACTCCACAACGTCAGCGACAATCTGCAAGCTGAAGCCAACAAAAAGCTTCTAGCAGGGCTCAAAACTGAAGACTTACTGGTTTATAAAGCCAAAGGCAAGACCAAGCATGTGGTTTATGTCTTTACCGATGCCAGCTGCCCTTACTGCCATAAACTGCACGAACAC
The DNA here is from genome assembly GCF_043105125.1 of Acinetobacter sp. TYF_19. Lineage (NCBI taxonomy): Bacteria > Pseudomonadati > Pseudomonadota > Gammaproteobacteria > Moraxellales > Moraxellaceae > Acinetobacter > Acinetobacter sp. TYF_19. The sequence goes on from NZ_JBICLH010000072.1 coordinate 32,696, forward strand.
ATCCCTGAAATCACAGCTCAAGGCATTGAAGTACGTTACATTGCATGGCCGCGTGGCGAACAGTTCATGCCAGCCATGGAAAGTGTGTGGTGTAGCGCAGACCGTCAAGCTACCTTTGATCAAGCAATTTCAGGTGCTCAACTTCCACCAGCGACCTGTAAAAACCCAGTGCGAGATCAATACCAGTTGGGTCTGAACATGGGCGTAAATGGGACACCTGCGATCTACAATGAAGATGGTGAATATCTCGGTGGTTATTTGGCCCCAAGTGAATTATTAAATCGTCTTAAATAACTAATTTTTATTTGCTATTTAACTAATATTTATAGTTGAACATAAAATGATTTCTCTCCTAGAGTCTCACAGTTTTTTTAGCTATGATCTAGGCTTGGTTCAATATATATAAGTAAATTGGAGTGTGACGTGAAACCAGTTCGTCTGGCAATCCTCGGTCTTGGTACTGTGGGTGGTGGTGCCCTTAAACTACTAAATGAAAATGCTGCTGAGATTAAACGTCGCACCGGTCGTGAAATTCAAATTACCTATGTCGGCACACGCCGCCCTCGTCCAGACTTAGACTTAGGCGATGAGGTCAAGCAAAGTGCTGACTTACTCGACATTGTGCGTCAGCCTGATGTCGATGTTGTGGTTGAAGTCATGGGTGGCATCCACCCTGCATATGAAGTGATTAAAGAAGCCATTTTACATGGTAAACAAGTGGTCACCGCGAACAAAGCTTTACTTGCTGAACATGGTAATGAGCTGTTCAAACTGGCGGATGACAATGCCGTGCAAATTGCCTATGAAGCTGCGGTTGCAGGAGGCATTCCCATCATTAAAGTGATGCGCGAAGGCCTAGCGGCAAACAAGATTAATTGGTTAGCGGGTATCATCAATGGTACAGGTAACTTTATTCTGACTGAAATGCGTGAAAAAGGTCGTGCCTTTGCCGATGTGCTCAAAGAAGCACAAGAGCTGGGTTATGCCGAAGCTGATCCAACTTTTGATGTCGAAGGCATTGATGCTGCACATAAACTCACGATTTTAGCATCGTGTGCTTTTGGTATTCCGCTACAGTTTGACAAAGTCTATACTGAAGGCATCAGTAAAATCACAGCACAAGATGTGAAGTATGCTGAAGAGCTGGGTTTCCGTATTAAGCACTTGGGAATTGCGCGCCGCGCAGCGAATGGCATCGAACTTCGTGTTCACCCGACCTTGATCCCTGCGGAAGAACTGATTGCCAATGTCAACGGCGTTAAAAATGCTGTCTTGGTACAAGCCCATGCTGTCGGCCCAACCCTGTACTATGGCGCAGGCGCAGGCGCGGGCCCAACCGCTTCTGCGGTCGTTGCAGATGTTATTGATATCGTCCGTGATATCTCGTATACCGAAGATGGTGCTGGAACGATTCCGCAATTGGCCTTCGAAGCACTGACCAATGTGCCCATTTTAAGCCGTGAAGAAATGACTACAGGTTATTACATTCGGATTAATGCAGAAGATCAAACTGGCGTCTTGGCCGATGTAACCACGATTCTGAGCCGTGCAGGCATCAGTATCGATGCCATCATGCAACAACCACGCTTAAAAGACCTTATTCCAATCGTGATTTTGACTGATCCAGTCGTTGAATCAAAAATGGACGAGGCACTTGCTCAAATTCAAGCCTTACCCGTCATTCATGGCGAAATCGTGCGAATTCGTTTAGAATCGCTTGATAATTAATCGGGTTGAGGAAAAGAACGCTCTTCTCTTCCTCTCCAAGCTCTACACACAATTGGAACATCATCATGTCGAATGCCAATCGTTATACTGGTTTAGTTGACCGTTATCGCGACCGTTTACCAGTGTCTGCAACTACTCGCGCTATTTCTTTGGGTGAAGGTAATACGCCACTGATTAAACTCGAGAACATTCCACGTTTAATTGGCAAAAATGTTGAAATTTATGTGAAGTACGAGGGCTTAAACCCGACTGGTTCATTTAAAGACCGTGGTATGACCATGGCGGTTACTAAAGCCGTTGAAGAAGGCTCAAAAGCGATTATTTGTGCCTCTACAGGTAATACATCAGCTGCTGCTGCGGCTTATGCAGCGCGTGCTGGCATCAAAGCATTCGTTTTAATCCCTGAAGGCAAAATTGCCATGGGTAAAATGGCGCAAGCAATGATGTATGGTGCCATCACCATGCAAATCCGCGGTAACTTTGATGACGGCATGCGTCTGGTTAAAGAAATTGCCGACAAAGCCCCAGTGACCATCGTAAACTCAATCAACCCATACCGTTTGCAAGGTCAAAAAACCATTGCTTATGAAATCGTCGATGAGTTAGGCCGTGCACCAGATTACCACTGCCTACCAGTAGGTAACGCAGGAAACATTACTGCACACTGGATGGGTTATACCGAAGCAGTTGCCAATCAACCTGCAGATCAATTTGAGCAAGTGATTTACAATGCTGAAACAGATCAATTCACAGGTCCAAAACCTGAAGGCCTACCAACCATGGTGGGTTACCAAGCAGCAGGTGCTGCACCTTTCTTACGTGGTGCACCCGTTGAAAACCCTGAAACAGTTGCAACAGCAATTCGTATTGGTAACCCACAAAGCTGGAACCATGCGAAAGCAGTGGTTCGTGACTCTCAAGGTTGGTTTGATGAACTGACTGATGCAGAAATTTTAGAAGCACAGCGTTTACTTTCAATGTATGAAGGTGTCTTTGTAGAACCTGCTTCTGCAGCATCTATTGGCGGCGCAATCCGTGACATCAAAGCCGGTAAAATTGCAGAAGGTTCTGTGATTGTCTGTACCGTGACAGGTAATGGTCTAAAAGACCCAGATACTGCGATCAAACAGTGTTCTGATGCGGTCATGCTATCAATCGATGCCACTTTAGAACAAGTTCGCGATTCAATTCTTTCAAACATGTAATTGAGAGAAGACAAAAAAAGCCCTGCATATGCAGGGCTTTTTTATGACTCAATTTTCGTTGTTGAGTGAACAAAAACAAAGTCGGGTTAAATACGTTTTGGTAATTGGCTTGCCCAGTTCATTAGGCGCGTTGCATCATTGGTACGTGCTGCAGATGAGTCCGCACCCAATAACACCACCACTGCTGGACGGTTATTTAAAGTGGTATGCATTACCACACAACGACCGGCTTCATTAATGAAACCTGTTTTTGAAATATTAATATTCCAACCACCATTACGAACCAAGGCATTGGTATTGTTTGATTTTAATACACGATAGCCCAAGTTAAAGTCATAGCTGGCTGTGGTTGAGAACTGACGAATCAGACCATACTGTGATGCGGCATTGACCAAAATACCCAAGTCACGTGCTGAAGCGACATTACCTGGATGTAGACCTGTCGACTCCATATAATGAGTTGAATTCATACCCAAAGATTTGGCTTTGGCATTCATCGCCGAAACAAAGGCTGAGCGACCACCCGGATACGTCCGTGCAAGCGCCGATGCTGCTGGGTTTTCTGACTTCATTAATGCAAATAACAATGCCTCTGCACGGTTCATACTGTCTCCTGCACGCAGGGACGAGCTTGAACTTTTACAACCCGAACACGAAAAGTCCGCTTGCTGTAAAGTAATGTTTTCAGACATATTTAAACGTGCATCTGAAATCACCACTGCCGTCATCAACTTAGTAATCGAAGCAATCGGCAGCGCGGTATTACTGTTTTTACTGTACAGCACTTCACCTGTATTGCCATCCATCACCAGTGCTGCACGAGCATTGACATTGGGTTGGTTTGAATATTTCGAGGTATCGAAAATTTGTACTGTTTTCGAGGTACTATTATTCGTCACCACACCGTTAGAACTGCGAATACTGGTGGTGACTTTTGTTGAACCCTGAGGAGCGTACTCTTCAGGATCTTCCATGAGATCATCATTCAGAAACTGTTCTGCATCTGCTGCAGACCAGCTCATGCTTGCTTGGCTAGGGCCCGAGCCCGGATTCATCACCAAGTCTGCAAAGCTATGGGTACTGACCGTCGTTGCAATCGACCATCCCAATAGATGCATTAAAAATTTATTTGATTTTTTCACTTTTCTTCACTCAACTTCATAACCCATAAGATACATTTGCGTATTCACGCCAATATGCCTTACATTTGTACACAATGCGAACAGCATTGCCGTCGACAGCGTGCATATCTTTTCAAATAAGCCTAAGAATAGGATTGCTAATTTTGTCGTTTCATTGCAAGCTTATTTTGCTTTATGTAACAAAAAATATGGTTTTTATAGTGAGGAAGAGCTAGGTGATCACAGTTTTAGTGGTAGATGACCATGAGTTAGTACGTACAGGGATTTGTCGAATGCTCGAGGACCATGCCGATGTTCAAGTCATTGGCCAAGCTGAATCTGGTGAAGAAGCAATTAATCTCGTCCGTCAACATCACCCGAATGTGGTTCTGTTAGATGTCAACATGCCAGGTATTGGTGGAGTTGAAACTACACGCCGCTTACTGCAAACCGCACCCGAGACCAAAGTACTGGCAGTCAGTGGCCTAGCTGAAGAGCCTTATCCTTCCCTGTTACTCAAAGCTGGCGCCAAAGGCTACATTACAAAGGGTGCACCTGTGACCGAAATGGTACGCGCCATCAATAAAGTGATGCAAGGTGGCAAATATTTCAGCGCTGATATTGCTGAACAACTGGCCAGTTCTTATCTATCGGATACACAAACCTCGCCTTTTGATGCTCTGTCTGAACGTGAAATGCAGGTGGCGATGATGGTCGTGAATTGCATTAGTGCACAAGAAATTTCTGACAAACTTTTTGTGAGCGTAAAAACGGTCAATACTTACCGTTACCGAATTTTTGAAAAGCTCAACATCGACAGTGATGTGAAGCTGACTCACCTTGCTATTCGTTATGGTTTAATTAAACCCTGATGCAAGCTGACTAACACCCACATGCTGCAATACTCAACCAATATTCAGTTAAATCAATACCGTCTAGGTGTTTGGTATGCGTCTTATCGACTGTTTATTGGTTGCTGTTTATTGTTGGTTTATCTGCTGACTTATGAGCAACTGTTTTCCAATTATCAATATCCAGTATTGTATCGTTCTGTCCTGATTGGCTTTATTTTTATCAGTGCCTTTCAGCTATTGAGCCTCAAGCATGTGCGCAAGCGCATACCACTTCAGCTCACCTTGTTGTTTATCATCGATGTCATTAGCCTCAGCTTACTCACTTTCGCCACCGACGGTCCGAACTTACAGTTAAGCTTATTGTTTGTGATCACGATCTTTGCCTCTTGTGTATTGGTCGATAAACAAAAAGCACTCATCATTACCTTGATTGCTGTGATTACACTGGTTTATCAACACTTTATTGGAACGCTATTTTCAATTAGTTCACTGAATACCATTGGCAACAGTGCCGTGCTCGCCTTTTTGTTCTTTGTGGTTTATGGATCTGGACAAATTGCAGTACGACGTTTTCAAGTCCTTGAAAATTTAAACTTCTATCAGTCCCAAGAACTGGATCAACTGCAAAACATTAACCGTTATATTTTAGAGCAAACCGAGCTCGGCTATTTGGTTCTCGATGAAAACTGCCACATGGTGCTGAGTAATCCTGCAGCCTGTGCATTATTGGGTATCTCCCCGATTTATGCTCACGATAAATATCCTTTGTACAAAGCACAGCCTGATTTATTTGAACTCCTCAAATTCGACCAACTGAAGAATGGAGAAAAATTCCAATTTACATCCCAGCTGAGTCGCTTTCAAATTCAGATCGAAATTCAAAAACTTCAAGTCCCGAACCAAACACTGACCTTATTCGTCCTACAAGATGCACAAAAAATTAATCAACGTGTACAACAACTCAAGCTGGCTGCACTGGGTCAACTTTCTGCCAGTATTGCCCATGAAATCCGCAATCCATTGGCTGCCATCACCCAAGCCAATGAATTGATGCAGGTGAACGATCCTGAGCAAGCCCTGTTACAGAACATGATCGCCAAACAAGCCTCACGGATTGATAAAATTATTGGCGATACACTGAGCATGGCACGCAGTAAAGAAACCTATCCAACCTTGATTGATGTCGCCGCTTTTTTAGAACGTTTTATCGTTGAAGATTTGCCCGATGTCAAAGATCAAATTGATTACCGCATTTCCGATCAAGCTCAGATTCAGTTTGATGAACAACAACTGAGGCAAGTGCTGATCAACCTGATTCGAAATGCCATTCGGCATAATGCAGCTGAAGCAGAGCACATTCACATTCGAGTCTATAGCTATAAAAACCTCGTCCACATTGATGTCTGCGATTTTGGTGAAGGGGTCGCCACTCAGGATCAAAGCACCCTGTTTCAACCGTTTTTTAGTACCTCAATCAATGGAACTGGGTTAGGATTATATTTATCCCATAGTTTCTGCGAAGCCAACCAAGCTAAGCTATACTATGTAGAACAAAAAATAGGGGCATGCTTTCGGATTGAATGCCCCCGTATAAACAATGACGTGTAATTTTTGGGGTTAAACGTGGAAAAAAAACCACTTGTTTTATTGGTGGATGACGAACAAGACTTATGTACACTGATGCAAATGTCTTTAAGTCGGATGGGGATTGATACACATATTGCCTATCGCTTACAAGAGGCGGTTCAAGCCCTGAAAACGCATCAATATGATGCCTGTCTAACCGATCTTAATTTACCCGATGGTAATGGTCTGAGCTTGGTCGATTTTATTGCTCAAAATTATCCTAATTTGCCTGTTGCAGTGCTGACTGCTTACGGCAATATGGATATTGCGATTGCAGCACTTAAAGCTGGTGCGTTTGATTTTGTCAGTAAACCAATCAACCAAAAACATTTAGAGCAACTTTTACAAAAAGCCTTTAATCAACCCATCAATCAGCTGCATATCCAAGAAGATACGCTTGAACATCGTCTGCTGATTGGTCAGTCCCTTCCTATTCAACAGCTACGCATAACCTTAAAGAAAATTGCACGCTCGCAAGCCCCTGTCTTTATTACGGGTGAATCAGGCACTGGCAAAGAAGTGGTGGCTAATCTGGTACATCGCCTGAGCAATCGTAATGAAGGGCCATTAATTGCCATTAATTGCGGTGCCATTCCGACTGAACTGATGGAAAGTGAATTATTTGGACACCGTAAGGGTAGTTTTACAGGGGCGACTCAAGACAAACAAGGGCTGATTCTATCTGCGCATGGCGGCAGTTTATTTTTAGATGAAATTGCTGAGTTACCACTCACTATGCAGGTAAAACTGCTGCGCGCGGTACAAGAAAAACGTATTCGTCCCATTGGGAGTGATACCGAAATTGATGTCGATTTCCGTGTGATTAGTGCCAGCCATCAAGACTTAGAAGCACTGGTGCAACAAGGCAAGTTCCGTCAGGATTTATACTTCCGCATCCATGTCATGGACATTGTGCTGCCTGCCCTACGTGAGCGTGGCAATGACATTATTCTTTTGGCACAACATTTCATTCAGAAAATCTGCCAAGAATGGGACATCCCAGTCAAACCACTGAGTGAACGTGCACGTGAGTTTTTATTGGCCCAATATTATCCAGGCAATGTGCGTGAACTACGCAACATGATGGAACGTGCCATCACCTTAAGTGATGAAAGCAGTATCGACTTACCACACTTGCAAACAGCCCCACTGCGACCGATTGCTCAGACCAACTTTGCCAATGCCACCCAACAAGGTACTGTTGGCAATGATCAACTCAGTCATATGCCTTCGCGTAAATTACCCGAAGAGGGTTTAGAGCTGTATTTAGAAAAAATTGAAAAAGAAATTTTGATGAATGCGCTCAATCTTACCCACTGGAACCGAACACTGGCGGCTAAAAAGCTCGGCATGTCTTTCCGTTCTTTACGTTATCGCTTGAAGAAATTCGGGCTAGATGGCGAAGACGATTCCGTTTAGAGACTTAACGACGGTTAATTAGAATCTCTGCCACATGTTCAACATAGCTTTCGTCTTTGAGTTCATGTGGCATTGGGTACACCTGATTTGGCGCAATCCCCACCCCCTCAATCATTTGCCCACTTGGGGTGTAATAGTGTGACACGGTCATTTGCAGAGCTGCGCCATTCGATAGTGGAAATAGTTTTTGCACCACGCCCTTACCATAACTTTTTTCACCAATCACCCACGCCCGTCCATGCTCTTTCAGCGCGGCGGTAAACACTTCCGCGGCCGATGCAGAACGGTCATTAATCAAAATGCCCACTTTTAAATTTTGAAACTCTAGACTTGGTAAAGCTTGGAACTGTTGATCCCCTTCAGAACGGCTTTGGGTTGAAACAATTACCCCTTGATTTAAGAATAAATCGGCAGATTCAACTGCGGCAGACAACAGCCCCCCGGGATTATTTCTGAGGTCAATCAAGACCGCTTTTAAACGCGAAGACTGATGCTCTTCTATCAATTGCTGAATTTCATTGGCCGTATCCTGTTGAAACACCCGTACCTTGAGCACCAAAACTTGGTTATTCAACAGTTGCGCCTGAATATCGGTTTCAACCTTTTTGGTTCGGACTAAATTGATCGGCGTTGAATTGGCTTTTAACTGTAGGCTAATGGTACTACCAATTGCCCCACTGAGTAATTCATTGACTTGAGCATGGTTGAGCTTGCGTAGCTCTTGATCATCCACTTTAAAAACGGAGATCCCATTTTTTAAGCCCAATTTACTGGAATCTGAGTCAGGTTTTAATCCACGAATCAGCCATTGTTGTAAGCGAGAATCAAACTCTAAACTGAAGTCAACTGAAGCCAAATCCCCTTCAGTATATTGCACCAGTTGTTTATATTCTTGAGGAGATAAATAGCGAGAATAACGGTCTAAGCCACCGACTAAACCTTTAATAGCCTGTTGAAACAGTGCTTCATCACTACGTTCAGCCACATAATTGTCTTTGACTAAACCGTAGATTTGTACAAATTGTTGAATTGATTCAATTGGAACCTCAACATAACCTTGTTCCAGTTCATCATCAAAAGCGGGTGCTGCCGCAGTTTTTGCAACAGCCCCCATCGGGTGGATCAGACTCAGACCTAAAGCAATCACTACACCTATTGAAGTCCACGATGCTTTTGCCATTTACCCACCCAAATTGATTTATACGTCTAATGTAATTAAGTTACGACCTTGCATGTCTGCTGGAACAGGAAGATGCATCAAGCTTAACAAGGTTGGTGCGACATCGGCCAATACGCCCCCCTCAGCAATGGTTGCTTGAGTTGGGCCGACATAGATAAAAGGCACCAATTCTGTCGTATGCTGAGTATGCACCTGACCACTGTGATAATCCTGCATTTGTTCAACATTACCATGGTCAGCCGTAATTAACATATGGCCTTTTTGTGCCATCACCGCCTCATAGACACGGCCTAAGCATAAATCAACGGCTTCCACTGCTTTCACTGCAGCATTAAACACGCCCGTATGACCAACCATATCGCCATTGGCATAGTTCACCACCAATAGATCAAACTCACCAGAGTTAATCGCAGCCACCAATTCATCGGTTACTTCATATGCGCTCATTTCTGGCTTGAGGTCATAAGTAGCCACATTCGGTGATGGAATCAAAATACGTTTTTCACCTGGATATTCATCTTCACGACCACCACTGAAGAAGAATGTCACATGTGCATATTTCTCAGTTTCAGCAATACGTAATTGGGTTTTACCAAGATCTGAAAGATATTCACCAATCGAGTTTTTTAATGCTTCAGGCATATATGCCACAGGTGCATCAATACTGGCTTGGTAGCGTGTCAACATCACAAACTTAGATAGGTTTGGTACGACTTTACGCGCAAAGCCTGCAAAATCTTTTTCAACAAACGCTTTGGTAATTTCACGCGCACGATCCGCACGGAAATTCATAAAGACGATGCTGTCACCATCTTGAACTTTTACAGCATCGCCAATGCGTGTTGCTTTGACAAATTCATCAGATTCGTCTGCGGCATAAGCCAATGCTAAACCTTCAACGGCTGTAGCTGCAGTACGTGTTGCTTCAGACTCTGTGAGTAAACGATAGGCTTGTTCCACACGGTCCCAACGGTTATCTCGATCCATCGCAAAATAACGACCAATGAGACTCACAATACGACCTTGATTTGGATATTGAGCAAACAATGCATCTAATTTTTCTAAAGAATGCTGTGCACTGCGTGGCGGGGTATCACGACCATCTAAGAAGGCATGGAGATACACGGTTGCACCGCGTTTTAACGCAAGTTCAGCCATGGCAACAATGTGGTCTTCGTGTGAATGGACCCCACCTTCAGACAATAGCCCCATGATGTGCAACGCACCACCCGCTGCTTTGGCTTTTTCAACAGCATCAACCAAAACTTCATGCTCGAAAAAAGCACCCGTACGAATCTCTTTGGTGATTCGGGTAAAGTCTTGATAGAGCACACGACCTGCGCCCAAGTTCATATGGCCCACTTCAGAGTTACCCATTTGGCCATCTGGCAGACCCACGTCTTCACCAGAACCTGAAATTAAGCTATGCGGATGCTTTGCTTCAATCGCTGTTAAATTCGGTCGATTCGCTGCTAAAAAAGCATTGTCTTCAATCGCTTCACGGTGTCCCACACCATCCATAATGACCAGTACGTGAGGGATTTTGCCAGCAGTTGCATCCGCCATAATAAGCACTCTTTTTTTGTCTACAAATTCATCGCTCTATCTTACCGAATTTTCGGTCAAGACTCTATGCAGGCATGATGGTTTAACACCATCATCCGCATTGTTTTCTTCAATATCGTACAGTTATCGCGCACGTTGTAATAAATAACCACCTGCGACAAACATCAGTAAAATCGGCACAAAAACGAACCATGCGGGTGAAGGTGAATACACCAAACTTGCATAACCCAAGAAGTCTTGCAGGTAAAAGAAACCTAAGCCTGTAAACAGTGCAATGACCAAACGAAAGCCCATCGATTGTTGGCGCAGTGGGCCAAAAATAAAGGAACAAGCAATCAATACCAAAGCAATCAAGGCAAATGGAGACGCCACTTTTTGCCAAAAAGCCAGCTGATAAGTTTTAGGCACTTGGCTGTATTCATGCATATAGCTCATGAAACTAACCAATTGACTCGGTGAAAGGTCTTCAGGGTCAATCGTCACCATGTGCACATATTTCGGCTGCAGTGCCAGTGCCAAAGGTGTTTCAGCGGCCTTTTGTGCCGCAGCGTTGCCAGTCGGTAGTAAATCAACTTGGGCAGTATTTTCTAAAATCCAACGACCATCTTGCACAAACTGACCTTGCTCAGCATTTAAAACGCCTTTCAAACGAGCATTATTGTCAAAGTCGACCACTTGCACATTTTTCAGCTGACCTTGAGAGTTGGCATAATCGACATAAATAAAACGCTGCCCTTCTCGTGTCCAGTAACCACGTACTTCACCAAGTTCAGCCGCAGTTCGATGGCTTTTCACACCTTTGGCTTGCTCATTGGTATATGGAATCACCCATTCACTTAAAGCGAATGACAGTACCACCAAAATTAAAGCCGAACGAATCACCCAGCCGACGATTCGCCAGAGACTCACCCCCACCGAGCGCATCACAATCAGTTCACTGTTTGAAGCCAAAGTGCCCAGTCCCAGTACCGAGCCAATTAACGCGGCAATCGGTAGAATCTCATAGAGATATTGCGGTGCTCCCCACAGTACATAACGTAAAGCATCCCAAGCACCATAACCTTCTTTAAGGGAGCCTAGCTCACCCAAATAGGTAAACAGAATTTGCAAGACCGATAAAATAGCGGTAGCACCCAGCATCGCCATCGCGGTGGTTTTGGTCACATGTTTTGCGACTATACGACGTGCAAACATGATTAAGACCCCGCTCGTTGTAATGTTTTCTTAATTTTCGGGGCCAGCTTTTGTTTACGCGAAAACAAAGCCGCTGCTATCGCATAAATCACCAAGATCATTGGATAAGCCCAAATCCCCATTTCTTCTTTACTGACTCGGGTTTTAATGGCCATCAGCGCCACGATTAAACTGGCAAAAATAAGCAATGCAGGAAACAGCTTTAAGTAACGTCCTTGACGTGGGCTCACTTCAGATAAAGCCACAGCGAGAAGCAACGCCACTACAATGGCAAACGGTACAAAAATACGCCAGCCCAACTCACTCGCCACGACAGGATCATGACGATTATCCCAAAGTTTAATGGTGGATAATGCTTCAACATCGGCACTTTCAAACTTTGCTTCTTTATCATTTTCTAAACGTAGGCGATAAGACTGAAACTCGGCTTGGCTATAACGCGGCTGTCCCGGATAAATTTCATAACGGCGACCTTGCACCAAATCCACCACATTGGCGGGATCATTTTCAATTTCAACCCGCGTGGCTTCTTTGGCCAAAATCATCACATCAGGCTTACCTTCTGCTTCAGCGCGTTGATAGAAGAAGATGTCTTTGAGGTTCTTACGGTCTTCGGATAAGTCACCCGCATAAATGGTATAAGGCCCCGATGAAATAAACTCTTTGGGTCGAACCAAATCAAAACCAGTACGCACCGCCTGACTGGTGGTGAGCTGCTCAAACTGACGAACACCCCACGGCGCCATCCAAAGCATCAGCACAGCTTGAACAGCAAGAAACACCACGGTCATAGGAATCAGCAGTCGCCCCAATTGGTTACGACTGACGCCACTACCATTGAGTACTGCCATTTCATGATCGACATACAAACGACCAAAAACCAGCATCAGCCCAATAAAAAAGCCTAGAGGAAGAATCAGCGTTAAAAATTCAGGCAAACGATAGCCAATAATGCTAAATAAAATACCTGCATCTAAGCGACCCTGCGCGGCTACGCCAAAATACTTGATCAAACGACCGCCCATCATGATCAAGGTCAATAAGGCGATCACAACCAAGGATGTCGACACCACTTGTTTGACCAGATAACGCCGAATAATCAAATTAATTCTTCCAAAAATAGGTGAATAAAAACTAGCGCTAGTTTACCCGAATAGTGAAAATATAAAACCTGTACTCTTGTTGCACTTTGCAACTCTATTCATGTTAATGTTTCAGTGGTTTAATCATTTTCAAACTTTATAAGGCTTAAATAAAACTTATGAAACTCTCTATTAATACGTCATTCACAGAGAATACGTCTAGCCAATTTTTGTTGATATTAGTAGATTCTGAAAACACGCAACACCTTGCAAATGCTTATCAAATTAATGATTTAAACAACTTAATTGAAGCAACTCAGTTTAAAGCCGCGTTCAATGAAACCTTGAGCCTCATTGGTCAAATTCCAGCAAGCCCCAATGCAGCCTTGGTGGGTGTCGGTAAAGCAGCTGAATTACAAGCAGCAAAGCTGGTGAAAATTGCTCAAACCATTATCAAAGCTTCACAAAAAAAATTCAAACACATCAGTATTGACCTTTCAGCCCTTCCAGCTGAGCTCCATTATTTATTTGCCCTCAGTTTGACGCAAGCGGCATATGCATTTGATGAATTCAAATCAAAAAAAGCCGACAACGTGCTTGAACAGATCTGCCTGATTGCCGCTGAGTCGCCGCTGAATGCTGCACAACTTAAACTGATTGAAGCCGTGCAATCAGGTCAAAGCTTTGCTCGTGACTTAGGCAACCGTCCGGGCAATATCTGTTTCCCTGAATATTTGGCAGAGCAAGCCTTAGAACTGGCAGCTCAATATCCTGACCTACTCCGTGTTAATGTGCTTGATGAGCAGCAAATGGCGGATCTGGGCATGCATTCCTTCCTTGCGGTGAGCAAAGGTTCAGACCGCCCAGGCCGTATTATTACCCTTGAGTATCAAGCTGAACGTACTGAAGCCCCAGTGGTCTTGGTCGGTAAAGGAATCACCTTTGATACAGGTGGCATTTCATTGAAGCCGGGTGCTGGTATGGATGAAATGAAATACGACATGTGTGGTGCAGCATCTGTTCTAGGGACGCTCCGTGCCCTGTGTGAATCACGTTTAGCCATTCATGTCGTAGGTACGATTGCGGCAGCTGAAAATATGCCGTCAGGTAAGGCTACGCGTCCAGGTGACATCGTGAGCACCATGAGTGGTCAAACCGTTGAAATTTTAAATACCGATGCAGAAGGTCGTTTGGTGCTGTGCGATACATTGACCTATGTAAAACGCTTTAACCCAGAACTGGTCATTGATATTGCAACCTTAACAGGTGCCTGTGTCGTGGCACTCGGTTCAGTCTTAACGGGTATGTTTACCCCAGACGACAAACTGGCGGCCGAATTGTCTGAGGCTGGTCAAAATAGCTTTGACCGCGTCTGGCGCATGCCTGTGATTGATGACTATCAAGAACAGTTAGACTCTCCATTTGCAGATATTGCCAACATTGGCGGGCCTAAAGCTGGTGCCGTAACTGCAGCGTGCTTCTTACAACGCTTCACCCGTGATTACCGCTGGGCGCATTTAGATATCGCAGGTACAGCATGGAACTCGGGTGCCAATAAAGGGGCAACCGGTCGTCCAGTGCCATTATTGATGCAATTCTTAGCTCATCGTGCGCAGTCTAATGGCTAATATTAGCTTTTATTTGTTTGAACAAAGTCCTGAACGACAAGTCGAAAGTACTTGTCGTTTATGTCGAAAAATCTTGCGTCAGCCAGAGCGAATCTGGCTGTATGCAAGCGACCCTGAACTACAACAGCAATTGGATGAACGTTTGTGGAGTTTTGATGACACGAGCTTTATTCCGCATGGCATTGATCAAATCGATGCGCGCATTTGTATCTCAGACCAACTGCCTGAGCAATCCGACTGGATTGTGTTCAATTTTAACGATCAAGCTCTTGAACAGTTCGAAAAATTTAGCCACATTATAGAAATTATTGAAAATAACGAATCGGCCAAACAACAAGGTCGTGAAAAATTTAAACAATATAGACGTCTCGGAGTTGAAGCTCGAACCTTCAAGCTTTAAATGATTCCCCGTCTAAATAAGGAGATGCGTAGTGGCATTGAATGTTGGTCCAGATTTTAAACAGCGCTGGTTAAATGTACCTGATGCTGTTCGTCAGGCCTTTATTGATGACCTGAGTCGCGTCTGCGATGTACTCAAACCTGAAACAGGTTTGCACAGTTGGATTGAACAAGACCAACGTGCTCAAGCTGTCTCGACCCAAAGAATTGAACAAGCGTATGCCGATCTGAAAGCACAGCTGATTGAAGAAGCGCGGATTCGTAAACAACAAGCGTTAGAAAAATCACTGGCAGACAAACGCGCAGCGCAGGAAGCTTATGCGGAGAGCCTCAAAAAAGATGAAATCCGTCAGTTCAATGAGCAAACCCAAGCTTTAAATGTGATGCGTCAAAGTGTCGATCAGGAAATTTTGAGCTATACCGCACGCTACGAGAAAACACCTGAACAAGCTCTGGACTATGCCAAAGGTAAATTTGGCATTGATGACTCACAAATTTTGTCTGAGTTAGAAAGTGTACGTTTACGTTTAGAGCTTGAAGCGGAAACCTTAATTGAAGAGTCCGTCGCCAGCTACCGCAGTAAGCTACAAGCCGCGGCTCAAGAAGAAATTGACTATATTTTGAAAAATTCAGACTTTTCTGATGAAGTGGTATCCAACTCTGCCTAACTGGCCTTGGCTTCCACTCAAACTCACTGCGGTGAGTTTTTTTATGCACCCTTGTTTTTTCTCGGCTGATGTGGTCTGTCTCGATCTCAAACCAACACATCAACCATAAACGATAAGGTATTGCCCACACCATAACCAATCGCCAACAAACTACCAATCCAAATCAGGCCACCGGTCACGTTGTACCACATAAAAGTCGCCAAGTTCATATGCCCTGCGCCCGCAGCAAAAGGTGCGAAAGAACGTACAAAAGGAATAAAACGTGCCACTAAAATAGTTTTACCGCCATGCTTTAAGAAATATTGATTGGTCTTCATCATATATTCGGGTTTCAGCCAACGCGAATGCTGATGGGCAAATTTAAAGCCCAACTTCTGACCCGTATAATAATTGACGATATAACCCAATACCGCAGCAATCATCATCAAAATACCCATGGTATGGATATGGATTAAATCCGAGCTGGAACATAGGGCACCAATGGCAATCAGCAAACTGTCACCCGGCAAAAAGAACATAAAAACGAAACCGGTTTCTGCAAAAATAATCAGAAAAAGAATCGCATAAATCCAAAGGCCGTATTCTGCAAGCAGTACGGGCAATAATTGTTCTAGATGGAGAAAAAAATCAATCATTGTCACCTATCCGTGCAATGAACTGCGTACTATCTTTCATCATACTCAATTGCTTACCTATTCATTTCAAAAGAAAAACTCCCTCATTTTGGGCAAATAGGGAGCTCATCTTTTGTCTATTCTTGCTGCAATCTAAACGATTTTTCTATTTCAAGAAACCATTTTGTGCCAAAAAGTCTAAACTAATTTTAGATTGTGGGGTAGTTTCCGCAGCCTTATCCCCCATCATCAGACGTTCAATGTAGCGTGCTAACACATCCACTTCAAGGTTCACTTGACTGCCTGCCTTCCACGTTCCAATGTTGGTTCGTTCAGCCGTATGTGGAATTAAATTGAGGCTTAAAATACGGCCACGCAAATGATTAATGGTTAAACTGATCCCATCAACCGTGATCGAGCCTTTTTCTGCCAAGTAACGTGCAATCTCGGCTGGCGCAGTTACTTCAAAATAAAGCGAGCGTGCATCTTCACGCACAACGGTGATTTCACCCACAGCATCGACATGACCTGACACAATGTGCCCACCAAAACGTGTGGTGGGCAACATCGCCTTTTCCACATTGACACGTTGGCCAACTTTCCAGTGGGTCAGTGTGGTTCGGTTTAAACTTTCACGTGAGACATCGGCAGCATACCAGTGCTCACCCCAGTCAATCACTGTGAGGCAAATGCCATTGGTGGCAATCGAGTCACCCAAATGTACATCTGACATATCAAGATCCGTACCAATGCGTAACCGCACATCGCCACCGACATTTTGTACGCTTTCAACCGTGCCTAGACTTTCGATGATCCCTGTAAACATTTCTGATTTCTACCTCTATATTTTTACCACAGCGCCAACTGTGTCGTGACCCCAGATGTATCGACCCCGCCCAATTCGGCATAATGGTACAACTGCCCAAGCAGTTGACGAATTGGCGGACCTGACTTGGCATGGGTATCGGTGATCACAATAAACTCTAACACACGCGCACGCTCAGACTGACGCTGCTTACTCACGCGATAACGCGGTACATCCTGCGTTAATAAAGTCACGCGACCTCGCTCCAAATTGGCTTTGAGCAAGTCCCCTGCTTCAATATTACCATCGGTTGAATAACTGGTCAGAATGTAACGTGCATTGATGGTGGAAAGTAATTTTTCATATGCCTCTTTGGCATACTTTGACGAGTTATAAGGACTCGGACGCTCTTTGCGCCACGCACGGTCAATTCCGCTTTTAAAACCTTTGGTGTCTGGTGTCGGCAAATCCACCTGATCCCATAGCGTTAAAGCATTTAAAACATGATAGTTACTGCTGTAGGCATGTTGGTTATAGGGTGGATCTAGATAGGCCACATCGACCTCAAAACTACTCATTTGGTTTGCCAAATGCTGCGCATCGACACACCACATTTCAGCCATCGGATTCTTTTGCTTATTATCACCCACTTCACTAAAACGACTTGGAGTCAACCACAGCAAGGATTCAATCCGCTCTAGCGCTGTTTGGGTTTTACCGCCCCAACCGTGGTGGAAGCTTTTAAAGACGCCGGAAGTATTGCTGACAAAACTTGCAGAATACAGCAGCGGTGCCAGTAAAGCAGACATCTCCACATCATCGATTGCCCCTTGTGCCTGCCATGTGGCAATTTGCTGACGAATCGCATCAATACGCATACCGTTGCGACGTTTGAAGAACAAACGATCTCGGCTTGGATCATAGATCTCATCATTTCGCGGACACAGATTATGCGTTACCCAGCCCTTAACTTCAGGCAAGCGGTTTAAATAATCAATAGCCTTTTGATAACCACCCAACTCTTTAAATGCAGGTGCTTCGGTACAAGCTAAAATGGCATGGTTCAGCGCATGGCTATACGGTTCCCAGTCATTGGCAATCACGCGATAACCATTTTGACGTGCCAAACGTGAGACCACGCCTGAACCTGCAAAGAAATCAGCAAAAATAGGCGCACGACCATCTGCACGGTTTAAAGTCCCTGTACTCTCAAGCGCTTCTAAAATCAGATGCAACAAACGGCGCTTATTCCCCAAATAAGGAACAAGTTGATGAAACAAATATTCATCGGTGGTACGTGCCGCGTGACGACGTTTATGATAAACCGTAGACTCTGAACTCATAATGACTCTTGAGAAGGGATAAGCGTTAAGCGCACATCATCACCGAATTGTGTGACATCCATAAGCTTAAAGCGGAGTTGCTCTGCCATCTGAGAAAACTCAGCATTGAACATTGCACGTGCAGACTGACCCAATAAGGTCGGTGCTACATAACTAATCATTTCATCGACCAACTTCTCTTGTAAAAAAGCCGTCGATAACGTTGCACCTGCCTCAACCATGACATCGTAAATTTGATGCGATTGAACCAACTGCGTTAATAACTGATCTAAAGGTTGAACAGCAAACTGTATCACGCCTAAATCAGCCAATGCTTGACGATAAGGCCCCATTACCATCACGGTATCTGGTTGCTGTAAAATTTGGGCCGTCAGCGGCAAGCGGCCTTGACGATCTAACACCAGACGTTTTGGTTGTACAACCATTGTCAGATCCGCAACACTCTGAAGCTGTCTGACATTGAGCTGAGGATCATCGGCCAGTATGGTTTCAATCCCTGTGATCACGACGCCAGAAATGGCACGAAAATGCTGAACATCTAAACGTGCGTCTGGGCCTGTAATCCATTTCGACTCGCCCGAAGCCATCGCCGTTCGACCATCTAAACTAGAGGCAACTTTTAAACGCACATAAGGCATGCCAGTAGCCATGGCTTTTAAAAAACCAGCATTCAACTGATGCGCTTCGGTTTGGCAAATGCCGACATCGACCTCTATGCCTGCTTCTTTTAAAATTTGTACCCCTTTACCAGCCACCAAGGGGTTAGGATCTGGACAAGCAATCACAACACGCGCCACACCTGCCTCGACCAAACCTTTGGCACACGGCGGTGTACGCCCATAATGCGCACAAGGTTCTAAAGTGACATAAGCCGTTGCGCCTTGGGTCTGTTCGCCCGCTTCACGCATCGCAAAAACTTCTGCATGTGGCTGACCCGCTTTAGGGTGATAACCTGTGCCTAATAACTGCCCATCTTTGACAATGACACAGCCTACATTTGGATTTGGCTTGGTGCTGTATTGACCTTGCAGTGCTAAAGCAATCGCTTGTTTCATCCAAGCTTGGTCAGCGTGTAAAGCACTAGACTGTAATTCAGACATGGATGACAACTCGCTTAATGTTCACGTTGTTGCATTTGTTCAATTTGGTGACGAAAGGCATCGACATCTTGAAAGTCTTGATAGACCGATGCAAAACGTACATACGCAACATGATCCAACGAAAATAAAGATTGCATAACAATTTCACCAATGGTGCGTGATTTCACATCACGCTCACCTAAACGGCGGATTTGCAGCTGAATATCGCTCAAGACGGTTTCAATTTGCTCTTGCGTCACGGGACGTTTTTGTAAAGCATGCATCAAGGAACGACGCAATTTTGCTTCATCAAAAGGTTCACTTTTGCCATCCGACTTGATCACACGAGGCATGACCACTTCATAACTTTCAAAGGTTGTGAATCGTTCACCACAACTAATACATTCACGACGACGACGAATCTGACAACCTTCAGCGGCCAAACGTGAATCGATCACTTTACTGTCTTCAGCGTTGCAAAATGGACAATGCATAGTGGTTAAATTGAACAAATTTGAATGGTTTTAGAGTGTAGCAAAAATTCGGTGTTTTGTAGAGTTTTACGCTAGATATAGAAAAAAAACAGCCCTTTCGGGCTGTTTCACACAATATATTGATTATACTGTTTATTTATTATTCTATTGATTAGTCCACACGTTCGCCATGTTGGCTCAAGTCTAGACCCATACGTTCATCATCAGATTCAACGCGAATTCCAATCACCAGATCAATCACTTTTAAGATAATGAAGGTTAATACTGCTGAGTATGCAATCGTTGCCAATACCCCTTCAACTTGAACCCAAAGTTGATGCATCACATCACTTGGTGCTTTGTCGCCCATGATGAAATCGCTGGCAAAGAATGCTGTTAAGATTGCACCGACAATACCACCCACACCGTGTAAACCAAATGCATCTAAAGAGTCATCGGCTTTTAAAGCACGTTTCAATGCACTGATACCCCAGAAGCACACCACACCACCGATTAAACCCATCGCCAGTGCACCGCCGACAGTCACAAACCCTGCTGCTGGTGTAATCACTACCAGACCAGCAACCGCGCCAGATGCAGCACCAAGTACTGAACCTTTACCACGTGCAACTTTTTCAGTAATTAACCAAGAGATTGCCGCTGCTGCTGCTGCTACTTGAGTCACAAGTAATGCATAACCTGCTGAGCCGTTTGCGCCCAATGCAGAACCACCATTGAAACCAAACCAGCCGACCCACAGTAAGCTTGCACCCACAACGGTTAATGCCAAGTTGTGTGGAGCCATTGATTCACGGCCTAAGCCCATACGTTTGCCGAGCATATATGCAGCAACCAAACCCGCCACACCTGAGTTGATGTGTACAACGGTACCGCCAGCAAAGTCGAGTGCGCCATCATTTGCTAACCAGCCACCGCCCCATACCCAGTGAGTAATTGGTGCATAAACCACGACTACCCAAATCGAGATGAAAGCGATAAATGCGCCGAATTTCATCCGTTCTGCAATTGAACCACTAATAATGGCAACCGTAATGATGGCAAAGGTCATTTGGAAAATAACGAATAGAACTTCAGGAATCGTCCCTGTGAGTGCATCTGTGGTGATCCCAGTCAGCATGAACTTATCTAAGCCACCGATAAAGGCATTGCCCTCACCAAAGGCCAATGTATAACCAATGATGACCCATGCAATACTCACCACTGCCGCAGCAACAAAGCTATGTGCCATAGTGCTTAAGACGTTTTTCTTACGAACCATACCGCCGTAGAATAATGCTAAACCTGGAATGGTCATTAATAAAACCAGTGCTGTGGAGACTAAAATCCACGCCGTATCACCTGTATCTAATGTTGGTTCTTCTTCTGCAGGTGCGGGTGCTTCTACTGGAGCAGCAACGGCTTCAACCGCTTGTACCGCTGGAGCAGCCACATCCGTTGTTTCAACCACTGTGACTTGTTCTGATGGCGTTGGCGCTGTTGCTGCTTCTTCAGCCCAAGCAACAGAACCACCTAAAAGTGCGCCAGATAAGCTCAGCGCGAATAGCATCTTTTTCATTCGTATCCCCCAACCTAATTTGTGCGAGTTATGTGTTACTCAGCAAACTTCATGCCAAATTAAACGGCATCGGCACCTGTTTCACCTGTACGGATACGGATGACTTGCTCTAAATTTGTGACGAAAATTTTACCGTCGCCAATTTTTCCTGTGCTAGCAACACGTGTGATTGACTCAATCACCGCGTCGACCATTTCATCACTGATCGCGATTTCGATTTTTACTTTTGGTAAGAAATCAACAACATATTCAGCGCCACGATAAAGTTCAGTATGACCTTTTTGACGACCAAAGCCTTTGACTTCGGTTACCGTGATCCCTTGAACACCAATTTCAGACAGTGCTTCACGCACATCATCCAATTTAAACGGTTTTACAATTGCAGTTACGAGCTTCATGTTTGTTTTCCTTCGGCTTATTTCACCAGTAAGGTTTTATGTTCAAATTTCATGCCAAAAATTCTTAGGTTGGGGGGAAAAGAAAGTCTGACATGAGTTTTCTTTATACCCTATTCTATACATTTAAATGCGTTTTGAGCTTCAAAATTCAGGTTTTTTAGTCGAAGATTTATGATTTTTTTACAATCGATGAAATCATATTTCATCTGAAAGGCTATAGAGTCAGAAGCAGCAATGGTACACTGCTGTCACTTCTCCAACTTTTGGATATAGAAATGATTGAAACTTTATTACAAGCCATACTGGAACAAGTCGAACAACCTAAACAAGACTTAGAACATAATTTACGCGCACTGCTCAATGAAGTAGTCACTAAGATGGATTTGGTTTCCAAAGATGAAATTGAACGTCAACGTACTGCGCTGAATAATGCCAATTTGCGTTTAAATGACTTATTGAAACAAGTGGAAGCTTTAGAGTTACGCATCCAGAACAAAAAATGAGCACCTGTTTGGTGCAATAAAAGACGCATAACGAATTAAAATAATGCACTATAATGGAACAAAAGATGTCTTTTGCCAAAATTTACACTCGAGCTTTGCTCGGTTTACACGCACCTTCGGTTGAAGTTGAAGTTCATCTGAGCCAAGGACTACCCTCTTTAACCATTGTGGGGCTTCCTGAAGCAGCCGTTCGAGAAAGCAAAGATCGGGTGCGCTCCGCCATTATCAATAGTGGCTTTCAGTTTCCGACTAAACGCCTCACCATTAACCTTGCACCCGCAGACCTGCCCAAAGACAGTTCACGGTTGGATTTGCCTATTGCACTGGGTATTTTAATTGCCTCTGGTCAGCTCCCTGAGCAAGGGACTGAAAATTTTGAATTTATAGGTGAGTTGGCACTTGATGGGCAACTGCGACCAATTTCAGGTACTTTAAGTATTGCGATTGCCTGCCAGCAAGCTGGGCATCAACTGATTTTACCTGAGGCCAATGCGCAAGAAGCCTCTCAACTGCCCAACTTTCAAGTGTTTGCAGCGCAACATTTAAAACAAGTCTGTGAGCATCTGTCGCAAAACCATCTCATCCAACAGTTTCAACCCACGGCGCTAAAAGCCTCACAGCACTACAAATTTGATTTGGCCGATGTTAAAGGTCAACTGCGTCCGAGACGTGCCTTAGAGATTGCGGCAGCAGGTGGTCATTCTTTGCTATTTAAAGGACCGCCAGGGACAGGGAAAACCCTATTGGCTTCACGTTTAGCCAGTATTCTCCCACCCTTGAACACGCAAGAGAATTTGGAAGTGGCGAGTATTTACTCGGTGGCCAATCATCAACATCCTTTTGGACAGCGGCCATTTCGTGCACCGCACCATACAGCTTCTGCGGTTGCCTTAGTCGGTGGCGGGTCACAACCCAAACCCGGTGAAATTACTTTGGCACATAAAGGCGTGCTGTTTTTAGATGAACTACCAGAGTTTGACCGCAAGGTTTTAGAGGTTTTAAGACAGCCGATTGAAGCCAAAGAGATTGTGATTTCGCGTGCTTCACGGCAGATCACCTTTCCAGCCAATTTCCAACTAATTGCCGCAATGAATCCGTGTCCCTGTGGTTATGCGTTTAATCAAGATAGCCGTTGTCAGTGCTCAGCCGAGGCGATTAAACGCTACCAAAACCGTATTTCCGGGCCTTTGCTGGATCGAATTGATTTACATATTGATGTACCACCCTTGCATGCGTCTGAATTACAAGACACACAAGTCGTAGAAGACTCGGCAACTGTACGTGAGCGCGTGATTCAAGCTTATCAATGGCAAATGCAGCGCCAAGCTTGTCTCAATATGGCTTTATCACCCAAACAACTCGAACAATTCGCACCGCTAGATGGACAAGCGGCTTTAATCTTTGAAAAAGCACAACAGCGTTTAAATTTGTCTGCTCGGGGTTATCACCGTATTTTAAGAGTGGCCAGAACCATTGCGGATTTGGCCCAGTCAGAGCACATTCAAACGGGACATTTGACTGAAGCTCTCTCCTACCGACAGCAAAATGCCTAAAAATCGCTAAATTCCACATAGAAAAACCCCTCTAGTCCTTAGGACTAGAGGGGTTTTGAAGATGCGAAAACTTAGAAAGTTTTAGTTAAGGTAAACACGGCACCTGTTTCTACACCACGTGCTGTCACATGATCCAGATTATCAGTATCAATATTGGTTCCTACTGCTGCCAATTCTGCTGTTGCACCAGGAATAGACTGGAATGCATAAGTCACACCCACTTTCCAATCGACATAATTGTCATCATCACCAAATGAATATTTATCTTCATCACTGACCACGGTATAACCCACATTCGCAACGCCACCAAAGCCCGTTGAACCAAATGGAATCGTATAACCAGCATTGATGTTCCAGCTGTCTGTATCTGCTGCAACATAGTCATTGGTATAGTTTACATTGGTCAGTAGGCTGTCCCCTTCAGTAAAGACACTCGCAAAGGTTAATTTGCCATAAAACTCTAACCAGTTCAGATCATCTGCACTTGGATAGTTGTAATACACCATACCCACATCAAGCACTGGCTTGCTGGCAAAGCTTTCTAATGTTGTTGCAAAACCAATCGATGGATCGAGCTCTAAGCTCGGTGAACCTTCGCCAAAATCAACATTTGAACCCCAAAGACCCAAATACAAGCCTGAGTCATGTGCCAAAGTAAAGCCCGCTTGTACCGCTGGATCATTTTGGGTTTGAGTTAAACCACGGAAACGATAGTCGGTTGTTACAGCAGCACTTCCGCTAAAAGAGAAACCAAACGGTAATGCTGGCTCGTCATCTGCGAAAGTGAATGTAGAAGCTGAAGCCACCACAGCTAAAGATAATGCTTTAAGTGCAAATTTCATTGTTTGATTCCCCCACATCGTATCCGACGTTTTTTGGTTATTTCGATAAACTCATGTAGCTAGTAGCAATAGCTATGCCACATTCAATTCAATACCAGACCCATTTTTCAAAAAATCATATTAAGAATTTGTTTTTATTAAATTTATATTAAATATAAAAAAATTAACTCACCCTCAACTTGATCGTTAAATATCTTCGCGGTGAATTGAAGCCAAGCTGATCAAGCAAACATAATTGTTTACAATATGCGCTATTTTGAGACTCATCTTTGGAACGTACGTTTTTAAGTGCATAAAAAAAGTGCATCTCCAACCGATCAGGATGCACTCTTCATATCTTTAACATTTAAAAGTTGTAAGTTAAACCCAGCACCAAATGGTCTTCTAAATCCTCGCCCATACGATTATGTACACCATAAATATAATCCGCAGACATTTCGATCCCTCTCTCTGCAAAGGGTCTACTCAAGCCTAAGCGAACTTCATTAACAGTAAAGTTCTTCTCTGTAGTGAGTATGGCATCATCATGCTGACGATAAATCGATGCACCAATTGAGCTATTGAATTCAAAGTTTTGTGGAAGGGCATAGTGATGTGCAAGGCTTAAATAGGTATCGCCCGCATTGGCATAGCTCACATCGGCTAAAGCCACCGTGACGCCTACATCAAAGTCTTTATAGCTCAGACTATTTACAAATTCCGCTCCAGTTGTACTTCGGTGTTCTGTTCGATCTTCATTATAGACCGAGCCGCCATCATTATATAAATAAGTCACAATATGTGAGCGATAGCTTAAATCTGGACTGAGTGTGCCTGCATAACCCATATAAAAATCATGCTCAACACCGTGATCTTTGCTGACATCTGCTGCATCATAATTCAGTGTTGAAGCCCAATAACCAGCATATAGACCAGATGCATGTTCATAT
Organism: Acinetobacter sp. TYF_19; assembly: GCF_043105125.1. Taxonomy (NCBI): domain Bacteria; kingdom Pseudomonadati; phylum Pseudomonadota; class Gammaproteobacteria; order Moraxellales; family Moraxellaceae; genus Acinetobacter; species Acinetobacter sp. TYF_19. Next base: position 58,481 of record NZ_JBICLH010000072.1, read on the forward strand.
TCAAGCCCTGCTTGTAGGGTAGGCTGATCATTTTCAATACCCCCACGATAAATATACTGACTGAGCACAGCAAGGCTTCCGCTAAGTCCGCCTTCTGAGCTTTGTTGCTGGGGCTCACTTGCGTTGACCAACACACTGCCAGTGGAAAAAATTAAAAATAGTGCAATTTTATGTGAATTTTTATGCATTTAAGCTCTCAAAATTTCTTTAGACATGAATCATTTACTGATTCCATACCCATAAATTTTAAAGCTATTTTTTAACAATGGGTCAATTTTCCCTAGGTAACTGCTGTGTAATTCATCGTTTGCCAATCTGGCTATGGGTGATTTTGAGCCGATTCCAAAAGCCCAGAAATATCTGAACACTTTGATTCATAAGCTAAAATGACCTCACAGTCTATATATTATATTCTGCAATACATAGCGAAAAACAGAATTAAGAAGAGAAAAATAATTCAATGTTTTATAAAGATTTATTTTAGTAAACCGAATATTTTAACTAAAATTAAAATATTTCAAACATATCGCTTACAAAAAAATGCATTACTTTAGTTGAATATGTTAAATAAAAATGACAATTTTTCAGCGATTACTTATACAATTGCTGTTCTCTTTCCATCCAATTTGTATAAGGTTCGCTCCCCAATGCAAAACACAAAAAAATTAGCATTAGCAGTTTTAGTACAAACTGCACTTATATCAACAGCTTTTGCGAGTGAGCAAAGTGAATCTAAAGGTTTCGTTGAGGACGCTGAAGGATCAGTGTTATTTCGTACTGGTTATTTAAGTCGTGACAAGAAAAATGGTGTAGCTGATACAAGTTCAGCAGCTCAAAGCGCAATAGTTAAAATTGAGTCTGGTTATACCAAAGGTATCGTTGGGTTTGGTTTAGGCGTAGTTGGTGATGGTTCGTTCAAATTAGGCGAAAATAACCATGCTGGCAACCAAATGATTCCATTGCACAACAATGGTGCAAAAGATTCAAATGGCCATGTTGATGCTTATGACCACTGGGCTCGTGGTGGCGGTATCGTCAAAGCGCGTATTTCAAATACTGAAGTGCGTTATGGTACTCAAGTACTCGATTTACCTGTTCTTGCAAGTAATACTGGACGTATGGTTCCTGAATATTTTACAGGTACTTTATTAACTAGCCACGAAATCAAGAATCTTGAAATTGTTGCTGGTAAATTTACTAAGAACCAAATGTCTGATCAAATCAAAACCGATGCTGACGTCAATGGCAATGGTCTTGATCGTGCAATTGTTTGGGGAGCTAAGTACAAATTTGATGACAATTTAAATGCATCTTATTATGGCTTAGACAGCAAAAATGCTCTTGAACGTCATTATGTAAATGTGAACTTTAAACAGCCTTTAGCGAATGACAGTTCATTAACTTACGATTTAAGTGCTTATCATACTAAGTTTGATGAAGCAGCAAATACTTATTCACAAACCACTGATAACTTATCAGATCGTAAGAATGATATTTGGGCTCTTTCTACAGCTTATAATACTGGCGCACATAACATCATGGTTGCATACCAACAAAACAGTGGTAATGTTGGTTATGACTATGGTCAAAATGCTGATGGCTTCCAAAGTATATACCTTCCAAACTCATACCTTTCTGACTTTATTGGTAACGATGAAAAATCTGCCCAAATCCAGTACAGTCTTGATTTTGGTAAATTAGGTATATTACCAGGTCTAAACTGGACAACTGCATTTGTATACGGTTGGGATATCAAAGTCAAAGATATGACGAATGATGCGCAAGAGCATGAATTCTTTAACCAAGTGAAATATACAGTTCAATCTGGTTTTGCTAAAGATGCGAGCTTACGTTTACGTCATTCGTACTACCGTGCAAGTGATGAATATCAAACAAATGCATACATTGGTGACACCAACGAATGGCGTGTTTGGTTAGACATTCCTGTGAAATTCTTCTAATTTCTATGGAAAAGCTAATCTAATAAAAAACCTGCACATTGTGCAGGTTTTTTATTGAAGCCTACAATCAAACACAGTTCAATCGAGGCTTCATAGACAGAATTATTTTGCTGCTTCGATTGCTTTAAGCACTTCTTGCTTAGCAACTTCAGAACCTTCCCAACCTGTTAATTTAACCCACTTCCCTGGCTCTAAGTCTTTATAGTGCGCGAAGAAGTGTTCAACTTGTTGAATCAGTAAAGGTGGAAGATCGGTATATTCTTTCACGTCTTTATAAATTGGCGTTAACTTGTCGTGTGGAACTGCGATTAATTTCGCATCGATACCACCGTCATCTTCCATGTTCAATTTACCCACAGGACGGCAACGAATCACTGAACCTGGTTCAACTGGATGCGGCGTTACAACAAGTACATCTAATGGGTCACCATCTTCAGACAAGGTGTTTGGTACATAACCATAGTTCGCTGGGTAGAACATTGCTGTACCCATGAAACGATCTACAAAAAGCGCATCCGAATCTTTATCAATTTCATATTTGATTGGTGCTGCATTTGCAGGAATTTCGATGATCACGTAGATATCGTTCGGTGCATCTTTACCCGCAGGGATATTGCTATAGCTCATAACATCACTCTTTAACAAGTTAAATCTTTTAAAAAACCGCATCGATTATAACGGTTTTTGAGAAAAAAATATTTCTGCGATTATACATCCACTGGGTGAAAATATGTATGTTTCGCACTTAGCCCATCGTTAGTCGAATGACCAACAATAATAAACAAATAGGACAAAGCAGTGACAACAGCCAAACGATCGATCGAAGCGTCGACCAGTTGGCCAAATAGCAAATCCCATACACCACACGAAAGACAAGATAGGCAATACCAAACGTCATGGTGACCACTTGCGGAATCACCATATATTCAGCCATTAAGATAGCGGCAATAAATAACGGTAAACTCTCAAAGCTATTTTGCTGTGCCGCATTGGCACGTGCTGCCAGACCAGTCGTCTTGGCGAGAAATTCACGCGGATGTTGATTATCTTTGGCGCGAAATCCTGCTGTTTTTTTAGCAATGATTGTAAATACGTAAGGCAGTAAACAAGCAATTAAAATGAGATAAATAATCCCGCTAATGCTTTGCATTGGTTTTTTCTCATCAAGATCATTTCGACGGCTATCATAGCATGGCATTCCGAGGATAAATTTGGTTAAATTATAGTGTTTTTATAATTTCCCGATGAGACTCCAGCATGGCTAGCCCTGATCAAAAAGAAATGTTCGACGTGCTCGAAATTCAGCGTCAACATCAACGCCAAGTGGATCGTGTTTTAAAGATTGTGCTTCCCGTTACTGCATTTTTATTGGCGGTCATTTGTGCCAATATGAATATTGGTTCGACTCTTGGCACACTGGTCATGCTGATCATTGCATTTTGGATGGTCGGGATTAAACGTCAAAACCTATGGTCTTGGTTGCTTGCAGTGACCGTCTATTGTCTGATCGATAATGTCCTGAGTTTTGGTAGTTTTGCTTTCCCAGCCTTTAGTCGTCAGTGCGGTACGATGCTGACCTTTGTTGGCATCTTAGGCATTGGCCGTCCCTATATTGATCGCTGGTTAATGAAAAATTAAATGCGAACATGAAAAAAAGCGCCTGACGGCGCTTTTTTTTATTTGAACTTAAGCTGTTTTACGTAAATCTTTACGTAGGATTTTACCTACGTTTGATTTCGGTAACTCATCCAAAAATTCAACATAACGCGGACGTTTGTAACCCGTTAAGTTCTCTTTCGCAAAGGCCAAGACTTCTTCTGTGGTTAAAGATGGATCTTTCTTCACCACAAACAGTTTTGGTACTTCACCTGATTTTTCATCAGGTACACCAATGGCAGCCACTTCCAATACTTTAGGATGCTTTGAAACCACTTCTTCGATTTCTGAAGGGTAAACGTTAAAGCCTGACACCAAAATCATGTCTTTCTTACGGTCTACAATTTTAACATAGCCGCGAGCGTCCATGACACCAATGTCACCCGTACGGAAGAAACCATCTTCAGTCATCACTTTAGCTGTTTCATCTGGGCGGTTCCAGTAGCCACGCATCACCTGAGGACCACGGATTGAAATTTCACCTTGTTCACCCAATGCAACTTCATTACCATCATCATCCAAAATCGCAACTTCAGTTAATGGCAATGGAATACCAATGGTGCCACTGAACTCTTCAGATGCAGGTGGATTTGCCGTTGCAACTGGTGAAGTTTCAGATAGACCGTAACCTTCGATAATGTTGGTTCCAGTAATTCGCTTCCACGCTTCAGCTGTAGAAGGAAGAACTGCCATACCACCACCCATTGCCATTTTTAATTTGCTGTGGTCGAGTTGCTTAAACTCTTCATTGTTCACCAAGGCATTGAATAAAGTATTCACTGCTGGGAAAAATGATGGTTGGTATTTACGTAATTCTTTCATTACCCCTGGTAAGTCACGCGGGTTTGGAATCAAAACATTCGCTTGTCCTTTGTACATACCGTACATCGCACAAACCATAAACGCAAAAATGTGATAAAGCGGTAATGCGCAGAAAATGCGGTCATCGGGTTGGCCGTCTTGTGCACCAAATTTACTTTGGAAAATACCATCACACTGCAACATGTTCGCCACAAGGTTACGATGCGTCAGTTCGGCACCTTTAGACACACCTGTCGTACCACCTGTATACTGAAGAACCGCTGTGTCACTTAAAGTTAAATTTGGTCGCTTATAGTTGCTTGCACTAACTTTCGACATTGCCGCATTAAAGCTAATATGGCCAGGAATATTCCATGCTGGAATTTGCTTACGCACAGAACGTAATACAAAGTTCACCAGTGTGCCTTTTAATGCACCCAACATGTCACCTACAGAGGCAATCACAACATGTTTAACTGGGGTTTTACCATTAATCGCTTGATAAACAGAGGCAAAGTTTTCGATGATCACTAAAACTTCTGAACCCGAGTCATTTAACTGATGTTCAAGTTCACGCGCGGTATACAGTGGATTGACGTTAACCAGTACTAAACCTGCACGGAATACACCCAAAGCAACGATAGGATACTGCAGAACGTTCGGCATCATCACAGCGACACGTGAGCCTTTTGCTAGACCCAAACTTTGTAAATACGTTGCAAATTTACGGCTTGCTTCTTCTAACTCACTAAAAGTGAGTACTTTATCCATAAAGATAAAAGCATCACGAGAGCCAAATTTTTGGAAATTTCTTTCAAATACATCAACCAATGACGTATTTTCTGGTGGCAATTCTACAGTCTCTGGAATCCCCGTTTTTTGGTATTCTGCGAACCAAATCTTTTCCATATCGCCCGATTCTCCTATCAGTAATCCTTAAATTCTCAGCTGTTGTTCTCAATATTAAGCGCTCTTTATTTAACTTGTGTTGCTTAATATTGCATCCATTTCCCGCATACATACCATATATAACGTATTTTGATCAATGGATGCTAGTTTTATCTCTGAACTAACAGTTTATTTGCTTTTTGATAACCACGTGGTAATAACTGCCCTTTTGATGCTCTTTTGCCTATGTATTTTTGCAAGTCATCACCCTTCAATTTTAATTGCTGCTGTCCTGCAACGACTTGCAGTATTTCATCTAGCGTTAATCTTGTCATGAATACAATTTGATCTTTCTCTTCAAGTTGTATCAATTTATTACCTTTACCTTTATTTAAAACAGGCAACTCTGACAACTCTAAAATCAACAAACGACCCGTTGAGGTCAATAACGCCAAATGGGTGGCCTGATCAACACTGGTTAACGGCATAACTGTGGCATTTTCAGGTAAAGTCAGGAAGGCTTTACCTGCTTTTGCATTGGTATCTAACTGTTTTGCCTGTGTTTTAAAACCATACCCTTTGCTACTCAGCGCCACGACTTCGTCTTCATCATCAGCAATGAAGACTTGTTTAAAACCGATACCACTGGCTGGGGACAATTTTGAACTCAACGGTTCTCCCAGACCACGCGCGGACGGTAGGCTATTAATGGCTAGTGCATAACTACGTCCTGACTCATCCAGCACATACACGCGCTGATTCGATTTACCTTGTGCATGACTGAGGTATTGATCACCCGCACGGAAGTTCAGGTTTTCGGCATCAACTTCATGACCTTTGGCTGAGCGAATCCACCCCGCTTCAGACAACACCACAGTCACAGGATCAGCAGGCATGAAATCTTGCTCACTCATCGCCGTCGCTTCTGCACGATGCACGATTGGTGAACGACGGTCATCGCCGTATTTTTTCGCATCATCTTTGAGTTCATTGATGATCAAAGCTTTTAAAGACTCTGGATTAGCCAACTGTTCACGAATCAGTGCAGCTTTGGCTTCTAACTCTTCTTGCTCACGGCGCATTTCCATTTCTTCAAGTCGAGCCAAATGACGTAATTTGAGTTCTAAAATGGCTTCGGCCTGAATATCATCAATATTAAAACGTGACATCAACTCCGCTTTGGGCTGTTCTTCTTCACGAATAATACGAATCACTTCATCAATATTTAAATAGGCAATAATCAAACCGCCCAAAATATGTAAGCGTTTTTCAATTTTATTCAGGTGATATTGCAGACGACGGGTGACGGTTTCCTTTCGAATTTCAATCCACTCCAGCAAAATACGACGAATCGATTTCACTTGTGGACGGCCATCCGCACCAATCATGTTCATATTGACCCGATAGCTCGACTCAAGATCGGTGGTGGCAAAAAGGTGACTCATTACCGCTTCAGCATCAATCCGATTTGAACGCAGTACAATCACCAAACGGGTTGGGTTTTGATGATCTGATTCATCTCGTACATCGCTCACCAAAGGCAGTTTTTTCGCCTGCATTTGATCTGCAATTTGCGAAATAACTTTCGAGCCTGACACTTGATAAGGCAAGTCCGTGATCACAATTTCATTTTTTTCGATGCGATAGACCGAACGCATACGGTAACTGCCCCGACCTGTGCTTTGTATTTTTAACAGCTCTTCAGACGGCGTAATAATTTCTGCTCTGGTCGGCAAATCGGGTGCAGGAATATATTCTGCAACTTTTTCATCGCCTAGATTTGGATTACGAATTAAGGCAATGGTGCCTTTCACGACTTCACGCAGGTTGTGTGGTGGAATGTCCGTAGCCATACCAACCGCAATGCCCGTAGTGCCATTTAACAAAATATTCGGAATACGTGCAGGTAAAGTCACAGGCTCTTTCATCGAACCATCAAAGTTGTCCTGCCAGTCACAAGTTCCCTGTCCCAGTTCAGACAAAAGTACTTCACTATACTGAGATAATTTGGCTTCGGTATAACGCATCGCCGCGAATGATTTCGGATCATCGGGAGAACCCCAGTTACCTTGACCTTCAATAAACGGATAACGATAACTAAAAGGCTGCGCCATCAGCACCATCGCTTCATAGCAGGCCGAATCACCATGCGGGTGATACTTACCGAGCACATCGCCAACGGTACGCGCAGATTTTTTGGGTTTACCGCTGTGTTTCAGCCCCAATTCACTCATGGCATATACAATACGGCGTTGTACAGGTTTTAAGCCATCGCTGATATGCGGTAAGGCACGATCCATGATCACGTACATGGCGTAATTGAGATATGCTTGTTCAGTAAATTCTGCTACGGAACGGTTTTCTGTCGCTTGATGCGCAAGGTTCGTCATAACAACCTGTCATCCTAATTAATCGTTTTTTGTTTAAGTTCTTATGCTATGTCGCAGGCTCTGCCTATACAAGTGAAAGCGTACACCACTACGACAAATTGCGTCTTTAGATGTTCCTAGTGTCGTAAAATTATCCATTTTTTTTAAAATGAGCAACTAATTATTTTGAAGTTCAGTTCCTGTGTTCATCTCTGCTCATCAATGAAAATGGTTAAGCAACTTCAGTCTTCTCAACTTGATCGATACGATCGACAAAAAATCTGCCCATCCTCGTCCAAAATGCGACACAACCAATTGGATAGATTGCATCAATCAAGTCGCAGCTATTTAAATAGCCTCATCATGCACGGGGCTAACTTTTATCAAAATGCAATGTTGAGAAGCCACATTTCAGCCGAGCAGATTGAATTTTTTATTGCTGAGTTGGATCTTGTTATTGGTTATTTTCAGATCCATCATCTAGATTTTATCTTGAGATTTACTGGAGACTGAGAGTCTCAGCACATCAGACGCTCAATCTTCAGCGCGAACTAAATTACAGTCCAATTTCTTCCAATGTTTTGCCTTTGGTCTCTTCACCCAAAATCAAAATTACCGCTGCCACCGCAAGCAATACTGCGGTAAACATCATGAAAATCGCACTAAATCCATTGCTCTGTACCATCATATGTGTCACCACCATCGGTGCGACAATGCCGCCCATACGGCCAATGGCTGATGCCCAGCCCGAACCAAAAGCCCGGATATTGGTTGGATATTGCTCTGGGGTATAGGTATACAACACCCCCCATGCACCGAGGTTAAAGAATGACATCAAACAACCCCAGAACATGATCATGCTCACAGTATCGGCTTGACCAAAGAAATACGCGGAAACTGCACACATGCCAATAAAACCAGCCAAGGTTACTTTACGTCCCAGCTTTTCGACCAGCCATGCTGCGGCCATATAGCCTGGCAGCTGTGCCAAAATCATCACCAAGACATATTCAAAAGACTGAACAATGCTATACCCCTGCTTCACCAGCAAACTGGGTAACCATGTAAAAATGCCATAATATGAGTAGACAATACCAAACCAAATCAACCACAACATCAAGGTTCTACGTGCAAATGCCCCCGACCAGAGCTGGGTAAAAGACACATTCTTTTTTTCTGCCACTGGTTTAACGATGATATGTTCAATCACTTCCACACCGCATTGGCGTTCAATCTGCTGCACCAAAGCGTGCGCTTCCACAATGCGGCCACGGTTGATGAGATAAGGAATTGACTCAGGCACTTTGAACCAAATCACAATGGCGTACAGTGCAGGAATCCCACCGATTAAGAAGGCCATATGCCAGTCAAATTTTGGAATCACAAAATACGCCACCAATGCAGCGCAGAGCCAACCTAAGCCCCAAAAGCTTTCTAGCAGCACGATAAAACGCCCACGCACCTGCGCAGGAATGTATTCACTGACCAAGGTCACCGCTACTGGCAACTGTCCACCTAAGCCTAAACCCACAATAAAACGAAACACCAACAACCACGTTAAGTTCGGGGCAAAGGCACAGGCTGCCGTCGCTAAACTGTAAATCACTAGTGTCGCGGCAAAAACTGTTTTACGCCCAATACGATCGGCTAGACCACCTGAGCACACCGCACCAATCGCCATTCCGACAAAGCCAATGGAGACCACCCAACCTTTCTCGGTTGGGGTCATGTGCCAGTCTTCGGCCATTTTTGCCAAAATAAAAGAAATCAGCCCCGTGTCCATGGCATCGAACATCCAGCCCAAGCCAATGACCCACAACAGGGTGTAGTGAAATTTACCGATCGGTAAGCGTTGTATGCGAGAAACTAAATCCATAGCTCGGCCTCTAAAGCGGGAAAAGATAGCGGGCTGCTTTCTCAACAGGCTTTATCATTATGTGCTTTTTTATACAAATAAGGCGGTCAAATCGCCGTTATTTTAGCTCGCATCTTTCGAGGAAGCCGATTGCTCATCATCATCTTGATAAATGAATTTCGGCATTTCTAAGCCGAAGTAAATCGCGATTAAACGTAAACTAAAGCCAAAGATCAAAGTCGAAATCACAGTCAGCTCAAGTGATAAACCGAGCTGAATGCAGCCCCAATAGAAAATCACCGCGACAAAAGAAATACTGGCATACAGTTCACGGCGGAAGACCAAAGGGACGTCATTACACAAAATATCACGTAAGATACCGCCCGATACCCCTGTCAGAACTCCTGCGACCGCAGACACCACAAAACCATGTCCCATTTCTAAGGCAATTTGACAGCCAATGATGGTAAAACCGATCAGGCCCAGAGCATCGAGCACCAAGAAGATATTACGTAAATGGCGCATCCACTTGGCAATCAAAATCGTCATAAAAGCGGCAAAACAGGTCAGCATCAAATATTCAGGATGCTTGACCCAAGTCAGCGGATAATGTCCTAATAACACATCGCGGACAGAACCGCCGCCCAGCGCTGTGACACAAGCAATAATCACCACACCAAACCAATCCATACTACGCCGACCCGCCGACAGTGCACCTGTCATTGCCTCTGCTGTGATCGCTATAATATAAATAATAGTGAGTAACATCGCCTGGATTCCATATAGGCTAATTGATGCGCGCTATTCTAAGCCAAATTTGCTTAAAATTATAAAAATTGTGCACAACATTGTTTAAATTTTTTCCCTGAACCGCAGATGCACGCTTGTTTCATGGTGATTTGCATTTCAGTGGTTGGATCTAAAAAATACCATGCCTCTGCATGTTTCACAAAATGTGAAATTTCATGATGTATCTGTGGCGATGTACCATCATGATAATAGGCTTTGAACTCGACCATGGCATGGTTTTTATCGAGTTTTTCATTGGCCTGCACGACGTCTAACTTCAACCATTGATTGCTTCGACTCCACTCTGCAATTGCTGCAACATCTAGAGCCTGTTGCTGCCCCAACGCTGTGGTTTGTACAATGTAATCAATTTGTTGTTTAGCAAAAGCACTATAACGTGAGCGCATAAGTTGAGCCACGCTCTGCGCATGACTTTGTCCCAAGTGCAAAGGCTGACAACACTGCTTATATTCGCCCTGTCCACACGGACACTCAACATTACTCATGATTTTTCCATAAAAAATAGCTCGACATTGCGAGCTATTTTAACCTGTTCAAACCAGATTACGGTTTGTTTTAAGATGATTCCTTGTGCAGATCCGACTTTGGAATCACATGCACCTTTTCAATTTTGTGCCCATCCATTGTCACCACTTCAAAAATACAACCATCTGCTTCAAGGCTAGAGCCATTTTCGGGTAAACGACCTAAATGAAAGAGGATATAGCCTGACAAGGTTGAGTACTGATCAGACTCGTCGACCAAATCACGATCCAACAATAACGACACATGGCGAATATCGGTTGAGCCATCGAGCATCAGGCTGCCATCTTCTAAACTTTCAGCCACATTGTCTTCAGCATCTTCATCGGGGAACTCCCCTGCAATCGCCTCTAATACATCAATCGGCGTGGCAATCCCTTCAATCGAGCCGTATTCATTCAAGACCAAAGCCATTTGTAACGGTGCTTGACGCAGTTGTTCCATTACCATCAGGACTTGTGCATTTTCATGCACAATCACAGGCTCACGTAAATGTTTATCAAAATCGAGTACACCCGTTTCAATATATTCATTCAAAACTTTATGGGTCAGTACCACACCAGCGATGTTGTCTAACTCGCCCCGTGCCACGATTAAACGTGAATGCGTAATACTGAGTAGTTGTGATTTGATTGAAGCTTCTTCATCCTCTAAATCAATCCACTCCAACTCTGGACGTGGGGTCATCACGGACTTCACAGGACGCTCGGATAAACCCAGCACCCCTTGTACCAAGACACTATGATAGACCCCATTTTCAGGATCAAACACTTCATCCGCATAGGCGCGAGTTGCCAGGACATCTTCAGGCTCAGAGGCATGATCATTATTTTTACCGCCCAACATTCGCAGCACCGCAGACGCAGTTTTATAGCGGAGATCTGTGGTGGTGACCATTTTCTCTTGATTACGGCGCATGGTTTGGTTGATGAGTTCAACAATCACCGAGAAACCAATCGCGGCATATAAGTAGCCTTTTGGAATATGGAAACCAAAGCCTTCTACAATCAATGAGAAACCGATCATCATGAGGAAGCCGAGACACAAAATCACCACGGTCGGATGTTTGTTGACGAATTCCATCAAGGCCTTGGATGCCCACAGCATAATGCCCACGGCGATAACCACCGCAATCATCATCACAGACAGATGTTTAACCATACCGACTGCGGTAATCACCGAGTCTAAGGAAAACACAGCATCCAAAACCACAATCTGAACGATCACCATCCAAAACACAGCATTGGCTGGACTTTCTTCTTTCTGAACCACTTTGGCGTCAATACGTTCATGCAGTTCCATGGTGCCTTTAAACAGCAAAAACACCCCACCAAACAGAAGAATCAAATCGCGTCCTGAGAAAGGATGATCGAAGATATGGAACAGCGGCTCGGTCAGTGTCACCACCCAAGCAATTGAGGCCAACAGCACCAAACGCATTAAGAGTGCAAGGATCAAACCAACAACACGGGCCGTATTACGTTGTTCTGGTGGAAGTTTCTCCGCCAAAATCGCAATAAAAACCAAGTTATCAATCCCGAGCACAATTTCCAGCACCACTAAGGTGAGTAATCCCACCCACGCAGAAGGATCAGACATCCATTCAAATATCATGTGATCTGCTCCTGTCGAGGGGAAATATACGGTGCATAACGCAACTTAAGCGGATGAAAAGGAAGATTCAGCACCAATGGCTGTAATTTTTTTTCGGAAAACTGAAGATGTCTTGAGCGACAACTACCACTACCCATGTTCGTTCTTGTGTTGTAAAACAGGAAATAAGTATAGGCAAGATCTACATGAAATTCATCTTTTTTTCAAAATCGCACTGTTTTAAAAGATTTAACAAATTATTACCCGATTGTTAGATTAAATACAGCTTGCCGTCACATTTCTTGCTTAAACTAAGAGAGAAAAAGTAGATAAAGCAAAAGGTAAAAACATACGCCATGAATAGTGAATTAAAAATATCCTCTCTCAACACTGAAGTAAATGTTCAAACCACTCAACCTCTGATCGCACTTTACTGCGGTTCTCGTTCAGGCAATAAACCGATTTATCAAGAAAAAGCGATTGCACTGGCACAAGGTTTAGCCAAACAGGGTTTTGGTCTGGTTTATGGGGGGGCCAGCATTGGCCTCATGGGACAAGTGGCCGATGCCATGATTAGCCACGGCGGTGAAGCAGTCGGCGTCATTCCAGAATTTATGCTGGATTATGAAATTGCGCATCACCAACTGACCGAATTACATGTTGTACAAACCATGCATGAGCGCAAAGCCTTAATGGCCGAACGTGCAAGTGCCTTTGTCGCACTACCTGGTGGTTTAGGCACTTTTGAAGAAATTTTAGAAGTGGCGACCTGGGGACAACTAAACCAACACCAAAAGCCGATGATGATTTATAACGTCAATGGTTTCTATGACGCACTGATTGCCCAGTTGGATCATGCAGTAGAAGAAGGTTTTCTACCGCCACAGCACCGCGCAAAAGTAATTGTATGCAACCATGCTGAACAGATTTATTCAGCCATTGCCAACCTCGGCAGTCCAGCACACTTTGCCATTTAAACCCTGTTCTTAATGCCATAAAAAAGCGAGCCTAGAGCTCGCTTTTTTAACATGTGCGTTTATTGCCCATAATGGGTGACAAAGTTATAGAACCACGGCAGTGTGGTCGCCAAAATCACGGACATGGCTAAACCAAACATCAATTTCATCGCATCTTTACTGACGTTACGCGAAGTGCGGTGTTTGTTCACTTCATCAAAAATCATCGACATTGCAAACTCACGACCTGCAAGTAAACCTAAGAATACCCATGTGGTACTCATTGGAATATTGCTCCACTCTTTGAACACCAACAAAATCAGGGCATACATAAAGTCAATAATGGTCGCTGCACGAATATCGGTGACACCTGTTTTAGTATCGACAATCTTCTGAATCGCACCGCCGCGTTGGTACAAAATTACCGCCAACAACACCACAAAGACCGTGATAGCAAACAGTAAAAATGAAAACGGCACTTGACGGGGTACATAGACGAAAATATTGGCCAAATCTTGAATCAGCCACTGACTCCACAGAAAAGCCGTAGAGACCCACTGTAGCCCAATCCAAATATGCGATGGTTCTTGATTACGGGTTTTTGCAAAATACTTCGCGACTTGGCGCATCACAAAACGATAGACAATAATCGCAACCACAAAGGCCACCGCATAGCCCATCATCGATTTCACCATCATCGAGCCTAAACTTGCAGGCGAGAAAATGGTTAAAACCAAGAAAGTGGTACTGACGGGAATTCCGTATTTGGTTAAAAATAACAGCAAAATCGGTGGCACAATATAGAGCCACGTGACCCCACCCTCAGGAAAAGGGATCGTTTCTAAACGACCATATGATGCATCCCCCACACCGGATGCATACCAACCATAAATCAACACCACCACCAAAATGGTGCTGATAAAGAGCCAAAGCACCCACCATGGACGATGTGCATTGGATGAAATAAACGTACCTAATGTCTGTGGCACATCATTTCCGACGATAGAATAAGCGGCTAAACAGAAGCCTATCACCATCAAAATTTCGATTGTCATAAAACCAACCTTTTGAATAATTTATTCCAAGACAGTGCCCTTGGACGTTTGCCAAAGATTATGACGGTTTTATTTCATTTTCATGACATCCTTGTCATATATTTTTTGTAGCGCCATAAAAAAGAACACCGTAGTGCTCTTTTTTCAAAGTCAAAACTCAGTTTTTTTAATTGAGTTTGACTTCATAAACCGCTGTACTACCACTGACTTCATTTCCCACCACCAACAGCGGGCGACCATTGGGTGAATTCTTCGCCGCGATGAAAATCAAACCTTCTGGGCCTAAGTCACCTTGCTTCGTGACTTCTGTTTCATTGGTATTGCGATGGTTCAGATACTGAACAAATTTAGCCTGATTCGGGTTGCTAATGTCATACACCATGATGCCACTGGCACGCTCAAGTCCAATAAAGGCAAAGGTCTTTTCACCAATTTTACCCAAAGTCACGCCTTCAGGTTCAGGACCTTTATTGTCACTACGGTCATCAAATTTAAATGCTTCATGATTGCTATTAAATTGCTCTGGGAACAGCTCCGCAATTTTTTGCTCAAACTCACTCCCCGAGTCCCATACAATCTGTTTGGTTTCAGGGTCGACAATACTCACCGAACGACCACCATAGGCGTATAATTTGTCATAAGTCAGACGACCATTTTCATCTAGCTTCGGCAGACCTGTTAGTGGATCTTTTTGATAACCTTGCGTCCAACTAATGGTCAAACGTCCAATTTGTGAATCTTTAATTAAATTATCCGCGCAGACTTCTGTTGCATCAGCCGTTTGACAAGGTTTAAACACCTCGGGGTTTAATTTTGCCCCTTTCACGCCCGGTGCAAGCTGACGTAAATGCGCGGCATAATCACCTTTGGCGTCAAAACCTGCTTTTTTAAACAAATGTTTGATGCGTATCTCTTCAGCATAACCAGCATTTAAGTCCCCGCCTTCAAAATATTTGGCTTCATCCCCTAGCCATTCACGGGCATCCCCCTCATTGGCCGTGACCAAATAGGTTTTACCGTTGGCTTGATATTGTGCAATGGCATCGGGCATATACATGCCATATAGCCCCGGCCAAGAGCGAATATTAATCATGCCTGCATCTTTTGCACATTCTGTAATACTACGTCCCAAAGAGTCTTGACCAATAGCACAGTCACGGTCACTTCCATCCAAGGCATTTTCAGGCAAACTATGGTCCTTGTAGCCCATCGGGAAAAGATCAACAAATTGATTTTTTGCTAGGTCTAGGACCCCAATAGCATTATTTTCCTGCAAACTAACCCATGCTTTTTTACCATCAGCACTGACTGCGATATACTCAGGCTCTAGGTCTTGTGCAACGGTGGTCGTTTGAATACCTGCGGTCGCTACATTTGAGTATTGACTGATGTCTGGGCCAAAAATACGAATGCCTGCATCTAATAAGTCTTGTTTACGGTCATTCCATGCGTGGAAGCCCGCAATGCTTGCTGTTGGTTTTTGAATATCTGAAATATCAATAATGCTGACCGAACCTTCGGGATCGACTTGATACCCTTCATTCGGTTCCGCTTCATTCGCTACCAGTACTTTTCGACCATCAGGCGTAAAGGTCAACATATCTGGCAAAGCCCCCACGTTGACTTGGCTGATAAAAGAGAGATCCTGTGCTTTAAAGAAAGCCACAATACCAGTTTGGGTTTTATCCTCAGCCTGAACCGCCAGTGCCACGATGCCATTATGCACCGCGACACTATTCACTTCGGAATTGGCTAAATAAGTTTTGGCATCCAAAGATTGGATATATGTCGGTTGCGCTGGCTGGGAGAAATCTAAAACATCGACCATGCCCTTTTGTGCATTCACCACGAACAGACGCTTACTCGCAGCATCATAGGCGGGGATCTCCGCTGCACTCTGTCCAAATATCCCCGACTCATAACTTGCAAGATGAACCAGTTCAATACTATTCGGCGTGGCTTCCTCTACCACTGGTGGTGATGTGATGGTTTGCGCATCATCACTGTCATTACACCCCGCTAAGCCCAACCCCATGCATGCCAAAAAGACAGCACTATATGTTTTATTCATCATGATCTAAATATCGGTTCAAATTTAACCAATGTATGACGTACGCGTTGCAAACACATGACGTAGAGATGTCAATTTGATGGCATGTGATAAATGCACATTCGCAACAACAGTCCAACTTAAATTAAGCTAAACTGTTTAAAAATTTCACTTTGTTGTATCTATGAACCAAACGCCGACCCATCAAGCACTCGCTCCTGAGTACCGTCTTTTGGTACTTCTGGTTTCGATTGGCTTTTTTATGCAAGGCTTAGATACTACCATTGTGAATACTGCTCTACCGGCTATGGCAGTCAGTTTAAATGAAGACCCGCTGCAAATGCATAGCGTGGTGGTGGCCTATGTGCTTGCCGTTGCTGCCTGTATTCCCTTGAGTGGCTGGCTCGCCGACCGTTTTGGGGTGCGCAATACTTATTTCAGTGCCATTATCATTTTTACCCTTGCTTCACTGGGCTGTGGCTTTTCTGAAAGCGTAAATGAGTTGTTGTTCTATCGCGTGCTACAAGGCATCGGTGGTGCATTATTGCTCCCTGTTGGCCGCTTAGCCATGCTCAAAGTCATTCCGCGGACGCAGTTTTTATCAGCCATGAGTTTGATGAGTCTCGCGGGACTGATTGGCCCTCTGATTGGTCCAACACTCGGGGGCTGGTTGGTCGAAGTCAGTACATGGCATTGGATTTTCCTGATTAACCTCCCCATGGGGCTGTTAGGTGTCCTGATTAGCTTTAAAGCCATGCCGAATGTCACCGAGCAGAATGTACCGCGTTTTGACTTTTGGGGTTTTATCCTGTTGGTGATCACCATGGCAGGGCTATCTCTAGGGATTGAAAATTTTGCCAGTCCGCACCTGACTTTATGGTGGAGTATGGGGCTGATTGTACTGAGCTTGGCGACTGCGCTTTGGTATGCCTATCATGCACATACCCATCAAAATGCGCTATTTCGCAGTAAACTGTTTCGTAACCGCATTTATGCCGTGGGTATTTTAGGTAACTTCTTTGCTCGCCTCGGTGGCAATGCCATGCCTTTTTTGATGCCACTCATGCTCCAAGTAGCTTTCGGTTTTGAACCTTTTGTGACAGGCCTCTTGATGATTCCAACAGTGCTAGGCTCACTGGCCTCAAAACCCATCATTCGTCACTTGATTCAGCGCTTCGGGTATCGCCACGTGCTTTTGGTTAACACCTTGTTGGTTGGTGCATGTATCGCCAGTTTTGCCCTCAATACCGCAGACACCCCAACTTGGCTGCGCGCGCTGCATTTCTTTATTTTTGGTATGCTGAACTCACTGCAATTTGTATCTATGAACACCCTCACGCTGAAAGATTTACCACAACAAGATGCCAGCAGTGGCAACAGTTTTTTGTCAATGATCATGATGGTTTCGATGAGTATTGGCGTGGCTCTGGCAGGTACTTTGGTCAATGTCTTTACGGCATATTGGGGCACAGATCACATCGTCATGGCATTCCATAACACCTTAATTGTTTTAGGATGTATTAACCTGATTACCGCAGCTATTTTCTGGCACATCCCCAAAGATACCGTGGATGAATAACAGATACAAAGTGCTGCCATTCACTGACCATAATCATCATGGTCAGTTCCGCAAATTCGAGCTATGATGATGAGCTAAAAACCAATACCTGCAAAAGCATGTCCGCAAGAAAGAAAGTTTCCACGCCGTCAAAAACCTCATATCCCTATTACATACTTGCCTGTGTAGTGATGCTATGTATCGGACTGGGGATCACCTATTTTTTCTTGCAGAACAATATCGCATCTGCCCAAGAGTATCCGATAAAAGGCTTTGATGTATCTCATCATCAGGGCGACATCCAATGGCAATCCATTTCTCCCCAAGAGTTTAAATTCGTTTATTTAAAAGCCACCGAAGGAGGAGATTTCAAAGACCGTAAATTTCAGGACAACTGGCTCAAAGCTCGTGAACAAGGCTTTTTGGTCGGGGCTTATCATTTTTATCGTTTATGCCGTGATGGCCAGATTCAGGCGCAGAACTTTATCGAAACTGTGCCGAAGAAAACCGATAGTTTGCCGCCTGTGATTGATTTGGAATATGACAGCAACTGTATCAACACCTATACCAGAGAACAGCTGCTCAAAGAAATTCAGGTCATGCACGACCAACTCTATCAACACTATGGTTTGCAACCCATTTTTTATACCTCTAAAGCATTTTATAATATTGTTTTGGTCGATAAATTTAAACAAACTCCCCTTTGGATTCGTGAATATCAAGGCCAGCCTGAGCTCAAAGGCAATCCGAAATGGACCTTTTGGCAACACACCAGCCAAGGTCAAATTAAAGGCATACCAACCTTGGTGGATCTCAATGTATTTCAAGGCTCAGAGCAAGATTGGATCAGCTTTTTAGAGCGCCAAGGGCTTTATCAACTGCCACAAAACTTACCGATCAAGTAGAGCAGTTCCAAGCTCAGCATTGAAGTTCAAATACAAAAAACACCAAGTCAAACTATGTCGCTTATGCCGCATACAGGACTACGCAATCGATCTGAATAGTGCAATACTGCCTTAGATTTCAATATTAAAATTCAGCATGCGAAAAATCATTCACATCGACATGGATGCCTTCTATGCCTCTGTGGAGTTACTTGATCGTCCCGACTTAAAGCATTTACCTGTGGTGATTTCTTCACACCATCCTCGTGCTGTCATTGCAGCTGCATCCTACCCTGCACGTAACTACGGACTCCGCTCGGCCATGTCGATGACTCAAGCCAAAAAACGCTGTCCTCAAGTGGTAGTTATTGAACCTAATTTCTCTAAATATCGTGCGGTCTCAGAGCAAATTCATACAATTTTTCAGCGTTATACCACACTCATTGAACCGCTTTCCTTAGATGAAGCTTATTTAGATGTAACGGAAAATTTACAACAACTGGCCAGTGCCACAGAAGTCGCTGAACGCATCCGTGCTGATATTTTTCAGAGCACAGGACTGACTGCCTCTGCGGGTGTTGCACCCAATAAGTTTTTAGCCAAAGTTGCGTCGGACTGGAATAAACCGAATGGTATCTGTGTAATTAAACCCTCACAAGTTCAGCAGTTTATTCAGCACTTGCCGCTTAAAAAAATTCCTGGAGTGGGTAAAGTCAAGCAAGAAAAATTACATGCACTCAAACTTGAAACTTTAGGTGATTTACAGCATGAGGATGAAAATGTCCTGATTCATCATTTTGGCAAGTATGGCAAACAGCTCTATCTCTATGCACAAGGGATTGATGAGCGTCCTGTACAAGCGGAACGAGAACGTCAGCAAATTTCAAAAGAAACCACTTTTGATGATGATTTAACCATTGAACAATGTCTCCAATTTTGGCCCAAGTTGATTGCACAAGTCTGGCAAAGCTTAGAGAAAAAGCAACTGTATGCCCGCGGTGTCACCGTCAAACTGAAACTGAAAAACTTTCAAACCCTACAGCACAGTAAAATCTTCAAAATGCCATTAAAGCATCAAACTGAACTGCAAATGACCTTAGATATCTTACTCAAAGAAATGCAAATCACACCGGATAAACAATTTCGTCTTATCGGTGTTGGGGTCTATGCTCTTTCGACTCAAGAGCCTTTACCCCAGCTCTCTTTATGGTCTGACTGATTGCTCAATCAGTCATTTTTTAACCAAAAGAACAAAAATAATGCAAATTAGCATTCACAAACTGTGTTTTTAGAGTAATCTAATGACGCGCTGCATTTATCCATGTAACCGCTGAGATGCTAAAACTTACCTTTACTTTTAGCATACGTCCTGTGATTGGCGTGACGATCAAATCCGAAGATTACAGGACATCTCTGATATTTATATGGTATTCCCCCATCTATATTACACAGCAGTGCTCTAGCATCAGAATAATCCAATATTTTTAAATATACTGTTATAAAGTCCGCATAAGATTGACCTATTAATCGCGTTGCTTCATCTTTTGTAATTCCCACGTCGAAATATTGAATCCATCCTCTGTTCACATGCGCTTATAACAATAGATAGGATCCTTCACGCTGTAAAATTCTGCACCTGATTGAAAGCCAACATCGTAGCCATCTGTCATACATGAGTTTGTGGTAGGCTATTGAACTACTTTTTATGTTCTATTTTTATACTCATCACACAGGATGCATACATCATGACGGTTCAACGTTTGCATGTCTCAAATCGTTTTTCTGAAGTTGCGATTGCTGGCAACCTCGTTCATTTGGCAGGTCAACTGGCGTCTGACTTTGATCTCGATATTAAAGGTCAAACCCAACAAACATTCGACATGATTGACCAATTTTTAGCTGATGCAGGCACAGATAAAAGCCATATCTTATCGGTAACGATTTATTTGAAGAATATTGAACAAGACTATGCAGCTTTCAATGAAGTATGGGACGCTTGGGTTGCAGATATTGATGCCTTACCCCGTACCTGTGTTGAAACTAAACTTTATGATCCACGAGTATTGGTAGAGTTAACCGTTGTTGCAGTGCAACCTGCATAAAAATACACGCAGCATAAAAACATGAGTTTTCATGTTTTTATGCTGCGCGCTGAGATTGAGTTAGCCGATCAGACGTAATTTTCGAGTTTGTGCAGCATTATAGTAATCATATTTTTTGGCCACACGCGTATCTTTAGTCAAACGCGATGAGGCATAGAGATCGCCATAAAAATCTTCACGTAACTGATGATAGTCAGGCACTTCTTCATAACGAATCACTTTATAGCCAGCCATATCAAGGATCGCATCCTGAAACTGTGCCTTTTGTGGACGTTTCAGTGAAAGCGGATCTTCTAAAGCAACCACTGCCAAAACTTGTTGTGCACTATCCACAATGACAAAATCAGCCACCAGATTGCGGTATTTATTTCGTGTACGCGAAAATTTTGTCGTGAGTAAGGCATCATAAGATACATGTGCCAGCACAGTATGATGCGGTAAAATTTCTTTCAAACGAGTATAAGTCAGTTGCTCATGCATACTAAAAATAGCACGTTGTCTTAATGCACTATCTTGCTGCTTGGTCTTAGGGATCAACGCTTTACTCGCTAAAATCATGACTAGTATCAACAACACGCTACCAATTACCATATAAGTTGTCATATTTGCATCCTTTTGATCTTTATTATAATTTTCGGTATCACAACCATTTTTATTCGATCAGTATAACCTACTGACCATTTATCCAAACCACGCAATAAAAAAACTAAAGCTAAAATCAAACAAACGCTGATAAAACTAAACAATTTTTTGCAATGTCATTCGTTGTAACACGTTTTGTTTTAATCTAAATGAAATTTTGGCTCTTTAGCCTATCTACACTGTAATAGAGTGATCCATTCACGTGCAATATGATTCTTTGGACTGACCCAATTTTCCAGACGTATGGCAGAAAAGCCAATCTTTGAGTTATTTTTCTAACGCAATAAAAAAGATCAATCCTAAAAAAGGATGCCGTAGCATCCTTTTTTATATTCAATTGCGATTAAGCACGTGACTTAGACTTTGGTTTTGACTTTGAATGTCCAAATGGCTTCTTGGCATCACCTGCTTCACGCGGTGGTAAACCTGTATGCTGCGTTAAAATCTGACCGCGCTCAGGACGCTTTTTGGTATTTGATGGACGCGATTGATTTTTCGCTTGTTGGTTACGGCTATCACCATTACGTTTTTGCGAATCGCCATCCACGGTTGAGTTTTTCTTCCGAGCAGACTGATACTGACCTTCTGTCCCTTGCGGTTGATAGGTTGGAATCAAATGCTGTTTCGAGTTGCCAATCAAATCTTGGCGGCCCATCTCCTTTAAAGCTTCACGTAATAATGGCCAGTTGTTTGGATCATGATAACGCAAGAAGGCTTTATGCAGACGACGACGCTTCTCACCTTTCACAATATCAACATCTTCAGTATATCGCGCCACTTTAGCTAATGGGTTTTTACCCGTGTGATACATGGTGGTCGCGGTTGCCATTGGTGATGGATAGAAAGTCTGTACCTGATCGGCACGGAAACCATTTTTCTTCAACCAAATCGCCAAATTCATCATGTCATATTCGGTCGTACCCGGATGCGCTGCGATAAAGTACGGAATTAAATATTGCTCTTTACCTGCTTCCTTACTGAAACGATCAAACATTTGCTTGAAACGATCATAGGTTCCGATGCCCGGTTTCATCATCTTAGACAATGGACCTTTTTCGGTATGTTCAGGCGCAATTTTTAAATAACCACCGACATGATGCTGCACCAATTCTTTAACATATTCAGGGTTTAACACCGCTAAGTCATAACGCAGACCCGAACCAATCAGAATCTTTTTGATGCCTTTAATAGCGCGTGCTTTACGATATAACTGCGTTAAAGGTGCATGATCGGTATGCAAGTTTTGACATACGCCCGGATACACACAGGATGGTTTACGACAGTTCTTTTCAATTTCAGGGTCTTTACAATGCAAACGGTACATATTTGCAGTTGGGCCGCCTAAGTCAGAAATAATGCCGGTAAAACCCGGTGCAGTATCACGAATCTTTTCAACTTCACGTAAAATTGATTCTTCTGAACGGTTTTGAATGATGCGTCCTTCATGTTCTGTAATCGAACAGAAGGTACAACCGCCAAAACAGCCACGCATAATGTTGACCGAAAATTTGATCATGTCAAATGCAGGGAAACGCGCATCAGCATAGACAGGATGCGGTAGACGTGCATAAGGTAAATCAAACACATAGTCCATTTCTTCCGTCGTTAACGGAATCGGTGGAGCATTTAACCAGACATCACGCTCGCCATGCTTTTGTACCAAAGCACGCGCATTTCCCGGATTGGTTTCAAGGTGCAAAATACGGTTGGCATGTGCATATAAAACGGGATCATCTGCCACCGCTTCAAATGCAGGCAAACGAATCACAGCCAGCTCACGCGGCGGTAATTTATGTTTAATTGCCTTTGAAGACGGCTGTAATTGCACAATTTGTGTATCAGGATCAAGTTGATCCCCTTCGCGAACAATTTGATTCGTCACAATTTCTTTTTGGAAATTTTGGTATTGGGTTAAAGAATTACCCTTATCTTTTTCAATTTCACAGCCATCTAAATCTTCAGTCATCACATAAGGATTGATAATCGGATCAACACGGCCAATGGTATCCACATCATTTGATGCAATTTCCACAAACTTGGCTTTAGATGGACGGTTTAACTTATTCACGATAAATGCCGTGCCACGAACATCGGTAATTTCGTGAATTTTTTCGCCTTTGGCTAAGCGATGCATCACTTCAGTAATTGAACGCTCACCATTACCATACATCAAAAGATCGGCTTTTGAGTCCATCAACACTGAACGACGGACTTTGTCTGACCAATAGTCATAATGTGCAATACGACGTAAAGACGCTTCTATTCCACCTAACAATACAGGTACATCTGGAAATGCTTCACGCACACGTTGGCAATACACCGTTGCTGCACGGTCTGGACGTTTATTGGGTAAATTATCTGGCGAGTAGGCATCATCAGAACGGATTTTACGATCAGCCGTATAACGGTTGATCATCGAATCCATATTCCCAGCAGTCACACCCCAAGCGATATTTGGCTTACCCAAAACACGGAATGCTTCAACATTCGTCCAATCAGGTTGTGCAATAATCCCGACACGGAAACCTTGTGCTTCTAACGTACGGCCAATAATGCCCGAACAAAATGATGGATGATCGATATACGCATCACCACAGACCAAAATAAAGTCACAACTATCCCAACCGAGTTGGTCCATTTCCTCGCGCGACATCGGCAAAAATGGCGCAGGTTCAAAACATGACGCCCAATATTTGTCGTAATCAAACAACGCTTTAGGCGCGGTCTGCATAGTATAAGCAGTAGACATGGCTAGCAATTCTCGGCTGGCAGATGAAAGATCTCAAATAAAGATCAAAGATGAAAGCCGATCATTTTACCATGAATTACATTCAGCTTGCTTGGTTAAAAAAGCATCATATACAGCACGTTATCATTTATTTTTTTATGCAAACGTAATTTCGAAGTTTTTATTTAAAAAGAAACAATTCGACAGTGAAGAGACAAAAGCTGCCCCTTCATTCCTTAAAGAATAAAGACCAAAATCCAATCACTTGGGACAGCAAGCAATACATCGAGACCCAACAGATTCCGCTGAATAACGCAGCAAAGAATAAAAAAAGTAACATCAACTATAGCTATACCGATCTCTCAGAATATCCCTCACTTTATATAGTTTTTATTTAAGATCTCATCATTTCCTTATAAGATTCTAATATTTAGATTAATGAAAGATGCTGCTAAAAATAAACACCATCTTTCATGATGTAAAAACTCAAATCAGTTGAGTTCTTTCATACCAACTTTATTATTTTTGAGCGGTCGATAAGTCCATAATCAACTTTGTCGCTAAATATAAACGCGGCACAATACTTTCAACCAGAATATATTCAGCATTATTCGAATGTGCACCATCACCAGATAAGCCCATGCCTTCTAAAATCGCTGCTTTCGAATTTAAGCCAGCAAATGCTGCATCTGTACCACCACCTGTTGCTTCAGTTAAGACCTTCATTGGTAAGTTAAAATCATTTTTGTAAATAAGCTGTGCTTGTTCAGCCAATTTTTTTGCCTGTGGATTTGCCATTAAAGGTGGGCGACGCATTTCAAACTTTAACTTAACTTCACTATCAGCTAACTTTTTACGTTTAATCCTTTCCTGTAATACACGTTCCACTTGCTGAAAATCTTTAACTTGCAAAGCACGAACATCTGCTTGTGCAGTCGCAAGGTCTGGAATCACGTTACGCACTTTACCTGCACTCGCTACAGTCCAGTTTAATTTCAACCCTGTTTTAGGATTGGATAAATCTTGTAACTGTAAGATTTGATGTGATAATTCTGTCAGTGCATTTATGCCTGCTTCAGGCTTAACCCCTGCATGTGCAGATTTCCCGTGAACCTCTAAATATGCTGCACCAATCCCACTGGTGGCTAATCGTAAACTGCCATCTTTACCACCACCCTCAAATGACAAAACCACATCTTGGTCTTGTGCAGTTTCAGTAATCAGTTTGCGTGAACCTGGCGAACTGATCTCCTCATCGGAGTTAAGTAAGACTGTAATCATGCCATAGTCTTGATAATTCAACTTTTTCAAAAGATCAAGCGTATGAATAATCGCAGCAACCCCCTGTTTATCATCTAAAATTCCAAGACCAAAAACTTTATCCCCTTCCATTTTAAAAGGTTGGTCTTTCAACATTCCTGTTAAATACACCGTATCCATATGAGCAATTAGCATAATTTTACTGCTGCCTTTACCCTTTAAAACAGCTTTTACCATTGGACCAGTCTGTTGGGGCGTATCATCCATACGATATATATCTTTAGCTTCTACAATACTGACCTCAGCTCCTGTCATTTTTAATTGTTCAGCGACATATTTGGCTATCTTATTCACGCCGACAAGATCTTTACTCCCCGACTCAATATTGACTAAAGCCTCTAGAGTATTTAAATAATTCTTTTTTTCTGACTCAACCAGATGTTTGACCTGATCATTAGATACAGCATGTACTTGCCCAAAAGCCAAACAGCTCAACAACGCACATGAGATTAAAGGAAGTTTTTTCAGTTGATATTGAATTTTATTAGACATACTCATTATTCCATTTAAAGATATTGCTAACAAACTATGAGCATTTGATCGACTATCCAATTTTTTAAAAATTTTAAAACAAAAATGTTGGGTAGATTAAATGTCATGATCGATAAATAAGTAAATCAGTATGTAGAAACCTGTCCTAAACCTCAATTAGACGATTGATTCGTTCATTTTTTATTATTTCAC